>NZ_JAIWYM010000002.1:0-423357 GCF_020515595.1 Pseudomonas sp. MWU16-30323
CGTTTCGACTGCGCCGGAAGTGGGGCGAATTATAGACAGATATAAATCGCCGTCAACAGTTAATTTCAGGTTTATTCGGTTTTAAGCGTAATACGCGCAAATGCCTTCTTACCCGCCTGGCAAACGTGAGTCGCGCCCAGCTCGTATATAAAGGTGCGATCAACAACCTCACCATCTATACGCACACCACCAGACCCCAGAAGGTCCCGCGCCACAGCCGAGTTCTTCACCAGGCCCGCCTTATTAAGGACCGCAGCAATCGGCATTGCCTCGGCAGCAGTCAACTCAACCTCCGGTAGATCGTCCGGCAGCTCGCCATCCTTCATGCGGTTACCCGCAGCACGGTGAGCGCTGGCAGCAGCCTCCTCACCATGGAAGCGCGCAACAATCTCTTCCGCCAGCTTGATCTTCACGTCCCGCGGATTCGCACCAGCCTCTACTTCAGCACGCAATGCATTGATCTCATCCATCGAGCGGAAGCTCAACAGTTCGAAGTAACGCCACATCAGCGCATCCGGAATCGAAACCAGCTTGCCGTACATCACACCCGGTGCCTCCTGGATACCTACATAGTTACCCAAGGACTTGGACATCTTCTTGACGCCATCCAACCCCTCCAGCAATGGCATGGTCAGAATGCATTGAGCCTCTTGCCCATACGCGCGCTGCAACTCACGCCCCATCAGCAGGTTGAACTTCTGATCGGTACCGCCCAACTCGACATCGGCACGCAACGCCACCGAGTCATACCCTTGAACCAACGGGTACAGGAACTCATGGATAGCGATCGGCTGATTGGTGGAGTAGCGCTTATCGAAGTCATCGCGCTCGAGCATGCGAGCAACGGTGTACTGGGACGTAAGACGAATGAAATCCGCCGGCCCCATTTGATCCATCCAGGTGGAGTTGAATGCCACCTCGGTCTTGGCCGGATCGAGAATCTTGAAGACCTGGGTCTTATAGGTCTCGGCATTATCGAGGACCTGCTCACGGGTCAGCGGCGGACGCGTAGCGCTCTTGCCGCTCGGGTCGCCGATCATCCCGGTGAAGTCACCTATAAGGAAGATCACCTGATGCCCCAGCTCCTGGAACTGACGCAGTTTATTAATAAGCACCGTATGCCCAAGGTGCAGATCCGGCGCTGTCGGATCAAAGCCGGCCTTAATACGCAGGGGCTGGCCACGCTTGAGCTTTTCGATCAGCTCAGCTTCGACCAACAGTTCTTCCGCACCACGTTTGATCAGCGCTAGCTGCTCTTCAACCGACTTCATAACAGACCCGCAAGGCTCAGATTCAAAAGGGAACCAACCATACAAGATCAGGGACTAATTACAAGTTTTGCCCTGCGCACGGACACCGTTCAGCAAGCCTAGCGTTCGCAAGCTTGCACCACAGATGATTTGGTTATATTTTATACAGTTATTTCATCTTCATCATGTCATTCATCTTTTCCAATTCATCTTTTCAAAGTCAAAATTACTTATGACCACAGAACCGTCTAAAGCGCCGCCGCTTTACCCGAAGACCCACCTGCTCGCTGCAAGTGGGATCGCCGCCCTTCTGAGCCTGGCACTCCTGGTATTTCCTTCCAGCGATGTGGAAGCCAAACGAACGACACTGAGCCTTGACCTGGAAAGTCCGGTTGAGCAACTGACACAAGATCAAGACGCTTCCGACGCACTGCAAGCCACAAATAGCGCAACAGAGTCGCCGTTTGCCCAGATTGAAAACAGCGCCGAAGACACTAAAGAGACCGCGCAGGCCAAGCCTGCGGTAGAAGCCCCCAAGAACCCGCTACACCGGGAAGTGATTGTTGCCAAGGGCGACACCCTTTCGACCCTGTTCGAAAAGGTCGGCCTCCCAGCCGCGACGGTCAATGATGTGCTGGCAAGCGACAAGCAGGCCAAGCAGTTCACCCAACTCAAGCATGGCCAGAAGCTTGAATTCGAACTGACAGCCGACGGGCAACTGCACAACCTGCACAGCAATATCAGCGACCTGGAAAGCATCACGCTGACCAAAGGCGCCAAAGGCTTTGCATTCAACCGCATCACCACCAAGCCAGTGATGCGCTCTGCCTATGTACACGGCGTGATCAACAGCTCGCTGTCCCAATCAGCCGCGCGCGCCGGCTTGTCCCACAGCATGACCATGGACATGGCCAGCGTGTTTGGCTACGACATCGACTTTGCCCAGGACATTCGCCAGGGCGACGAATTCGACGTGATCTACGAGCAAAAGGTCGCCAACGGCAAGGTCGTCGGCACCGGCAACATCCTTTCTGCGCGATTCACCAACCGTGGCAAGACCTACACCGCCGTGCGCTACACCAACAAACAAGGCAACAGCAGCTACTACACCGCTGACGGCAACAGCATGCGCAAGGCATTCATCCGTACTCCGGTTGACTTCGCCCGTATTAGCTCGCGTTTCTCGATGGGTCGCAAGCATCCAATTCTGAACAAAATTCGCGCCCATAAAGGCGTCGACTACGCAGCTCCGCGCGGCACGCCAATCAAGGCGGCTGGTGACGGCAAGGTTTTGCTGGCCGGTCGCCGTGGCGGCTACGGCAATACTGTGATCATCCAGCACGGCAATACCTACCGTACGCTGTATGGCCACATGCAAGGCTTTGCTAAAGGCATCCAGACTGGCGGCAACGTCAAGCAAGGCCAGGTGATCGGCTATATCGGCACCACTGGCCTGTCCACCGGACCACACCTGCACTACGAGTTCCAAGTCAACGGCGTGCACGTCGACCCACTGGGCCAGAAGCTGCCAATGGCCGACCCGATCGCCAAGGCCGAGCGCGCGCGCTTCCTGCAGCAGAGCCAGCCGTTGATGGCCCGCATGGATCAGGAGCGCTCGACCCTCCTGGCCTCGGCGAAACGCTAAGCCATGTCGCTCTATATAGGTGTGATGTCCGGGACCAGCCTTGACGGCCTGGACATTGCACTGATCGAGTTGGCCCCGGCGATCAAGCTGATTGCCACCCATTACATCCCTATGCCTGATTCCCTGCGTTCCGAGCTGCTTGGCCTGTGCGCCAGTGGCCCGGACGAGATTGCCCGTTCGGCGATTGCCCAGCAGAACTGGGTGACACTTGCCGCCCAAGGCATTCACGCCTTACTGGACCAGCAGAAACTCAAACCCCAGGACATTCGAGCAATTGGCAGCCACGGCCAAACCATTCGCCACGAGCCTGCCCGGGGCTTTACCGTGCAGATCGGCAATCCGGCGCTGCTCACCGAATTGACCGGAATCACCGTCGTCAGTGATTTCCGCAGCCGCGATGTCGCCGCAGGTGGCCAAGGCGCCCCGCTGGTTCCTGCATTTCATGAGGCATTGTTTGGCGAGCGCACGGGCAACCGCGCCGTACTGAACATCGGCGGCTTCAGCAACCTCAGCCTGATCGAGACCGACAAGCCAGTCGCCGGCTTTGATTGCGGCCCGGGCAACGTCCTGCTGGATGCCTGGATTCACCAGCAACGCGGCGAGAACTTCGACCGCGATGGCCAGTGGGCTGCCAGCGGGAAAGTTGAACCCCAGTTACTCAAGGCGTTACTCAGCGACCCGTTCTTCGTGACCAAAGGGCCAAAAAGCACCGGACGTGAAGTCTTCAACCTGGGATGGCTTGAGCATCATCTGGGACGGCTACCGCCGTTCGCAGCCCAGGACGTGCAAGCCACACTGCTTGAGCTGACCGCCCTGACCATCGTCGAATCCCTGCAAACCGCACAACCACAGACCGAAACCCTGCTGGTCTGCGGCGGCGGCGCCCATAACGCCACCTTGATGAGCCGCCTCAGCGCACTGCTACCAGCCACCCAAGTCAGCAGCACCGCCACTTACGGCGTGGACCCCGACTGGGTCGAAGCCATGGCCTTCGCCTGGCTGGCCCATTGCTGCCTTGAAGGCATCGCCGCCAACCGACCCAGCGTCACCGGCGCCCGCGGCCTTCGCGTACTCGGGGCGATCTACCCCGCCTAAAAAACCCACACAGCAAAACGCCGCTTGACCCTATAAAGGCCAAGCGGCGTTTTTACATCCGCTTTCGATCAGATCGAGAACGAAGACCCGCAACCACAAGTAGTAGTGGCGTTCGGGTTCTTGATCACGAAGCGCGAACCTTCCAGACCTTCCTGATAGTCCACCTCGGCTCCTGCCAGGTACTGGAAGCTCATCGGATCGACGACCAGGCTTACGCCCTCGCGCTCAACGATGGTGTCGTCATCGGCCACGTCTTCATCGAAGGTGAAACCGTACTGAAACCCTGAACAACCGCCGCCCGTAACAAATACGCGCAGCTTCAAGCGATCATTACCCTCTTCATCGACCAGGCTCTTCACCTTGTGCGCAGCACCGTGGGTGAATTGCAAAGCCGTGGGGGTGAAGGATTCAACGCTCATGCTGATAATCTCCCGGCGTAGCGCCGCCATATGCGTGATGGCGGGCATTATCCGCTTCTCCTAGAAAAGCGGTCAACTATTGTTACGGTATATCAATCTGCGCAGCGGCCATTAAAAACACGAAAGGCCCGATCAACGGGCCTTTGCGCACCAGCAGAAAACTTACGGCAGCATGCCCGCATGGGACAGGCCCAGCTTCTCATCCAGACCAAATAGGATGTTCATGTTCTGCACAGCCTGGCCCGAGGCGCCCTTGACCAGGTTATCGATCACCGACAGCACCACCACCAGATCACCATCCTGTGGACGGTGCACCGCGATACGGCACACATTGGCACCACGCACACTGCGGGTTTCCGGGTGGCTGCCCGCCGGCATCACATCGACGAACGGCTCATTGGCATAACGCTTTTCAAACAGCGCCTGCAGGTCCACCGAACGATCAACGACTGTCGCATACAGCGTGGAGTGGATCCCGCGGATCATCGGCGTCAGGTGAGGCACAAACGTCAGGCCGACATCTTTACCTGCTGCGCGACGCAGCCCCTGGCGAATTTCCGGCAAGTGACGATGACCTTTCACCGCATAGGCTTTCATGCTTTCCGACGTTTCGGAGTAAAGCGAGCCTACAGCAGCACCACGGCCAGCACCGCTGACACCCGACTTGCAGTCAGCAATCAGCCGCGATGCGTCCGCCAGCCCGGCTTCCAGCAATGGCAGGAAACCCAGCTGTGTGGCGGTTGGATAACAACCTGGTACGGCGATCAGGCGCGCTTGTTTGATCTGCTCACGATTGACCTCCGGCAGGCCATACACCGCCTCTTCCAGCAACTCCGGTGCACCGTGAGGCTGGCCGTACCACTTGGCCCACTCATCGGCGTCCTGCAGGCGGAAGTCCGCCGACAAATCGATCACCTTGGTGCCCGCTGCCAGCAACTCGCCCGCCAGGGCATGGGCAACACCGTGGGGCGTGGCGAAGAACACCACATCACAGGCCCCCAGGGTCTTGATGTCCGGCACGCTGAACGCCAGGCCGTCGTAGTGGCCTCGCAGGTTCGGATACATGTCGGCCACCGCCAGGCCGGCCTCGGATCGGGAAGTGATCACCACCACCTCAGCTTGCGGATGCTGAGCCAACAGACGCAGCAATTCGACACCGGTGTAACCCGTGCCGCCGACGATACCGACCTTGACCATAAACCTGCCCTCAACGAACCCACTGGAAAGCCGTCGATAATAGGGGCCGTATCGTCCTGCGACAACCGTCAACGTGACGTGTAGACGCTTGAGCCACTACTATCTTCAGCTACCGTGAACCTGGGAATAACTAAAAATGCTTTATCTATGGGTCAAAGCCTTCCATATCGTCAGCATCGTCTGCTGGTTTGCCGCGCTGTTCTACCTTCCGCGCCTGTTCGTCTACCACGCGCAAAGCGAGGACACCGTCAGCAAGGAACGCTTCAGCGTGATGGAGCGCAAGCTCTACCGGGGCATCATGGGGCCGGCGATGATTGCCAGCCTGGTGTTCGGCGGCTGGCTGATCTACCTCAACCCGGCCATCTTTCAATCCGGCGCGTGGATTCACGCCAAGCTGACCCTGGTAGTACTGCTGATTGGCTACCACCACATGTGCGGCGCGCAGGTAAAACGTTTTGCCCGTGGCGAAAACACCCGCAGCCATGTCTTTTATCGCTGGTTCAATGAAGTGCCAGTTCTGATATTGCTGGCTATCGTAATTTTGGTCGTGGTCAAACCGTTCTAATGTCTATTACTCGGGGTACTTCCAATGTCGCTGCCCGCTTCGCTCGAACACAGTCTGCGCCTGCCTGTCGTGGCCGCGCCGATGTTTCTGATTTCCAACCCGCAACTGGTCCTGGCCTGCTGCCGTAACGGAATCGTCGGCAGTTTCCCTGCCCTCAACCAACGGGAAAGCAGCGGTTTCAAGGCGTGGCTGGAAGAGATCGAAGCGGGCCTGGCGCTGCTGGACAACCCGGCGCCCTATGCAGTCAACCTGATCGTGCACAACAGTAACCCTCGTGTGGAAGCTGACCTGGCGATCTGCGTCGAGCACAAAGTGCCGATCGTCATCACCAGCCTGGGCGCAGTGAAAGAACTGGTGGACGCCGTACACAGCTACGGCGGCCTGGTATTCCACGATGTCACCACCCGGCGCCATGCAGAGAAAGCCGCTGAAGCGGGCGTCGACGGCTTGATCGCCGTTGCCGCCGGCGCCGGTGGTCACGCCGGCACCTGGAGCCCATTCTCGCTGATTGCAGAAATCCGCCAGTTCTTCGACAAGACCCTGCTCCTCGCCGGTTGCCTCAACCACGGCCACGAGATCCTGGCCGCGCAGCTGCTCGGCGCCGACCTGGCCTATTTCGGTACCCGCTTTATCGGCACCACCGAAAGCCACGCCCCGGATGCTTATAAAGAGATGCTGCTCACATCGCGCGCCGCCGACATCGTGCACACTCCAGCCGTCTCCGGTGTACCCGCAAGCTTTATGCGCCAGAGCCTGGAAAACGCCGGTTTTGACCTCGCTGCGCTGCAAGGCAAGGGCGAAGTCAATTTCGGCTCCAAGCTCAAGCCGCTCAACGACGAAGCCAAAGCCTGGAAGACCGTGTGGTCCGCCGGCCAGGGCGTCGGTGAAATTGATGATTTGCCCAGCGTCGATGAACTCGTGGCCCGCCTGGATGCCGAATACCGCAAGGCGCTCGAGCACGCGGCACAACTGCCGGCACGCTGGCCACGCTGACCCGCGATGTAACGCCTGCTGATGAAAGCAGGCCTCCCCTATTCAAGTGACAAGGATGCCCGCATGAGCGACAACCGTTTCAAGATTGTGTTTGATGGCGCATTGCTCCCGGGTGTCGAAAGCACCACCGCCAAGCTGAATCTCGCCGAACTGTTCAAAAGCGACGTTGAAGCGATCGAAAAACTCTTTACCGGCCGCCCGGTCGCCCTGAAACGCGACCTTTCCCGCGCCGATGCCGAGACCTATCTGCAAGCGTTGAAAAACGCCGGGGTCGATGCACGCATAGAAGAAGAGCAGCCCGTCGCCTTCAGCCTTGCCGAAACACACGAAACGGACTCCGGCAGCTCAACGGATTACGCCGCCTCCGCCGCTTCGCCTTACGCCCCGCCCCGGGCAACCGTTGGCGAGAACCTGCCGGAGTTTTCCACCCTTAAGGTATTCACCGTCAACGGCCGTATCGGACGCCTGCGCTTCCTGGCGTGGACACTGGTGTTGAGCGTGGTGATGCTCCTTATCTCAGGCGCGTTCTTTACTGTCGGGCTGGGCATCGCTGCCGTCTCTCCGACGATCGCCATGGTCATCGGCTTCCTGGTGGGGATTGCCCTGCTCGTGGCCGCAGTGTGGGTCAGCGTGCAGATCACCGTGCAACGCCTGCATGACCTGGGCTGGTCCGGCTGGCTGTGGTTCCTGCACCTGGTGCCGTTCGTAGGCAGCATCTTCCCGATCCTGCTGATGGTCCTCCCGGGCAATACCGG
The DNA here is from genome assembly GCF_020515595.1 of Pseudomonas sp. MWU16-30323. NCBI lineage: Bacteria > Pseudomonadati > Pseudomonadota > Gammaproteobacteria > Pseudomonadales > Pseudomonadaceae > Pseudomonas > Pseudomonas sp. MWU16-30323. Next base: position 7,920 of record NZ_JAIWYM010000002.1, read on the forward strand.
CGCCAACCAGTACGGCGCGCCACCACCGCGCAACTCTACCGCGGTGAAAATCCTGTCCGCCCTGTGGCTGGCATTCATTCCGCTGGTCTTTGCCGGCGCAGTGTTAGTGGGCATGAGCGGCTATCTGGACCAACTCGAAAGCGACGTAGGCGGCAGCTACGAAAGCAGCTCCATCAACTCCGATGACGACAGCGACCAGGCCACCACCGTCGATGAAGTCGACGTGCAAAGTGCTGACGACGCAGCCGAACCTGTAGACTCTACGCAACAGTGAAAAACGCCCGACGCCTGTGACACCTCTGTCACAGGCCCGTTAGCGTTGCGATGGAGAAACGCATGACCCGTTACGCTCTGATCACCGGTGCCTCCAGCGGCATCGGCCTGGCCTTGGCCGAAGCACTGGCCCGTCGCGGCCGCAGCTTGATTCTGGTGGCCCGCCAGCGTGATCAGTTGGAAAGCATTGCAATCGAATTGACTCAGCGCTTCGGCGTCGAAGTGCTGTTCCGTGCCTGCGACCTCGGCGAGCCCTTGCGGCTCTCCGGGTTTCTACTGGAGCTTGAGGAAGGCGAGCGGCAGATCGACCTGCTGGTCAACTGCGCCGGCATCGGCACCAGCGGCCCGTTCCTGGCCCAGGACTGGATGACCGAACAGGACCTGATGGAAGTCAACATCCTGGCCCTGACCCGCATGTGCCACGCCCTCGGCAACGCCATGGCCCTGCACGGCGGCGGGCAGATTCTCAACGTGGCGTCGGTTGCCGCGTTCCAGCCGGGGCCGTGGATGAGCACCTACTACGCCAGCAAGGCTTACGTGCTGCACTTTTCCGAAGGCTTGCGCGAGGAACTGAAGACCTGCGGCATCAAGGTTTCCGTACTCTGCCCGGGCCCGACCCGCACCGCGTTCTTCAGCACCGCGCAAATGGACACCGCCAAGCTGGACCGCAGCCAACAGCTGATGAGCCCGGAAGAAGTCGCGCTCTACACCGTGCGCGCCCTGGCCAAGAACAAAGCCATCATCATTCCCGGCCGGCGTAATCGCTGGCTGGCATTCAGCCCGCGCCTGAGCCCGCGCTGGCTGACCCGCAAAATCGCCGGCGCGATCAACAAGGCCTATTGCCCGCGCTGATCGCGTGAGTACACTCACCCTGCACTTTCACAATGGAGAAACAGCTGTGGATACTCTGTTCACCAAGATCATCAACAGAGAAATACCCGCGAAGATCATCTACGAGGATGACCAGGTCCTGGCGTTCCACGACATCGCGCCAATGGCCCCGGTGCACTTCCTGGTGATCCCGAAAAAGCCGATCCGCACCCTTAACGACCTCACCGAAGAAGACAAGGCACTGGCCGGGCATATCCTGTTCACCGCCCAGCGCCTGGCGGTGGAGCAAGGCTGTGAAAAAGGCTTCCGTGTGGTGATGAACTGCAATGAAGATGGCGGGCAGACCGTTTATCACATCCATATGCATGTGCTGGGTCAACGCCAGATGAACTGGCCGCCGGGCTGAGCACTACCTGTGGCAAGGGAGCTTGTGTGGCGAGGGAGCTTGCTCCCGCTGGGCTGCGTAGCAGCCCCAAAAAAGGAGAGCGCTGCGCACTCCAGCGGCAGCAAGCTCCCTCGCCACACAAGCAATTTGACCCAGCGCAAACGCGTCCCCCTCTCTTGCGGTAAACTGGCCGCCGAGATTCTTCCCGGAGGTCAGCATGACTACCCAACGTCACTACTCGCCGATTGATCGCCTGTTGCTGCAAGCCGACACGGCCATGCGCACGCTGTTGCCATTCAGCGGCCAACCGCAGCGTCCGTCGCCCGCCATCGTGCAGCCCGAAGCGCAGATGAGCGAGACCGACACCCGCCACGTCGCCGGCCTGATGCGCATCAACCATACCGGCGAAGTCTGTGCCCAGGCGCTGTATCAGGGCCAGGCCCTGACCGCCAAACTGCCGCAAGTGCGCGCCGCGATGGAACACGCCGCCGAAGAAGAAATCGACCACTTGGCGTGGTGCGAGCAACGCATCCGCCAGTTGAACAGCCACCCAAGCGTGCTGAATCCGCTGTTCTACGGCTTATCGTTTGGTATTGGCGCGGTAGCCGGGCTGATCAGCGACAAAGTCAGCCTGGGTTTTGTGGCCGCCACCGAGCATCAGGTGTGCAAGCACCTCAATGAACACCTTGAGCAACTGCCGGCTGAAGACGAAAAGTCCCGGGCGATTCTTGAGCAGATGCGCATTGATGAAGAACATCACGCCGAAAGCGCGCTGGACGCGGGCGGCTTCCGCTTCCCGGCGCCGGTGAAGTTTGGCATGAGCCTGTTGGCCAAGGTCATGACCAAGAGCACTTACCGCATCTGACAGTCCCGCATAACGCAGAAAGGGCGCTTTTTAAGCGCCCTTTCTTTTTTTGCCTGCCAATCAACGATCAGCCCAGCTCAATGATCTCGTAGTCATGAGTGATGACAACACCCGCAGCGCCCAACATGATCGAGGCCGAGCAATACTTCTCTGCCGACAGCTCGATGGCACGTTTGACCTGGGCTTCTTTCAGCGCCCGGCCCTTGACGACAAAGTGCATGTGGATCTTGGTAAACACCTTCGGGTCTTCGGTCGCACGCTCTGCTTCCAGGAACGCTTCGCAGCTTTCCACCGCCTGGCGGGACTTCTTCAGGATGCTGACCACGTCGAAATTGCTGCAACCGCCTACACCGAGCAGGAGCATTTCCATCGGGCGTACGCCCAGGTTGCGGCCACCGGCCTCCGGCGGACCGTCCATGACCACGACATGGCCACTGCCCGACTCACCGAGGAACATGGCTTCGCCCGCCCATTGGATGCGTGCCTTCATCGCCCAGACTCCACTGCTAAAAAAGGGTCGCCAGCTTAGCACAGGGCTTTGGGCCGTCAGCGTTTCCCATCAAAGCGATCAACAGCAGGGATTACGGGGTAAATTCCCTAATGAAGCCGGAATGTGTCTGTTAAGCTGGCGCCAAATCAATGGCGCATTGCCATCCACTGGATGACATGACTTAACCGTTGATCGCGCTGAACAAAAAAACAAGCTCAACAACACCGTGCAGTCTTTTCGGGATACAACCATGGTTGCGATTACTCCCACACCCAAGATCAAGAACCTCGACAAACTGCTGATGCATTGTCAGCGCCGGCGTCATCCGGCCAAGCACAACATCATCTGCGCGGGGGAGCGTTCGGAAACCCTGTTCTTCATTATCAAAGGCTCAGTCACCATCCTGATCGAGGATGACGATGGCCGCGAAATGATCATCGCCTACCTCAATACCGGTGACTTCTTCGGCGAACTCGGGCTTTTCGAGCAAGCGGGCAAGGAACAGGAGCGCAGCGCCTGGGTGCGGGCCAAGGTCGAATGCGAAGTCGCCGAGATCAGCTATGCAAAATTTCGCGAATTGGCCCAGCAGGATCCCGACATTCTGTACGCCTTGAGCGGCCAGATCGCCCAGCGCCTGAGAGACACCACGCGCAAAGTCGGCGACCTGGCGTTCTTCGACGTCACCGGCCGGGTTGCCCGCTGCCTGCTGGAACTGTGCAAGCAGCCGGATGCCATGACCCATCCCGACGGAATGCAGATCAAGATCACCCGTCAGGAAATCGGACGGATCGTCGGTTGCTCAAGGGAAATGGTTGGACGGGTGCTGAAGGACTTGGAAGAACGCAACCTGGTGCATGTCAAAGGCAAGACCATGGTGGTTTTCGGAACGCGTTAACCCGCAAGGAAGCTCGCGAGCATCTGTCGGTACAACGTGTCGAGCCGGGCAATCGCGTCTGGCGCAGCAAAGGCTTCGTGCAGGGCGATGTGGCTTTCAGCGCGCACCCGTTGTTCCAGGCCACACGCTTCATTGAAGCGATTGACCGCGGCGATCAATTCGACGCGATCATCATCCAGCAACAACGCACCATGCACCAACCCCACCGGGCGCCCGCCACTCTGGCGCCAGCGCTGGGCAGTACCGACCATTTTGCGGCCATCCAGGTTGACGTTGTAGCGACCGTCACAAAAGGCCCCGTCAATCTCGCCCACCGATGCATTGCCACCCAGTTCGATAAGCAGGTCGCAAATCGGCTGGCACAAACGCTGGTAACCGGTTTCGATGCGGCCCTGGTCACCTTCACTGCGCGGTGGCGCGTAGACCAGCGCGATATTGACCGTGGCGGCCGACTGCGGAACCGGCTCACCGCCCGTCTCCCGCAACAGTACCGGCCAACCGGCGTCAGCCGACACCTGGCTGGCGGTCTCGAATGCCGGAAGGCGGCTCAAACGACGAGGCATCACCAACGCTTGATCGCTGGGCTGCCAGAACAGCAGGCCGAACGGCTGCTCCCCCGCGCAGACAGCGGCGAGCAAATCCTGCTCGGCCTTAAGGCCTGCCTCGACCGTCATCGCCACCGGCTGGGTCATCATCAATCCAGGGTTGAACCGCTGACAGCAACGCCACGCTCCGGGAAGAACAGGCGCTGCAATTCAGCCCCCGGGTTCTCGGCACGCATGAAGGTTTCGCCGACGAGGAACGAGTACACGCCGCTGATTTCCATCAGTTCGACATCGGCGCGATTGACGATGCCACTTTCGGTAATCACCAAGCGGTCGCGCGGGATACGCGGCAACAGGTCGAGGGTGTTTTCCAGGCTGACTTCAAACGTGTGCAGGTTGCGGTTGTTGACGCCCACCAACGGTGTGTCGAGGGTTTTCAACGCGCGTTCCAGTTCATCACCGTCGTGCACTTCCACCAGCACGTCGAGGCCGACGCTTTTGGCCACGGCCGCCAGTTCGGCCATCTTCACGTCATCCAGTGCGGAGACGATCAACAGCACGCAATCGGCGCCCAAGGCACGGGCTTCGACGATCTGGTACGGGTCGACCATAAAGTCCTTGCGGATCACCGGCAGCGAGCACGCCCCACGCGCTTGCTGCAGGTACAGGTCGGAACCCTGGAAGAAGTCGATATCGGTCAACACCGAGAGGCACGTCGCACCGCCCTTCTCGTAGCTCTTGGCAATGTCTTCAGGGATAAAGATCTCGCGAATCACGCCCTTGCTCGGCGAAGCCTTTTTGATTTCAGCGATAACGGCCGGCTGCTTTTCCTTGGCCTGCTTGATCAGCGCATTGGCAAACCCGCGCGGTGCATCAGCGCTTTTCGCCAGGCCTTCCAGCTCAGCCAGGCTGACCCGGGCACGGCGTTCGGCGACTTCTTCTGCCTTGCGGGCCAGGATTTTTTCCAGAACGGTCGGAACACTCATCCTTCATTCTCCACTTTGAACACCGCAGTAAACGCACCCAGTTCTTCGAGCTTTTCGCGCGCCAGCCCGGTATGCAATGCATCATGAGCGAGGGCAACACCCTCTTTAAGACTGTAGGCGTGATCCGCGGCATACAGCGCCGCACCGGCATTGAGCACGATCATTTCTGCAGCTTTCTGGCCGTTTTCGGTCTTGCGACGCCCCAGGGCATCGCGAATCAATTCAAGGGAGGCCGCCGGGCTTTCCACCGCCAGGCCGTGCAGGCTCTGGCTTTTCATGCCGAGGTCTTCAGGTTCGACCCAATATTCGGTGACCTGGTCATCCTTCAGCTCCGCCACGAAGGTCGGTGCGGCCAGGCTGAACTCGTCCAGGCCATCCTTGGAGTGCACCACCAGCACATGCTTGCTGCCCAGGCGCTGCAAGACTTCGGCCAATGGCCGGCAGAGCGCCTGGCTGAACACACCCACCACCTGATGCTTCACACCGGCCGGATTCGTAAGCGGGCCGAGCATGTTGAACAGGGTGCGCAGGCCCAAGTCCTTGCGCGGACCCGCAGCGTGTTTCATCGCGCCGTGATGGGACTGGGCAAACATGAAGCCGATGCCGACGTTATCGATGCAGCGCGCCACTTGTACCGGGGTCAGGTTCAGGTAGATGCCTGCCGCTTCCAGCAAATCGGCGCTGCCGCTTTTACCCGACACCGCACGGTTACCGTGTTTGGCCACGGTGCAGCCGGCAGCTGCCACCACAAAGGATGAGGCCGTCGACACGTTGAAGATGTTCGCACCGTCGCCGCCGGTGCCGACCACGTCGACCACGCCGTCGAGGGTCTTGAGTTCGACTTTGTCCGCCAGCTCACGCATGACCGACACGGCGCCGACGATTTCGTCGATACTCTCGCTCTTCATGCGCATGGCCATCATGAACGCTCCAATCTGTGCATCGGTGCATTGACCGGTCATGATCTCGCGCATCACATCGCTCATTTCGGCGGTGCTCAGGTCCAGGTGGCCGACGATACGGCTCAGGGCAGTCTTGATATCCATGAAAAGTCCTTAGCGCGTGCCGCCGCTCTGCTTGAGAAAGTTAGCGAACAGCTCGTAGCCCTGCTCGGTCAAAATCGATTCCGGGTGAAACTGTACCCCTTCGACATTCAGTGTCTTGTGACGCAGACCCATGATCTCGTCAACGGAGCCGTCTTCCAGTTGAGTCCAGGCCGTCAGCTCGAGGCACTCGGGCAGGGTTTCACGCTTGACCACCAGCGAGTGGTAGCGGGTGACCGTCACCGGCAGGTTCAAACCGTGGAATACGCCCTGGTCCTTGTGGAACACCGGGCTGGTCTTGCCGTGCATCACCTGGCGGGCGCGCACTACGTCGCCGCCGAAGGCCTGGCCGATGGACTGATGGCCCAGGCAAACGCCCAGGATCGGCAGCTTGCCGGCGAAATATTGGATGGCTTCGAGGGAGATGCCCGCTTCGGTCGGTGTGCACGGGCCCGGGGAGACGACGATGCGTTCAGGGTTCAACGCGGCGATTTGCGCCACGGTCAATTCGTCGTTGCGCACGACCTTGACCTCGGCGCCAAGCTCGCCCAGGTACTGCACAACGTTGTAGGTAAAGGAGTCGTAGTTATCAATCATCAGCAACATGTGGGTTAAGACCTCTTGAATTCACTGACTTCTAATGACGGCCTTCCAAGGGAGTGACCCGCTGCCAGACGCACTTTCCGGTTGCCGGGGTTGGCCGGCAAGGGGCGTCGAACAAAGGGTGAAGAAGGCAAATCGGTACAGGTCCGGCGGGGCCGGTAGAGAAAAGTTAGGCGCGCCAACGCCAACGGGCGTGCGCCTTGACTACTCGCATCAAGAGTTTGCTGATGATCAACACGGGGAGGGTCTCATTCATACGTTCAGGCACAGTAACGTAGCCTCGCCAGCGGTGCAATATGGCGCCGCAAATACGGGGGGAAGTGCCCGACCGATAATTGGCGTCAATTTTTTCAGAACCCTTGAAAGGTCGCTACAGTCACAGTGCTGATAAAAAAACAAAAGCATGGACGGACTCATGACCAAGACCCCTTATTTCGCTCCACTCGTCGGCTGCCTGTTAACCCTGGCCTGCTCCCAAGCGTTCGCCGCGCCGTCGCCCTACTCGACCATGATCGTATTCGGCGACAGCCTGGCTGACGCCGGGACATTCGCCGACCCTGGCGCTCCGGGTTCAACCTATCGCTTCACCAACCGCACCGGCCCGCAGTACTTCGACGGCAGTGGCGAAAGCACTTCGCTGATTTCCTCGACATTATTGGGCGGCAAGCTGGGAGTGGCAGCAGGCGACCTGAACGCATCCACCTCGCCGGAGCGCGCCGCGTTGGGCCAGGCAGACGGCAACAACTGGGCCGTCGGCGGCTACACCACCCAGCAGATCTACGATGCCATTACCGGTAACTCCACCGTCACCGATAGCGACACCGGGCTGGTGTTGCGTACACGCCCCGGATATCTGGCATCCACGGGTGGCCGAGCCGACCCCAACGCGTTGTACTTTCTCTCCGGCGGCGGCAATGACTTCCTCGACGGCCTGGTCCTCAGCCCCGGTCAAGCCTCGGCCGCAGCCGGTCGCCTGGCCGACAGCGCCCAGGCTCTGCAACAGGCTGGCGCCCGATATGTCATGGTGTGGATGCTGCCGGACCTGGGCCTGACGCCTGCCGTCAATGGCACGCCGCTCCAAGGGACCGTCAGCGCCCTGGCCGGCGTGTTCAACCAGACCCTGGTGCAGCGCCTGTCACAAATCGATGCGCAGATCATCCCGCTGAACATTCCGTTGCTGCTCAAGGAAACCTTCGCCGATCCCGGACGATTTGGCTTTGCCACCGATCAAAACCTCAACCAGACCTGCTTTAGCGGCACCACCTGCCGGAACCCCGTGTATGGCGTCGGCGGCACCAATCCGGACCCGACCAAGCTGATTTACAACGACACGGTCCACCCGACCGAGGCCGGCCAGGTATTGATCGCCGACTACGCGTATTCGCTGCTGGCTGCCCCCTGGGAAATCACCCTGCTTCCGGAAATGGCCCAAGGTACCTTGCGCGCCCATCAGGATTCATTGCGTAACCAATGGCAAGCCGACTCGGGTAGCTGGCAGGCCGTAGGCCAATGGCGAGCGATTGTCGACGCTGGCGGCCAGCACCTGGACTTCGATGATCAAAACAGCTCGGCCAGCGGCGACGGCAGTGGCTATAACCTGAACATCGGTGGCAGCTACAGGCTCAATGACGAGTGGCGTGTGGGTGTGGCGGCAGGCTTCTACCGCCAGAGCCTTGAGGCCGGCGCCAGCGATTCTGACTACAAGCTCAATAGCTACCTGGGCACCGCGTTCGCCCAATATCAGGAAGATCACTGGTGGGCCGACGCCGCATTGACCGGCGGCAAGCTGGACTTCGACAACCTCAAGCGCAAGTTCGCCCTGGGTATCAGCGAAGGCACCGAGAAAGGCGACACTGACGGCTGGCTATGGGCCTTGAGCGCACGCGTGGGGTATGACATCGCCGAGCCCAATAGCGAATGGCACTTCTCGCCCTTCATCAGCGCCGATTACTCGCGGGTCGAGGTGAATGGTTATTCGGAGAGAGATGCCCGCTCCACCGCGCTGACCTTTGATGACCAACAGCGCGACTCCAAGCGCCTGGGAATCGGATTACAGGCCAACTACCGCTTCACTCCGCAAACTCTGGTGTTTGGCGAAGTGGCCCACGAACACGAGTTTGAAAACGATACGCAGCGAGTGGGCATGTCCCTCAACAGCGTGCCGGGGATTGATTTCAAACTGGACGGCTACACGCCACGCAGCAATTCGGACCGCTTGAACCTGGGGATTACCCACAAGGTGACCAAGGACCTGGCGTTGAACGCGGCCTATAACGTGAGAAAGGATGACAACTTTACCCAGCAGGGGGTGAGTGTCGGGGTGAGTCTGGATTTCTGACTCGGATTTGAAGATTGCACAAAAACAAATGTGGGAGCGGGCTTGCTCGCGAATGCAGTGGGTCAGTCAATACATCAGGTGACTGTCACACCGCCTTCGCGAGCAAGCCCGCTCCCACATTTTTGATCTACGTCTGACTTCAGTCCTACGGGGTCTGCTCAGCCAGCGCCACCGCACGGAACATCGCCCGGCGCTTGTTCAGCGTCTCTTCCCACTCCAGGGCCGGCACCGAGTCGGCCACAATCCCGCCGCCCGCCTGCACGTGCAGTTCGCCGTCCTTGATCACCGCCGTACGAATCGCGATCGCAGTGTCCATATTGCCGTTCCAGGCGAAATACCCCACCGCACCGCCATACACACCACGCTTGACCGGCTCCAGCTCGTCGATGATTTCCATCGCACGAATCTTCGGCGCGCCCGACAAGGTGCCCGCCGGCAGGATCGCCCGCAGTGCATCCATTGCCGTCAACCCAGCCTTCAGCTCGCCGGTGACGTTGGACACGATGTGCATCACGTTGGAATAACGCTCGATCACCATCTTCTCGGTGAGTTTCACCGAGCCGATTTCCGAGACACGCCCGGTGTCGTTGCGGCCCAGGTCGATCAGCATCAAGTGCTCGGCGATTTCCTTGTCGTCGCTCAGCAGGTCCTGCTCCAGCGCCAGGTCCGCTTCCTCGGTCGCACCGCGAGGGCGCGTGCCGGCAATCGGGCGCACGGTGATCAGGTTGTCTTCCACACGCACCAGCACTTCCGGCGAACTGCCTACCACATGGAAGTCGCCAAAGTTGAAGAAGTACATGTACGGCGTCGGGTTGAAGCAGCGCAACGCCCGGTACAGATCGATGGGCGCGGCCTTGAAGTCGATGGACATGCGTTGCGACGGCACCACCTGCATGCAGTCACCGGCAAGGATATATTCCTTGATGGTATCGACGGCACGCTCGTAGTCATCCTGGGTAAAGCTGGAGCGGAACACCGGGTCAGCCGCCGGTGGACGGCTAAGGTCCAGGCCGCGACGCGGGGTGATTGGCTGGCGCAGTTTTTCCAGCAACGCTTCGAGGCTGGCCTGGCCTTGCTCGAACGCGTCGGCCTGGGAAGGGTCGGCCAACACAATCGCGTGCATCTTGCCCGCGAGGTTGTCGAACACCACCACCGCGTCGGAAACCATCAGCAGAATGTCCGGCACGCCCAACGGATCAGGGTTCGGGGATTTGCCCAGGCGTTTTTCCACGTAGCGCACGCAGTCGTAGCCGAAGTAACCCACCAGGCCACCGTTGAAGCGCGGCAGGCCGGCGATGGTCGGCACGTTGTAGCGCGCCTTGAACTCCTCGACGAAGGCCAGCGGGTCTTCCACGTCGTGGCTTTCAATCTCGACGCCGTCCAGGGTGATGCTCACATGGTGATCATGTACCCGCAGCACCGTACGGCACGGCAGGCCGATGATCGAATAACGACCCCATTTCTCGCCGCCCTGCACCGACTCCAGCAGATAGGAGTTGGGCTCGTCGGCCAGTTTCAGGTAGATCGACAATGGCGTGTCGAAGTCGGCCAGGGTTTCGCAGGCCATGGGGATACGGTTGTAGCCGGCAGCGGCCAAACGCAGGAATTCTTCGCGGATCATGGGGTGCCTCGTGGCTTGAGGGTCTAACGGTCAGGTGTGCAAACGTGCCGCAGCGCGGCCAGGATCAGTCAGGCGCGCCAACGCCAGCGGGCCAGGGCCTTGATGACTTTCATCCAGAGTTTGCGAGTGACCACCACGATGGGATTTCCAGAAGGGGATGGAACAGCGTCGGGCAACGTTATCTCAGCGCCCGCTCCCAAGCAACCGGGGATTAACAGGCGCAGGTCATCAATCACCAGCGCCGGGGATTCCTCGGCAATCGGCCGGCCATGGTTGTAGCCGTAACTCAAGGCCACGCACTTGACCCCCGCCGCTTTCGCCGCCAGCACATCGCTGCGTGAATCGCCGACAAACAGCGATTGGGACGCCGGAATATTGGCCATTTTCATCACGAAAAACAGTGCCGCCGGATCGGGCTTCTTCTGCGGCAAGGTATCGCCACCGATGATCCAGCGGAAATACCGGCCGATCTTCATCTGGTCCAACAAAGGCGCGACAAAGCGCTCCGGTTTGTTGGTGATCAGGGCCATTTCCACGCCCTGCTTGTGCAGCCATTTAAGGGTGTCGCGCACGCCGGGATAAACCACGGTCAGCTCGTGGCCGTTTTCATAGGCCACGTTGAACAACTCAAGGGCGTGCTCGGCCTCCACCTCATCGACACCCTCGGCCTCGATGTTGTTGGCCAGGGCCCGGCGCACCAGCATCTGCACGCCGTTGCCAACCCACTCGCGCACCGACTCGATGCCCGCTGGCTTGCGCCCCAGCTTGAGCAGCATCTGGTCCACCGCCGCCGCCAGGTCCGGCACCGAATCGATCAACGTACCGTCCAGATCGAACATCACCAACCGTGGCAGTTTGCCGGGGAACAACTGCTCAAAGCCACTCATGGACGCGCCAGCGCCAGTTCTGCGCGCATCTTGGCGATCACTTCCTGATAGTCCGGGGCATTGAAAATCGCCGAGCCGGCCACAAAGGTGTCGGCACCCGCTGCGGCGATTTCGCGGATGTTGTTGGCGTTGACGCCACCGTCGATCTCAAGGCGGATATCACGGCCCGAGGCATCGATCAGCGCCCGTGCTTCACGCAGCTTGTTGAGGGTGCCGGGGATGAACTTCTGCCCGCCGAAGCCTGGGTTGACGCTCATCAACAGGACCATGTCGACCTTGTCCATCACGTACTCAAGCACGCTCAGCGGGGTGGCCGGGTTGAACACCAGGCCGGCCTTGCAACCGCCCTCGCGGATCAGTTGCAGAGTGCGGTCCACGTGCAGCGTGGCTTCCGGGTGGAACGTGATGTAGGTCGCACCGGCCTCGATGAAGTCACCGACGATGCGGTCCACCGGGCTGACCATCAAGTGCGCGTCGATGGGCGCGGTCACGCCGTATTTGCGCAGGGCGGCGCAGACCATCGGACCAATGGTCAGGTTCGGCACATAGTGGTTGTCCATGACATCGAAGTGAACGAAGTCGGCACCGGCGGCCAACACCTTGTCCACTTCCTCACCCAGGCGGGCGAAGTCGGCGGAGAGAATCGATGGAGCAATGACGAAGGGCTGCATGACGCACCTTTTTGAGCTAAATCACGATGGCGCGCATTGTATACCTCATGCTTTGCCGCGCGCACCGTGACCTCGCTCAATGGTTAGAACGCAGCCCGGTAGATTTTCTCGATATCCGCGGCGCTGAGCTTGCGCGGATTGTTGCGCATCAGGCGTTCGATCCCCGCGGCCTCTATGGCCATGGCCGGGATGGCGTCTTCGGGCACACCGAAGCTGCGCAGGCCGGACGGGATCTCCACTGCGGCACACAGTCTCGTCATCGCCTCGACGGCCTGATCCGCCGCCTCCACGGCACTCAGCCCCGTGACGTTCACGCCCATGGCCTCGGCAATCTCCTGCATGCGCTCCACGCATGCCAGCTTGTTCCAATGCATCACGTAGGGCAGCAGCAAGGCATTGCTCACGCCGTGGGCGATGTTGAAGCGCCCGCCCAGTGGATAGGCCAACGCATGCACCGCGCCCACGCCGGCATTCCCGAACGCCATCCCGGCCATCAGGCTGGCGGTGGCCATGTCGTCACGGGCTTGCAGGTTGAGCGGATTGGCGTAGGCCTTGGGCAATGCCTTGGCGATCAGCTTGATCGCACCGATGGCCAGCGCATCAGTGATCGGCGAGGCATTCAGCGACAAGTAGGACTCGATGGCATGCACCAGTGCATCCACGCCACTGGCGGCCGTCACGCTGCGGGGGCAGGTCAGGGTCATTTGGGGGCTGATCAGGGCCACGTCCGGTAGCAGGAAGTCGCTGACGATGCCTTTTTTCAGTTGCGCGACCTTGTCCGACAGAATCGCCACGTTGGTCACTTCAGAACCGGTGCCGGCGGTGGTAGGAATCGCGATCAGCGGCGGGCCTTTGCGCGGCACCTGGTCCACGCCGAACAGGTCGGCCAGGGCACCGTGGTAACCGGCGTAGGCCGCCACGCTCTTGGCGATGTCGATCGCACTGCCGCCGCCGACGCCGATCAGGCCATCGTGCCCGCCTTCGCGGTAGACACGCATGCAGTCCTCGACGATGGCGATTTCCGGGTCGGGCAGCACGCGGTCGAAAATTTCATAGGTCCGCTCACCCAGGTGCGCCAGCGCCAGCGCCACGGTGCCGGACTTGACCAGCGCCGCGTCAGTGACAATCAGCGGGTTGTCGACATCCAGCCGCGTCAGCTCGGCGGCCAGTTGCTCGATGGCGCCTGGGCCGGTGAGCAGTTTATGGGCGATCTTGAATGAGGAAGTACTCATGTGCGCGGCCTCTTATCAGTTATGGGCTGGCACAAGGATAGCGTCTGATTACGGGTTGTCTGCCATTCAGCCGCTGAATGGCACGTTCCCTGTGGGAGCTGGCTTGCCTGCGATAGCATCAACTCGGTGCAACTGAAAAACCGAGTCGCCCGCATCGCAGGCAAGCCAGCTCCCACATTTGACCGAGAGCCGGCCTTTAGACCTGCGCAGTACGCAGCTTTTCACTGCGCCCCCGCAGCCATTCCAGGGTCAGCAACAGCACCACCGAGAACGCAATCAACAAGGTCGCCGCTGCGGCAATGGTGGGGCTGAGGTTTTCGCGGATGCCGCTGAACATCTGGCGCGGCAAGGTCGCCTGTTCGGGCCCGGCGAGGAACAGCGTCACCACCACTTCATCAAACGAGGTGGCAAAGGCAAACAGCGCCCCGGAAATCACCCCCGGCGCAATCAGCGGCAAGGTCACCCGGCGAAACGCCGTCAGCGGTGATGCGCCCAGGCTGGCCGCCGCCCGCACCAGGTTATGGTTGAACCCCTGCAAGGTCGCCGACACCGTGATGATCACAAACGGCACGCCCAGCACCGCGTGCACCACGATCAACGAGAAGAAGCTGTTGCCCAGGCCCAGCGGTGCGAAGAACAGGTAACTGGCCACGCCGATAATCACCACCGGCACCACCATCGGCGAAATCACCAGGGCCATGACCAGCGCCTTGCCGGGGAAATGCCCACGGGTCAGGCCGATCGCTGCCAAGGTGCCGAACACCATCGCCAGCACCGTCGCCGCCGGGGCCACGATGATGCTGTTCTTCAGGGCCCGCATCCATTCCGCCGAGCCGAAGAAGTCCTGGTACCAGTGCAGCGAGAAACCTTGCAGCGGGTAGACCAGGAAACTTCCGCTGTTGAACGACAGCGGGATGATCACCAGCACCGGCAAGATCAGGAACAACAGGATCAGGCCGCAGAGAATCCGCAAGCTGTAGAACCAGACCCGTTCCACGGGCGACATATAAGGGCTCAGCATCGCAACGGTCTCCTTAGCTCAGGCGCAGGCGGCTGGCGCCCACCAGCCAGTTGTAGATCAGGTACAGCACCACGGTGGCCAGCAGCAGCAAGCCGCCCAGGGCCGTGGCCATGCCCCAGTTGATGCTGGTGTTGGTGTAGAAGGCCACGAAGTAGCTGACCATCTGGTCGTTCGGGCTGCCCAGCAAGGCCGGGGTGATGTAATAGCCAATCGCCAAAATGAACACCAACAGGCAGCCGGCGCCAACGCCGGCGTAGGTCTGCGGGAAGTACACGCGCCAGAAGCTGGCGAATGGGTGGCAGCCCAGGGAAATTGCCGCTCGCATGTAGGTGGGCGAGATGCCCTTCATTACGCTGTAGATCGGCAAGATCATGAACGGCAACAGGATGTGCACCATGGAGATGTAGACCCCCAGCCGGTTGAACACCAACTCGACGGGTTTATCGATCAGCCCCATTCCCATCAGCGCGCTGTTGATCAAGCCGCCGGACTGCAGCAACACGATCCAGGCCGCCACGCGCACCAATACCGAGGTCCAGAACGGCAGCAGCACCAGGATCATCAGCAGGTTGCTTTGCCGTGCCGGCAAGTTGGCCAGCAGGTAAGCCAACGGGTAGGCCAGCAGCAGGCAGCACACGGTGATGACCAGGCCCATCCAGAACGTACGGGCGAAGATATCGAGGTAGATCGCCTGGTCCGGAGTGGCCGGGGCGATTTCGCCGAGGTCGTCGATGCGATGATCCACGGCGGCCAGCAGGTAGTAAGGCGTGAGACTGCTGGTGTTGCGCCGGATCGCCTGCCAGTACGCCGGGTCACCCCAGCGTTCGTCGAGGTTTTCCAGCGCTTCTTTATAAGAGGCAGGCGCTTCGGTAAACGGCAGCGCCCGCGCGGTTTTCGTCAGCAGGCTGCGATAGCCCGCCAGTTCCATGTTCAAGCGTTTTGAGAGGTCGCCCAGGGTCGAGTTTTTCCGGGCTTCGCCCAGGTCCTCGCTGATGGCCTGGTACACCGGCTCGCCGGGCAGGCCACGACCGTCCCAGGCGGTTACCGCTACCACCGTGCGCGGCAGGCCACCCACCACTTCCGGGTTGCCGACGCTTTTGTAGAGCAGCGCCACAATCGGCACCAGGAACACCAGCAGCAAAAACACCACCAGCGGCGCGATCAAGGCCTGGGCCTTCCAGCGGTTGAGCCGCTCGGCACGCGCCAGGCGCTGTTTCAGGGTGGGGCTGGGAATGGCGATGGCCATGGCGAACTCCGGGTTCTTAAACATGAATGCAAAACGTTGGTGTGGCGCTTGTCCTGTGGCGAGGGAGCTTGCTCCCGCTGGGCTGCGAAGCGGCCCCAAAAGATGGGACTGCTGCGCAGTCCAGCGGGAGCAAGCGCCCTCGCCACAAGGTGGGTGTCACATTGGAGACCGGGTTACTTGGCCGCCCACGCGTTAAAGCGCTGCTCCAGTTGCTCACCGTTATCCGCCCAGAAGCTCACGTCGATCTGCACCTGGTTGGCGATGTTTTCCGGGGTCGTCGGCATATCCTTCAGGATGTCCTTGGCCAGCAACGGTACGGCTTGGGTATTAGCCGGGCCGTAGGCGATGTTTTCCGAGTAGGTCTTCTGCTGCTGCGGCTGCACCGAGAAGGCGATGAACTTCTTCGCCGCGTCAGCACGGTCCTTGGCCAGTCCTTTTGGAATGGCCCAGGCGTCGAAGTCGTAGATCCCGCCGTTCCACACCACTTTCAGGTTGCTTTCTTTCTGCACGGCGGCGATCCGGCCGTTGTAGGCAGAACTCATCACGACGTCACCAGAAGCGAGGTACTGCGGCGGTTGGGCGCCCGCTTCCCACCACTGGATATACGGCTTGAGTTCATCGAGTTTCTTGAACGCGCGGTCCTGGCCATCTTTGCCGGCCAGCACTTTGTACACATCCTTCGGCGCCACACCGTCAGCCATCAAGGCGAACTCCAGGGTGTACTTGGCGCCCTTGCGCAGGCCACGCTTGCCCGGGAATTTCTTGGTGTCCCAGAAATCTGCCCAGCCGCCTGGCGGTGCTTTGAGTTTGTCGGCGTTGTAGGCCAGCACGGTGGACCATACGAAGAAGCCAACGCCGCAGGGCTGGATCGCGCCCTTCACGTAGTCGCCCGGGTTGCCGAACAGTTTCGGGTCCAGGGGTTCGAACATGTCTTCGTCACAACCACGGGACAGTTCCGGTGACTCCACTTCCACCAGGTCCCAGGACACGCTCTTGGTGTCGACCATGGCTTTGACCTTGGCCATTTCACCGTTGTACTCGCCGGCGACAATCTTGCCGTTGCCCGCGCTTTCCCACGGGGCGTAGAAGGCCTTGACCTGCGCCGCCTTGTTCGCGCCACCGAAGGACACGACCGTCAAATCGGGGCCTGCCATGGCCTGTGTCGCACCCATCAGGCTCAAAGCCAGGGCGGAATATTTCAGGGATCTCAACATTGTTGTTCTCTCCACGTGCGAGGTTGGTGAAGCAAGGGGGCGATCAATTCGCCTCTAGAAGTGGGTCGAGTGCGCGAACGTGCTCGACCTGCCAGCCAATCGGTACCACGTCGCCGACCGCCAGGGCCGTGTCCAGCTCGGCGATCGGTTGTTTCACAAAAAAATCGGACTTGCCGCAGACTTCCAGGCGCACCCGCACGTGGTCGCCCAGGTAGATGAATTCGGCCACGCGCCCGGAGAAACGGTTGACGCAGCTTTCGCTGGAACCATTCAGGCTGACGCGCTCCGGGCGTACCGACAGGGTCACCGGACCGCCGACCTGGCCAACGTTCACCGCCAGCGCCTCGACCTTTTCGCCGCGCGCCAACTCGACCACGCAGCGGTCGCCGGTGTGGCTGTGCAGGCGGCCATTGAGACGGTTGTTCTCGCCGATGAAGTTGGCGACGAAGGTGTTTTTCGGCTCTTCATACAGGGTGCGCGGGGCGGCGATCTGCTGGATCTCGCCCTGGTGGAAAACCGCCACCCGGTCGGACATGGTCAATGCTTCGCCCTGGTCGTGGGTCACGTACACCACGGTCACGCCGAGGCGCTGGTGCAGGTGCTTGATCTCCATCTGCATGTGTTCGCGCAGTTGCTTGTCGAGGGCGCCGAGGGGTTCGTCCATCAGCACCAGCTGTGGCTCGAACACCAGCGCCCGGGCCAGGGCCACCCGCTGTTGCTGGCCGCCGGAGAGTTGCGCCGGGTAGCGTTGGGCGAAGGCATCGAGCTGGACCATGCTCAGCACACGCTTGACCCGCTCGCTGATGTCGGTCTTGCTCAGGCCGCGTACAGAGAGCGGAAACGCCAGGTTCTCGGAGACCGTCATGTGGGGGAACAGCGCGTAGTTCTGGAACACCATGCCGATGTCACGCTTGTGGGGCGGCACGTTGTTGATGGAACGACCGGCCAGCTGGATCTCGCCGGCGGTGGGGGTTTCGAAGCCGGCGAGCATCATCAGGCTGGTGGTCTTGCCCGAGCCGGACGGCCCGAGCAGGGTCAGGAACTCGCCCTTGCGAATCTCCAGGTTGAGGTCTTTGACGATCAGGTTCTCGCCGTCGTAGCTCTTCTGCACGCCACGAAAGCTGACCAGCACATCATTTGAATCCACCTCGCTCATACCCGCACCTTTTTGTTTTGGACTGCCATGGACCCAGCGTAGTCCAGCCGCAAGCCCGCGAAAATCGGGGGCCCGGAGAGATTGGCATCAGCAGGATGGAAGGTTTGGGGTAGGGATCGCCCTACACGGATGGCGGGCACAGAACAGTGCGACAGCTGCAGGTGGCAGGAATGGGTTTTCTAGCGGCACAGGGTGGTCGCAAATAGATAGGCGGCTATAGAAGCTTGTGCTCCATGGCGTACTTCACCAGTTCCGCCAGGGAGGTGATGTTGAGCTTTTGCATCAAGCGCGCCTTGTGGGTGCTGATGGTTTTGCTGCTCAATGCCAACTGCTGGGCGATGTCGTTGACGTTGGCGCCCTGGGCCAGGCGCTCGAAGACCGAGAACTCGCGCTCCGACAACAGCGAATGCAGCGGCCGGGAGTCGGTCAGGCCGACCTCGAAGACCATGCGGTCCGCCAGGTCCGGGTCGATATACCGCCCGCCCGCCGCAACCTTGCGGATCGCCGTCAGCAGCAGCGCCGGGTCACTGTCCTTGGTGGCATAACCGGCGGCACCGACCTTCAGGGCGCGGGCGGCCATTTGCGCTTCGTCGTGCATTGACAGCACCAGGATCGCCGGGGGGTTGTTCAGCGCACGAATCCGCGGGATGGCTTCCAGGCCGTTGACGCCGGGCATCGAGATGTCCAGCAACACCACCTCGCACGGCACATGGCGTAGGGTTTCCAGCAACTGCTCGCCATTGCTCGCCTCGCCCACCACCAGCAGGTCCTTGGCCAGGCCGATCAGTTGCTTGATGCCTTCGCGAACGATGGTGTGGTCTTCAGCTACCAGTACACGGATCACAGTGGACGTCCTCTTCTTTTGGTTATCAATCCAGCGGCACCGTCACACTCAGGGTGGTGCCTTCACCCAATGCGCTGTCCAGGCTCAACTGCCCGCCCATGATCAGCACCCGCTCGCGCATGCCCACCAGGCCAAACGATACCGGCCGCCCGGAGGCCTGGACGAAACCAATGCCATCGTCGCTGATGGTCAGGCGCAGGTGCGCGCCCTCCACCACCAGCGTCAGCTCGACAGTATGCGCCTGGGCATGGCGCATCACATTGGTCAGTGCCTCCTGCAGGATACGGAACAGGCCGATGGCCTTGGCGTCGCTCAATACCGGCAGGTTATCCGGCACCTGGACCAGGCAGGGAATCTGCGTACGGGCTTCAAAACGCCGGGCCTGCCATTCGATCGCTGAGGCGATCCCGGCGTCGAGAATCGGCGGGCGCAGCGCGGTGGCCACATCGCGCACCAGTTGGAACAGTTGCGCGATCAGGCGCTTCATGCTGTTCAGCCGCTCGTGCAGGCCGGGATCCAGTTGCGCGTAGGTCAGCTCGCACATCGAGGTTTCCAGCTTGAGCACGGTGAGCATTTGCCCCAGTTCGTCGTGCACTTCCCGGGCGATGCGGGCCTTCTCTTCCTCACGCACGGTTTCCAGGTGGGCCGACAATTCCCGCAGTTGCGCGCGGGAGGCGTCCAGCTCCAGCTCGATGCGTTTGCTCTCGCTGATGTCCCAGACAATGCCGTCCCAGACCACAGCGCCGTCTTCCAGGCGTCGGGTCACGGCCTTGATATCGGCCCAGCGCTGCTCGCCCAGGCGGGTCAGGATGCGGCCCTGCCAGGCCCAGTTGCTCTCGGTTTCGATGGCGTGGTCCTGGGTGCGGTGATAACTGGCGCGGTCGTCGGGATGCACCAGGCTGCGAATGCCCATGGCCGGGTGACTGAGCACTTCCGGCGCGTAACCTACCAGCCCCTCGCTGCCCTGGCTGATGTAGGCAAACTCGATCGCCTCGCTGCGCGGCAAGCGCTCCAGGCGAAACACCAGCCCCGGCACATTGGCGGCGATCCCTTGCAGCCGCGCCTCGCTTTCCTGCAAGGCCGCGAGGGCCCGGCGCCGCTCGGTGACGTCGTTGAGGTAGACCACCAGGTATTCGCCGTCGGCAAAGCGCAGGAAACTCAGGGACACGTCGGCCGGCAATACACTGCCATCGGCGCGCAGGCAATTGGTCGCAAAACTCTGCGGCCCGTCTTCGCTGGCCCGGGCGCGTTTCCACAGGTTGAGCCAGCGGTCCATGGTCAGCGTCGGGTCGAATTCGATCAGCGGTCGCTCGATCAGGGCGCCGGGAGCGTAGCCGAGCATGGTTTCTGCGGCCTGGTTGGCGTAGCGCACATGGCTGTCCCAATTGACCCAGAGGATGCCGACGGTGCTTTGGTCGATGGAGAACTGGGTCAGGCGCAAGGCTTCGGCACCGGCGGCCCGGGCGGCGCTTTCTTCCCGGGCGGCCAGCAGGTTGTGTTCCAGGCCGCGTTGCTGGCGGCGTTGCCAGAACACCACGGCCAGGCTGGCGAGCAAGAGAAGGCCGAGAAGCAAGGTGAGGTTTTGCCAGAACCCGGGAGACTCGGTCACACGAGGATATTTGGGCTGCAGCCAGCGGGTGTGCAACTGGTCCAGATCCCGCGCGGGAATCGCGCGCAAGGCGCTTTGCATGATGTCGGCCAACTCGGGCCAGTCGCGCCGCGTCGCCACCCGCAACAATTGCGGCAGGCCGATATCGCCCACCACGGCCAGGCCGGCGAACTCGGTTTCCCCAGACAACCGGCTCAATTGCGCCTCATCCACCACGGCATACCGGGCTTGCTGGCTTACCAGCAATTGCAGGGCCTGGCGCTCCATGGGCACGCCTTGCAGGTTGAGGCTCGGGTAGGTGCTGCGCAGGTAATCCGCCACCGCGCTGGGCATCCGCACGGCGACGCGGGATTGGTCGTCGAGTTTTTCCAGGTCTACCGACGTGCCTCCGTCGCGAATCCCGACGATGTGCTGGGGCACCCGCATGTACGGGTCAGAGAATAGCCACAGCCGCAGCCCGGCCGGGGTTTGCAGCAGCCCGGGAGCGAGGTCGACCTCGCCGTCACGCACGGCTGCCTCCAGTTGCTCCTGACTGGGAAAGTTGCGCCAGGTCAGCTCGATGTTCAGCGCCTTGGCCAGCCACTGCATCAATTCGACGTTGGCCCCGGACAGCCGCTGCAAGCGCCGATCGTATTGGGCATAAGGCGCCTGCAACACCAGGCCGACCCGCAAGTCGGGATGCCGGCCGAGCCATTCACGCTGGCTGGCATCGAGCTGCGCCTGGTGAGGGGCAGGCGCAGGCACGGCGCCCGCGATCAAGGGAAAGCATAAACAGCCGATAACCAGCAGGTAGCGAAAACCCATGATCCACGTCTCATCCACTGACAAATACTGACCAACCCATTAGGCTGCCGGAATCACTTCTGGCCGGAATTCAACGATGCCACTTTCCCACCGTTCGGCACTGCCAGCATTGTGCCTGTCGCTGCTGTTTACCAGCGCCTTTTGTGTCGAGGCTGCCGACACGCCCGCTCCGCCCCCGGAAAAACCGGTGGCGCGCCAACCCTTGCCGGAACGCAGCCAGGAAGAAGCCAATGCCCTGGAGCGACAAATCCCGCAGCAGGAACAGCAACAGTTGCAGGCGGGCAGCGATTCTTTCCTGGCCCTGTGGAAACCGGCCAACACTGGCGAACCTGAAGGCGTGGTGATTATCGTCCCGGGCAACGGCGAAAGTGCTGACTGGCCTCAAGCAATCGGGCCGTTGCGCCAGAAATTACCGGACGCGGCATGGGGCACCCTCAGTTTGTCCCTGCCGGACCTGACCCTGGACACGCTGCCGCCGCGCCTCATCGAATCGACCAAGGCGGCCGTGGACACCAGCAGCAAAGACGCGAGTACCGTCGCCAAACCCGTGGAGCAGGCCGCCAGCGCCGAAGCTGAAGGCACCGACCCGGCCGTGGTTCCGGGCAACGATGAACAAGACAAGACCGATGCCACGCGAATCTTTGCGCGCATTGACGCCGCCCTCGCCTTCGCCCAGACCCAGAATGCCCGCAGCGTTGTGCTGCTCGGCCACGGCACCGGCGCATGGTGGGCCGCGCGTTACCTGAGTGAAAAACAACCGGCGCAGGTGCAGAAATTCGTTATGGTGGCCGGGCAAACCCCGGTGGGCCGTGCCCCGGACCTGCAACAACTGGCACCGAAGCTGAAGTTGGCGACGGCAGACTTTTTCTATCAGGACGACACCCAGTCACGCAAGACCGCCCAGGAACGCTCCCAGGCCAGTAAGCGTTTGAAGAATGACAACTACAAACAAGTGTCCCTGAAGGCCTTCCCCGACAACAGCCCGGCCGGACAAGAGCAACTGTATCGGCGGATTCGCGGCTGGCTGAGCCCGCAAAATCCCGGGGACTGATCGCCGCTGTTGAAACTGATAAAGCTCAACTGTGGGTGGCTTGCCTGCGATACAGGCAACTCGGTTTCACTGATGCGCCGAGGTGATGCCATCGCAGGCAAACCAGCTCCCACAGTCAGCGAAAGTCTCGTCTTTCGCGAATCAGCGCATAGGCGTTGTGCAGCTCGCGGGTACGTTCGGTCGCCTCCCGCACCTGGGCTGGACTGGCACCACTGCCAGCAATCTTGTCCGGGTGGTGCCGGCTGAGCAGTCGCCGGTAAGCGCGTTTGATCACCGATGGCTCAGTGGTCGAGGTCACCCCCAGAATCCGTAGCGCCTCCTGATAGGCCCCGCCACGATTGGCCAACGGTTTGCGCTCTGGCTCGTAGTCAGCCGCCAGGGCCTGGATCTGCTGAACCGTCCAACCCAGCCATTTGCCCCATTGCTCAATCAACTCTCGCTCGGCGGTACTGGCCTTGCCGTCCGCCCAGGCCATGCGCCAACAGGCACGCAGCACACCTTCCGCCGCATGAGGCTGGGCCTTGAGCACGCCCAAATAACTGCGCACCCGGTCCGAGCCGGATTTGCCGCGATTGAACGCGGCAATCGCACGGCGCCGGGCCGGCTCGGACATGTCCAGCGAGCGCATTTCCTGGCGCGCCTGCTGGATATGCCCGTCCACTACCCGGCCATTACTCTTGGCCAGGCGGCCGAGCAACACGAACAGCAATTCGTCATTGCGCAGCGCCGGCCGACCGCCGAGGCGCTCACGTAGCTGCGCCCAGCTTTGCAGTTCCAAACGCCGGTCCAACGCCTGGCCCAGCAACGCGCCCAACATAGCCCCCGGAATGCTGGCAATGGCAAAGCCTGCCCCGGCTCCGATCAGAGTCCCTGGCCACAACATCCTAGTGCCCCGCTGTCAGCAGGGTTTCGACTTGCGCCAGGCGCTCCAGCGTCCCGACATCGATCCAGCGTCCGTTCATGTGTTCTCCTGTCACCAGTCCTTTCGCCATGGCATCACGCAGCAGCGGCGCCAGCTTGAAGGCCCCTGCGCTGCAACCCGCGAACAACTTCGGGTCGAGCACGGAAATGCCACTGAAGGTCAGGTTATCGGCACCGGGGGCGGCATCATGAAGCGCGCCGTCCTTTATGTAGAAGTCACCGCCGGACGGGTGATGGGCCGGATTGTCGACCATTACCAGGTGGGCCAGGCCATTCAACGGCTGGTTCAGGCTGGCGAAGTCATAGTCGGTCCAGATGTCGCCATTGACCACCAGGAACGGTTCGTCCCCCAGCAGCGGCAAGGCCTTGAAAATCCCGCCGCCGGTTTCCAGCGGCTCGCCTTCGGCCGAGTACTGGATACGTACGCCGTACTGCGCGCCGTCCCCCAGGTAACCTTCGATCTGCTGGCCGAGCCAGGCATGGTTGATGACGATATCGGTGAAGCCGGCTTTCGCCAGCGCCTCGAGGTGATACTCGATCAGGCGCTTGCCGCCGGCCTGGATCAGCGGCTTGGGCGTGTGCAGGGTGAGCGGGCGCATCCGCTCTCCTTTGCCGGCGGCCAGGATCATGGCCTTCATACCGCCGCCTCGACACGCAGGCTCGCCAGCAACTCACCCAGTTCGCTCAACTCTGGCCGGTCCGCGAGCACCGCCTCTATATAAGCAAAGAAGCGCGGCACGTCCGCCAGGTAGCGTGGTTTGCCATCGCGATGGCAAATGCGCGCGAAGATGCCGATCACCTTCAGGTGACGCTGCACGCCCATCAGATCACTGGCCCGCAGGAATTCTTCAAAGTCTGCCTGCACCGGTATGCCCAACTCGCCAGCACGCTGCCAATAACCGCGCTGCCATTCCCGCACGCGGGCCTGCGGCCAACTGAGGAACGCATCCTTGAACAGGCACGTGATGTCGTAGGTCACCGGGCCGTAGACCGCATCCTGGAAATCCAGCACGCCGGGGTTCGGCTCGCTGATCATCAGGTTGCGCGGCATATAGTCGCGATGCACCAGCACCTTGGGCTGGGCCAGGGCGCTGTTTATCAGGTGTTCGCTGACGCGCTGCCACAGGGCAAGTTGCCGCGCGTCGAGCTCGATGCCCAACTCCCGGCGAACGTACCATTCAGGAAACAATTCCAGCTCCCGACGTAACAGCGCGACGTCATAGCTGGGCAATGGCGCCTCCATCGGCAATTGCTGGAAAGCCAGCAACGCGTCGATGGCATCGGCGAACAATTGATCAGCATTTTGCTCGTCAATGACGTCCAGATAGGTTTTTTTCCCCAGGTCGTTAAGCAAAAGAAAGCCGCGAATCAGATCTTGCGCATAAATTTTCGGAACATTTATTCCCGATTGACCGAGCAAATGAGCGATATCGACGAAAGGTTTGCAGTTTTCCTGGGGGGGTGGAGCGTCCATTACGACAAAACTGCGACCTCCTCCGTCCCATCGGAAGTAACGCCTGAAACTCGCGTCACTGCTGGCCGCAGTCAACGTGGCCGGGGGTACGACACCCCAGCCCTGGGCGGTAAAAAGGCCGGGCAATTGCTCATCAAGCCAGACTTTCAGCTGTTGCAAACGTAGATCTTGGTCGGGCATTACAAGGGTCTCCGACGGCGCTAGCCGTCAAGCGGGTCATGCTTTATTATCACGCATCTTTTTCAGACCATCGAGAGGCGTGCGGCCCACACCGCGGGCAGATGGCACGCAGGAAGCCCGGACTAATAAGATGGCATTGAAATCCCCCGCGTTTCGTAGAAAATTTCCGTTGCTGGTAACCGGCAGTCTGCTGGCTATGCAACCTTTCGCCACCTCATTCGTGGTCGCCGCGGAACAGTATGACTGCTCAGTCTCTGCTTCGGGTGCCTGGGATTGCGCGCCGAAGACGGCCGCAGCCCCGCTGCCACCGCGCCCGGTGCATGACGGCAGTGCCGTCAGCTCCGCCAGTGGCACGCCGCAAGGCGAGTCCGGCGGCAGTGCCGAGGCCGTGCCGCAGACCACGCTGGTCACCGAAGCCAAGGGCCGTGGCCTGCGTTCGCGCAGCGCCGACTACAGCCATCTGGACTGGGTCCCTCGCGAGAAGCTCACCGCTGCGCAACTGGCCGAAACCGGCCCGTACTGCTCCGGCGCGTACATCGAGCCGATCCGTCCTGGCATGAACGACAAGACGAACAAGAGCGACGCGCCGACCTTTATCGGCGCCAAGGTCTCTCGTTACGAGCAGGAACAACAGATCGCCTCCCTGGCCGGTGACGTCGTCATGCGCCAGGGCAGCATGCAGGTCGAGGCCGACGAGGCCAACCTCTACCAGGCCGAGAACCGTGGCGAGCTGAACGGCAACGTCCGTCTGCGCGACAACGGCGCCCTGCTGGTGGGCGACCACGCTGAAGTCCAACTGGACACCGGCGCCGCCAAGGTCGACAACGCCGAATACGTGATGCACAAATCGCGCATCCGCGGCAACGCGCTGTACGCCAAGCGTGCCGAGAACGCGATCATCCGTCTCAAGGACGGTACGTACACCACCTGTGAGCCGAACAGCAACGCCTGGCAGCTCAAGGGCAACAACATCACGCTCAACCCGGCCACCGGTTTCGGTACGGCGACCAACGTGACGTTGCGAGTGAAGGACATTCCGATCCTTTACACCCCGTACATCTACTTCCCGATCGACAACCGTCGTCAATCCGGCTTCCTGCCGCCGAGCTTCAGCACCGGCAGCGAGACTGGCTTCACGTTGGTTACGCCGTACTACTTCAACCTGGCGCCGAACTACGATGCCACGTTGTACCCGCAATACATGACCAAGCGCGGCATGTTGATGGAAGGCGAATTCCGCTACCTCACCAAGTCCAGCGAAGGCCAGTTCGGCGGCGCGTACCTGAACGACGACAGCGACGAGCGCAAGCTGCAGACCGACTACGAAAAAACTCGTTATATGCTCAACTGGCAGCATAAGGGCGGGCTGGATTCCCGTGTAATGACCCAGGTCGATTACACCAATATCAGCGACCCTTATTACTTCCAGGATTTGAAGTCCTATCAGGAAGGGATCAAGACCCAGGATTACGTGAACCAGCAAGGTTCCGTGACCTATCGTGGTGATAGCTACCAGGCACGATTGAACCTGCAGGCTTACCAACTGGCGACGATTTCCCAGATCACTCCGTATGACCGCCTGCCGCAGATCACCTTCAATGGTGCGCTGCCATACCATCCGGGTGGGTTGAACTTCACTTACGAGACCGAAGCAGTACGCTTTGATCGAGATCTTGAGAACGGAACCTTCACCGATGAAAACGGCGCAGTATCGCGTCGTCTGGACACGTATGTAACAGGCCTGACCCGTGCAAACGGTACTCGCCTGAACGTCGCGCCAGCGGTCGAATACCCGATGAATACGACCTACGGTTTCATTACGCCGAAACTGAAGTATGTCTACACCAAGTACGATCTTGACCTTGATAGCACGGGCAAGAATGACATCCTCGTTGCGCAAGCAGCTGCAACCCCTGCCAATCCTTATGCTGGTGGCACCTTTAAAAGCTCCCAAGACCGTGCAATACCGGTCGCCAGTGTAGACAGTGGCCTGTACTTCGATCGCAATACCAACTGGTTCGGCAAAGACTACCGACAGACTCTCGAGCCTCGTGCGTACTACCTGTATGTACCGAATAAAGACCAAAGTGACATCCCTGTATTCGACAGCGGTGAGTACTCGTTCAGCTACGCGTCATTGTTCCGCGACAACCGTTTCAGCGGCACTGACCGTATCGGCGACGAGAACAAGCTGTCCCTCGGCTTGACCAGCCGCTGGATCGAAGAGAACGGTTTCGAACGTCAACGCGTTGCAATCGGCCAAGCCATCTACTTCAAGGATCGTGAAGTACAACTGCCTGGCATCCTCGCCAGCCAGCGTGCTGACGCGCAATCCAACGTCTCGCCGGTTGCCCTGGACTACGAGTTCCGCTTCAACCGCGACTGGCGCGCCACTGCCGACTATAACTGGGATACCGAAACGCATAGCCCACGCTCCGGCAGCGCGATGTTCCACTACCAGCCGGAAGACAACCCGAACAAGGTCATCAACGTCGGCTACCGCTACCGTAACGACCAGGTTGTCTACAACCAGCTGACCGGCAAATACCAGTTTGGTGGCGACTACGGCAGCCCTTCGGACCCGTCGACCTTCATCAAGGATTACTACAAAATCCAGCAACACGACTTCTCGATGATGTGGCCGATCGTTCCCCAGTGGAACCTGATCACCCGCTGGCAGTATGACTATGCCCGCAACCGTACCCTGGAAGCCTTCGGTGGTTTCGAGTACGACAACTGCTGCTGGAAACTGCGCGTCATCAACCGTTACTGGGTTTCCAACGACGAATACAGCCAGATCGCCCCGCTGAACGAAAAGGGTGACCACGGGCTCTTCTTCCAGATCGTCCTTAAAGGACTCGGCGGCCTGACCGGCGCCAAGGTAGAGAGCTTCCTCGACAAAGGCATTGAAGGTTATCGTGAACGTGAAGACCAAGCTTTCTGATTGTCTGCGCCCGCTGATGCTGGGCGCGCTGTTCCTGGGTACCGCCGCAGCTCACGCTGCGGTTCAACCGCTGGACAAGGTAGTGGCCATCGTCGATAACGACGTGATCATGCAGAGCCAACTGGACCAGCGGGTCAAGGAAGTTCAGCAAACCATCGCCAAGCGTGGTGGCGGCGTACCGCCGACCAGCGTGCTGGACCAGCAGGTGCTTGAGCGCCTGATCGTTGAGAACCTGCAATTGCAGATCGGCGATCGTTCCGGCATCCGTATCAGCGACGAAGAATTGAACCAGGCTGTCGGCACCATCGCCCAGCGCAACAACATGAGTGTTGATCAGTTCCGCGCCGCCCTGGCTCACGACGGCCTGTCCTATGAGGACGCCCGTGACCAGATTCGCCGCGAAATGATCATCAGCCGTGTGCGTCAGCGCCGTGTGGCCGAGCGGATTCAGGTGTCCGAGCAGGAAGTGAAGAACTTCCTGGCCTCTGACCTTGGCAAGATGCAGCTTTCCGAAGAACTGCACCTGGCCAACATTCTGGTTCCTACGCCAGACAGCGCCAACGCAGAACAGCTCAACGCTGCTGCGGCGAAAACCCAGGCTATCTATGACCGTCTCAAGCAAGGTGCTGACTTTGCCCAGATGGCCATTGCCCAGTCCGGCAGCGACAACGCCCTCGAAGGCGGTGACATGGGCTGGCGTAAAGCCGCGCAACTGCCACCACCGTTCGACCGCGAGCTGAGCGCCATGGAAGTCGGTGGCATTACCCAGCCTGCCCGTACGCCAGGCGGTTTCATCATCCTCAAGTTGCTCGGCAAGCGCGGTGGCGAAGAAGCCCAGATGAAGGACGAAGTTCACGTTCGTCACATCCTGGTCAAGCCAAGCGAGATCCGTACCGAAGCCCAAACCAAGGAACTGGCCCAGAAGCTCTATGACCGCATCGAAGCGGGCGAAGACTTCGGCGAGCTGGCGAAGAGCTATTCCGAAGACCCGGGTTCGGCGCTTAACGGCGGCGATCTGAACTGGATCGACCCGAAAGCACTGGTTCCCGAGTTCCAGGACGTCATGGCCAAGACTCCGCAAGGCGTACTGTCCAAGCCGTTCAAGACCCAATATGGCTGGCATGTGCTGGAAGTCCTTGGCCGTCGCGCCACTGACAACACCGCCCAAGCCCGCGAGCAACAAGCCCTGACCGTGCTGCGTAACCGCAAATACGACGAAGAGCTGCAAGCCTGGTTGCGTCAGATCCGTGACGAAGCCTACGTAGAGAACAAGCTTCCTGGCGCCGACCAAACAGGCACCGACCAGGCAGCCCAGTGAAACCCAAGCGTTTCGCATTGACACCCGGCGAGCCGGCCGGCATTGGTCCTGACCTGTGCCTGCTGCTCGCCTCGCACACCCAGCCACACCCCCTGATTGCCATTACCAGCCGCGACCTGCTCCTTGAGCGGGCCGCGCAGTTGGGCGTGGTTGTCGATCTGCTGTCGGTGGGCCCGGGCAACTGGCCTGACCTTCCGGCACCGGCAAACAGCCTGTACGTGTGGGATACCCCGCTGGCGGCCAAGGTCGTCGCCGGGCAACTGGACAAGGCCAACGCGGCCTTTGTCCTGGAAACCCTGACCCGGGCCGGTCAAGGCTGCATCGACGGCGATTTCGCGGGAATGATCACCGCCCCGGTGCACAAGGGTGTGATCAATGAGTCCGGGATCGCCTTTTCGGGCCATACCGAATTTCTCGCCGAGCTGACCCACACCGAACAAGTGGTAATGATGCTGGCAACGGGCGACCTGCGGGTGGCGCTGGTGACCACTCACCTGCCCCTGCGGGAGATTGCCGACGCCATTACCCCCGAGCGCCTGGAGCGTGTCACACGCATCCTGCACGCCGACCTGCAACAGAAATTCGGCATCGCCCAACCACGCATCCTGGTCTGCGGGCTCAACCCCCACGCCGGTGAAGGTGGCCACCTGGGCCATGAAGAAATCGACATCATCGAACCAACCCTGGAGCGTCTGCGCCTTGAGGGCATGGACCTGCGCGGCCCATTGCCTGCCGACACTCTGTTTACCCCCAAATATCTGGAGCACTGCGACGCAGTGCTGGCGATGTACCATGACCAGGGGCTGCCCGTGCTGAAGTACAAAGGCTTCGGCGCAGCCGTCAACGTGACGCTGGGCCTGCCGATCATCCGCACCTCCGTCGACCATGGCACCGCCCTGGACCTCGCAGGCAGCGGCAAGATCGATACCGGCAGCCTGCACGTGGCCCTGGAAACCGCCTATCAGATGGCCGAGACCCGTATATGACCGAGCATTACCAACACCGGGCGCGCAAGCGTTTCGGGCAAAACTTCCTGCACGACGCTGGCGTGATTGACCGCATCCTGCGCTCCATCCATGCCAAGCCCGAAGACCGCCTGCTGGAAATCGGCCCGGGCCAGGGCGCCCTGACCCAAGGCCTGTTGAAGAGCGGCGGCCAGCTGGACGTGGTTGAGTTGGACAAGGACCTGATCCCGATCCTCAACCAGCAGTTCGCCGGCATGCCCAACTTCAACCTGCACCAGGGCGATGCGCTGAAGTTCGACTTCACCAGCCTCAATGCAGCGCCCAACAGCCTGCGGGTGGTCGGCAACCTGCCGTACAACATCTCCACCCCGCTGATTTTTCACCTGCTGAACAACGCCGGCATCATCCGCGACATGCACTTCATGCTGCAAAAGGAAGTGGTCGAGCGTCTGGCCGCGGGCCCTGGCGGTGGTGACTGGGGTCGCCTGTCGATCATGGTTCAGTACCATTGCCGCGTAGAGCATCTGTTCAACGTCGGCCCGGGCGCGTTCAACCCGCCGCCGAAAGTCGACTCCGCCATCGTGCGCCTGGTGCCTCACGCGGTGCTGCCGCACCCAGCCAAAGACCACAAATTGCTGGAGCGCGTGGTGCGCGAGGCGTTCAACCAACGCCGCAAGACCTTGCGCAATACGCTGAAGGCTTTGCTCAGCAACGCCGAAATCGAAGCCGCCGGCGTCGACGGCGGCCTGCGCCCCGAGCAGTTGGACCTGGCCGCCTTCGTGCGCCTGGCTGACCAGCTCGCCATTCAGCCTGCGCCAGCGGCCGAATAAAGTAGAGTCGGGCACCGCCAGACAGCATGTCTGGCCTAGTGCCCACCACTTGGCCTAGACTGATCGGCATCCGCTGTTCCCCCGCTTTTGCTTTTAAGGCCTCTTGCATGTCCGATCCTCGTTATCAGATCGACGTCAGCGTCGTCACCCGCTTTCTGGCGGAACAATCGCAACCCGAGCAGAACCGTTTTGCGTTCGCCTACACCATTACCGTGCAAAACAACGGCGAGCTGCCTGCCAAGCTGCTGTCGCGCCACTGGGTCATCACCGACGGTGACGGCCAGGTCGAGGAAGTCCGCGGCGCCGGCGTGGTTGGCCAGCAACCGCTGATCGCCCCCGGCAAGAGCCACACCTACAGCAGCGGCACCGTCATGACCTCCCGCGTCGGCAACATGCAAGGCAGCTACCAGATGCTCGCCGAGGACGGCAAACACTTCGACGCCATCATCGCCCCGTTCCGCCTCGCGGTACCTGGAGCCCTGCACTGATGGCGACGTACGCCGTCGGCGACCTGCAAGGCTGCCTGGAACCGCTCAAGTGCCTGCTCGACCGCGTGGCCTTCGATCCGGCCAAGGATCGCCTGTGGCTGGTAGGCGACCTGGTCAACCGTGGCCCGCAATCCCTGGAAACCCTGCGCTTCCTTTATGGCATGCGCGATTCCCTGGTGTGTGTGCTGGGTAACCATGACCTGCACCTGCTGGCCGCCGGCAATAACGTCGAGCGCCTGAAAAAGGGCGACACCCTGCGGGAAATCCTCGAAGCGCCGGACCGCACCGAGCTGCTTGACTGGCTGCGCCGGCAAAAAATCATGCACTACGACGAGAGCCGCGACACCGCGCTGGTGCATGCCGGGATTCCACCGCAGTGGACGCTGAAGAAAGCCCTCAAGTGCGCCGCCGAAGTCGAGGCTGCCCTGGCCGACGACAACCTGTACACGGCCTACCTGGATGGCATGTACGGCAACGATCCCGTGAAGTGGGACAACGAACTCACCGGCGTCGCCCGCCTTCGGGTAATCACCAACTACTTCACCCGCATGCGCTTCTGCACCGCCGAAGGCAAACTGGACCTCAAGAGCAAGGAAGGCGCCGACACCGCGCTGCCCGGCTACAAGCCCTGGTTTGCCCACAAGGAACGCAAGACCCGTGAAACGAAGATCATCTTCGGCCACTGGGCAGCCCTGGAAGGCAAATGTGATGAACCTGGCGTCTTCGCCCTCGACACCGGCTGCGTGTGGGGCGGCGCCATGACCCTGATGAACATCGACACCGGCGAACGCGTGAGCTGCCAGTGCGAAGCCCCCATTCCCGAACAACTGCAGGCCACGGCAAAGCGCTGAGCTGCGCTTTCACACAGGCCAAAGGAGCCCGCCATGACTGAATTCAAACGTATCCCTCCCGAGCAAGCCCAGGCCCTGCGCGAGCAAGGCGCGGTGGTTGTCGACATCCGTGACCAGCCGACCTACATCGCCGGCCACATCAGTGGCGCGCAGCATCTGGATAACCACAACATCGCCGATTTCATCCGTGCCGCCGACCTCGACGCTCCGGTGATTGTGGCGTGCTACCACGGCAACTCCAGCCAAAGCGCCGCAGCCTATCTGGTGAGCCAGGGTTTCTCCGACGTCTATAGCCTGGACGGTGGCTTTGAGCTATGGCGTACGACCTATCCTGCAGAAATTGCCGCAGGCGACGCGCAATAATTTTTTTCAAACCCCGCTACCCCGCGTGACGCTTGGCCTCGCGCCGTTTCTGACGAACGGCGCGGCCAAACTAATTACGTATCGCGCCTTGACCTCCCGGATTCCGAACTATCCTTAAGCGCAGGCCATCCGAATCAGGGGAGAGCCGGTACACCGGCGTGCGGGTCATCGGTAGCGTTTCAGGGTGTTCTGGGGGGAAAACGGCCATTGGTGTCCACCAATGGCTGCCAGCATCGACTGATTGATCCGGCGTCGGCTCCACGTATCGAGCGAGGTGACGACGTCATGAGTATTTTTAGCCACTTC
This sequence comes from Pseudomonas sp. MWU16-30323, assembly GCF_020515595.1. Classification (NCBI taxonomy): domain Bacteria; kingdom Pseudomonadati; phylum Pseudomonadota; class Gammaproteobacteria; order Pseudomonadales; family Pseudomonadaceae; genus Pseudomonas; species Pseudomonas sp. MWU16-30323. The sequence goes on from NZ_JAIWYM010000002.1 coordinate 41,170, forward strand.
CAACAACGCTTCGAGTCCACCCGCCAGGAAGAGCTCTCGCTTCAGGAGTATCTCGAACTGTGCAAAAAGGACCGCAGCGCCTACGCGTCTGCCGCTGAACGCCTGCTCTTGGCGATCGGCGAGCCGGAGCTGGTGGACACCGCAGCCAATTCGCGCCTGTCGCGAATTTTCTCGAACAAGGTGATCCGTCGCTACCCGGCCTTTGAAGACTTCCACGGCATGGAAGAATGCATTGACCAGATCGTCTCGTATTTCCGCCATGCCGCCCAAGGCCTGGAAGAGAAGAAACAGATCCTCTACCTGCTCGGTCCCGTCGGCGGCGGCAAGTCGTCCCTGGCCGAGAAGCTCAAACAACTGATCGAGAAGGTGCCGTTCTACGCCATCAAGGGCTCGCCCGTGTTCGAGTCGCCCCTGGGGCTGTTCAACGCCACGGAAGATGGCGCGATCCTCGAAGAAGACTTCGGCATTCCACGGCGCTACCTGAACACCATCATGTCGCCGTGGGCGACCAAGCGCCTGGCCGAGTTCGGCGGCGACATCAGCCAGTTCAGGGTGGTGAAGCTCTATCCATCGATCCTCAACCAGATCGCCGTGGCCAAGACCGAACCGGGTGACGAGAACAACCAGGACATCTCGGCGCTGGTGGGTAAGGTCGATATCCGCAAACTGGAAGAATTCCCGCAGAACGACGCCGACGCGTACAGCTACTCGGGCGCACTGTGCCGGGCCAACCAGGGCCTGATGGAGTTCGTGGAGATGTTCAAGGCCCCTATCAAGGTGCTGCACCCACTGCTCACCGCCACACAGGAAGGTAACTACAACAGCACCGAGGGCCTGGGGGCGATTCCGTTTACCGGGATCCTGCTGGCCCACTCCAACGAATCGGAATGGCACACCTTCCGCAACAACAAGAACAACGAAGCCTTCATCGACCGGATCTACATCGTCAAGGTGCCGTACTGCCTGCGGGTCAGCGATGAAATCAAGATCTACGACAAGCTGCTGTTCAACAGCTCCCTGGCCAAGGCCCATTGCGCGCCTGACACCCTGAAGATGCTGGCCCAGTTCACCGTGCTGTCGCGCCTCAAGGAGCCGGAAAACTCCAACATCTACTCGAAGATGCGGGTGTACGACGGCGAAAACCTCAAGGACACCGATCCGAAGGCCAAGTCGATCCAGGAATACCGCGATACCGCGGGCGTTGACGAGGGCATGAACGGCCTGTCGACACGCTTTGCGTTCAAGATCCTGTCCAAGGTCTTCAACTTCGACCCCCACGAAATCGCCGCCAACCCGGTGCACCTGCTGTATGTGCTGGAACAGCAGATCGAACAGGAACAATTCCAGGCCGAAACCCGCGAGCGCTACCTGCGCTTCCTCAAGGAATACCTGGCACCGCGCTACATCGAGTTCATCGGCAAGGAAATCCAGACCGCGTACCTGGAGTCCTACAGCGAATACGGCCAGAACATCTTCGACCGCTACGTGCTGTACGCAGACTTCTGGATCCAGGACCAGGAATACCGCGACCCGGAAACCGGCGAGATTCTCAACCGCGTGGCCCTCAACGAGGAGCTGGAAAAGATCGAAAAACCCGCCGGCATCAGCAATCCGAAGGATTTCCGCAACGAAATCGTCAACTTCGTGCTGCGCGCCCGGGCCAACAACAACGGCAAGAACCCTACCTGGCTCAGCTACGAAAAGCTGCGGGTGGTCATCGAGAAGAAAATGTTCTCCAACACCGAGGATCTGCTGCCAGTCATCAGCTTCAACGCCAAGGCCAGCAAGGAGGACCAGCAAAAACACAACGACTTCGTCACTCGAATGGTCGAGCGTGGCTACACCGACAAACAGGTACGACTGCTCTCCGAGTGGTACCTGCGAGTCCGGAAATCGCAGTAAGGCAGCGACAAGCGTGCAATGCCAGGCTCCCGGTACGCCGGACAGCCTGGCAATCGACCGCTTGTCTTTAAGCTTCCAGCTTGCCGCTTGAAGCTTGTAACTTGAAGCTGCCCGGAGGGCTCCTACATGAGCTACGTGATCGACCGACGTCTCAATGGCAAGAACAAGAGCACGGTAAACCGCCAGCGTTTCCTGCGGCGTTACCGTGACCACATCAAAAAGGCCGTCGAAGAGGCCGTCAGTCGCCGCTCCATCACCGACATGGAGCATGGCGAACAGATCAGCATTCCCGGACGGGACATCGATGAACCGGTACTGCACCACGGCCGGGGCGGCAAGCAAACCGTCGTGCATCCCGGCAACAAGGAATTCACCAGCGGCGAACATATCCAGCGCCCCCAGGGCGGCGCGGGCGGCAAAGGCCCGGGCAAGGCCGGCAACTCCGGCGAAGGCATGGACGAGTTCGTGTTCCAGATCACCCAGGAAGAGTTCCTGGAGTTTATGTTCGAAGACCTGGAACTGCCCAACCTGGTCAAACGCAACCTGACCGGTACCGACACCTTTAAAACCGTGCGCGCCGGGATCAGCAACGAAGGCAACCCGTCACGGATCAACATCATCCGCACCCTGCGTTCGGCCCATGCGCGGCGTATTGCATTGTCTGGCAGCAGCCGGGCAAAGCTGCGGGATGCCAAGGCTGAACTGGAGCGCTTGAAACGCGAAGAGCCGGATAACTTCGGCGATATTCAGGAAATCGAAGCAGAAATCGCCAAACTCAGCGCGCGCATTCACCGCGTGCCGTTTCTCGACACCTTCGACTTGAAGTACAACCTGCTGGTCAAGCAACCCAACCCCAGCTCCAAGGCAGTGATGTTCTGCCTGATGGACGTGTCCGGCTCCATGACCCAGGCGACCAAGGACATCGCCAAGCGCTTCTTCATCCTGTTGTACCTGTTTCTCAAGCGTAACTACGACAAGATCGATGTGGTGTTCATCCGCCATCACACCAGCGCCCGGGAAGTCGACGAAGAGGAGTTTTTCTACTCGCGGGAAACCGGCGGCACCATCGTTTCCAGCGCCTTGAAGCTGATGCAGGAAATCATGGCCGAACGTTATCCGGCCAACGAGTGGAACATCTACGCCGCCCAGGCCTCCGACGGCGACAACTGGAATGACGACTCACCCATTTGCCGCGACATCCTGATCAACCAGATCATGCCGTTCGTGCAGTACTACACCTACGTCGAAATCACCCCGCGTGAACACCAGGCGCTGTGGTTCGAATACGAGCGCATCAGCGAAGCCTTCGCTGACACCTTCGCCCAGCAACAATTGGTCTCGGCCGGCGATATCTATCCGGTCTTCCGTGAACTCTTCCAGCGCAGGTTAGTGACATGACCGCCAAAGAGCATAAGCGTCAACCCATATCCACGGGGTCCGAATGGACCTTCGAACTGATCCAGGCCTATGACCGGGAAATCAGCCGCATCGCGGCGGGTTATGCCCTGGACACCTACCCCAACCAGATCGAAGTGATCACCGCCGAACAGATGATGGACGCCTATGCGTCCGTGGGCATGCCCCTGGGCTATCACCACTGGTCCTATGGCAAACACTTCCTAAGCACCGAAAAGTCCTACACCCGCGGCCAGATGGGCCTGGCCTACGAGATCGTCATCAACTCCGACCCGTGCATTGCCTACCTGATGGAAGAAAACACCATCTGCATGCAGGCCCTGGTGGTGGCTCATGCGTGCTACGGGCATAACAGCTTTTTCAAGGGTAACTACCTGTTCCGCACCTGGACCGATGCCAGCTCGATCATCGATTACCTGGTGTTCGCCAAGCAGTACATCATGCAGTGCGAGGAGCGCCACGGCATCGACGCGGTGGAAGACCTGCTGGACTCCTGCCATGCCCTGATGAACTACGGCGTAGACCGCTACAAACGCCCGTACCCGATCTCCGCCGAAGAAGAACGGCTGCGCCAGAAGGACCGTGAAGAGCATCTGCAAAAGCAGATCAACGACCTGTGGCGCACCATTCCCAAACGCGCCGGCAAAAACAGCGACAAGGACAATGCGCGCTTCCCCGCCGAACCTCAGGAAAACATCCTGTACTTCATCGAAAAGCACGCGCCGTTGCTGGAGCCCTGGCAGCGGGAAATCGTGCGGATCGTGCGCAAGATTGCCCAGTATTTCTACCCACAACGCCAGACCCAGGTGATGAACGAGGGCTGGGCCACGTTCTGGCACTACACCCTGATGAACGACCTGTACGACGAAGGCCTGGTGACCGACGGCTTCATGATGGAATTCCTGACGTCCCACACCAGCGTCGTGTACCAACCGGGCTTCGATAGCCCGTACTACAGCGGCATCAACCCGTATGCTCTGGGTTTTGCCATGTACCGCGACATCCGGCGCATGTGCGAACACCCCACCGAAGAAGACCGCCGCTGGTTCCCGGAGATTGCCGGCAGCGATTGGCTGTCCACCATCAAGTTCGCCATGAGCAGCTTCAAGGACGAGAGCTTCATCCTGCAATACCTGTCACCCCAGGTGATTCGTGACCTCAAGCTGTTCAGCATCATGGATGACGACCTCAAGGACGACCTGCTGGTGCCGGCGATCCATGACGAACCGGGCTACCGCACCATTCGCGAGACCCTGGCAGCGCAGTACAACCTGGGCAACCGCGAACCCAACGTGCAGATCTACAGCATCGACGTACGCGGCGATCGCTCGCTGACCCTGCGCCACCAGCAACACGACCGTAAACCGCTGGGAGAGTCCACTGAGGAGGTCCTCAAGCACCTGCACCGGCTGTGGGGGTTCGATATCCACCTGGAAACCCTGCAAGGCGACCAGGTGATGAAAACCCACCATGTTCCGCCCCGCAACGAACACAGCGACAACGATTACGGCCGCCTGGACCTGGCCGTCGTGCATCTGTGAAACGGCAAAGCCTCCATTGGCGGGCCGCAGGCGTTATCCTGTGCCGCTAATGGAGGCTTTTTCATGCAAATCTACAAAGTCGGTGGTGCGGTACGTGATCGCCTGCTGGGCATCCCCGTTACCGATGTCGACCGTGTCGTAGTCGGCGCGACCACTGAAGAAATGCTCGCCCTGGGCTACAAGCCTGTGGGCTCGGACTTCCCTGTATTCCTAGACCCGAAAAACGGCGACGAGTACGCCCTCGCCCGCACAGAGCGCAAGAGCGGCCGGGGTTATGGCGGCTTTGTGTTTCACGCCAGTCCCGAAGTCACCCTGGAAGAAGACCTGATCCGCCGCGACCTGACCATCAACGCGATGGCCGAAGACGACGACGGCAACCTGACCGATCCTTATCACGGTCAGCGCGACTTGGAAGCACGCATTCTGCGCCACGTTTCCCCCGCGTTTGCCGAAGATCCGCTCCGAGTCCTGCGCGTTGCTCGCTTTGCTGCGCGATACGCCAGCCTTGGTTTTCGCGTTGCGCCAGAAACCCTCGAACTGATGCGCGAACTCAGCAATTCAGGCGAGCTGGAGGCCCTGACGCCTGAGCGCAGCTGGAAAGAAATTTCCCGCGCCCTGATGGAAAATCAGCCACAGGTTTTTATCCAGGTGCTGCGCGATTGCGGCGCGCTGAAGACCCTGATCCCGGAAATCGACGCACTGTTTGGCGTGCCGCAGCCTGCAGCCCATCACCCCGAGATCGATACCGGCATCCACACCTTGAGCGTGCTGGAACAGGCGGCCATCCACGCCCAACCGCTCACCGTGCGCTGGGCCTGCCTGCTGCACGACCTGGGTAAGGGCCTCACGCCTGTGGATAAGTTACCGCAGCACATCGCTCACGAACATCGCGGCCTGGCGCTGATCAAGGCGGTGAACGAGCGCTTCAAAGTGCCAAGGGACTGCCAGGAACTGGCGCTGCTGGTGGGCGAATATCATACCCATGGCCATCGCGCCCTGGAGCTGAAGCCCTCGACGTTGCTGGAGCTGCTGCAACGTTTTGACGTGTACCGTCGGCCGCAGCGCTTCGAAGAGTTTGTGGTGGCATGCGAGATGGATGCCCGCGGCCGCAAGGGCCTTGAGCAGAGAAGTTATCCACAGGCAAAATATCTGCGTGGCGCGGCAATGGCGGCACGGAGCGTGGCAGTCGCTCCGCTATTGGAACAAGGATTCAAAGGCCCCGAGCTGGGTGAAGCACTGAAACGCGAACGGCTCAAGGCGTTGAAAGCCTATAAGAGCGAATCCGGCGTCAACGGCTGATCCCGCCACTCAAAGGCGACCGGCGCCAGCACCTGGTCGATGTGTGCATCCTGCCAAAGCGCGGCAAATGTCTTGCCCGCTTCAGGATGCACGCGTCCCGGCGCCATCAACGACAGCGGCCACAGCACAAACGCGTTCTTCAGGATTTCGGCCCGGGGCAGAATCAGCCCATCGAAGTTACCCACCAACTCGCCATACAGCAGCACGTCGATGTCCAGCGGCAAGCCCTTGCGATCCGGGGCATAGCGGCCATTGTCGGCCTCGATGAATTTCAGTCGGCGGTCCAACTCCATCAACGGCAGGTCGGTATAGGCCGACACCACCAGATTGAAGAATGGCCCGCTCTTGATGCCCACCGGCTGGCTTTCAAACACCGGCGAACAACGCAGATCCGTCAGGAAACCCGCCAGCGCATCGAGCCCGGCGCGCAAATGGGCCTCACGCTCGATATTGCTGCCAAGACCAAGGTAAACCTGAGTTAGCGACATCCGCGCTCGATCTCCACGCCCACGCCCTTGGCAGCCGGAACGGCGCCAGGCTTGGTCAGCTTGAGGTGCAGCCAGGGAATCTGGAATTCACTCATCAACACTTCAGCCAGGCGCTCGGCGAAGGTTTCCACCAGCTGGAACTGCGCCTGCTCGGCAAAGGCCTGGATGCGCGCGGACACGCTGGCGTAATCCAGCGCCAGCGTCAGGTCATCACCGGCGGCGGCCGGGCGATTATCCCAGGCGAAGCTCAGGTCCAGACGCAGGCATTGCCGGATACCGCGCTCCCAGTCGTAGGCCCCGATCACGGTGTCGACTTCCAGGCCTTCGATAAACACTCTGTCCAAGCACTCTTCTCCGCTGCACGACAAGGGCGCGATGCCCCGTTAGAATCAGGGCGTCCTCGCCCGGAATAGTTAGCATGTTTTGGTTACTGGCGACTCTCGCCTACCTGCTCGGCTCGCTGTCCTTCGCCATTTTGCTCAGCCGCCTGACGGGAAATCCCGACCCGCGAATGAGTGGCTCAGGCAATGCCGGCGCCACCAATATGTTGCGCCTGGCCGGCAAGAAACTCGCCGTATTGACGCTGTTCGGTGACGTCTGCAAGGGCCTGTTGCCGGTGCTGATCGCCGATCTCGCCGGGCTGTCGCTGCAACAGCAAGCCTGGATCGGCGTCTGCGCGGTGCTCGGCCACCTGTTCCCGCTGTACTTCCGCTTCCGCGGCGGCAAAGGCGTTGCGACGGCGGCCGGCATGCTGCTGGGGATCTACCCACCGGCGGCGCTGCTGGCCATCCTGGCCTGGCTGCTGACGTTCTACCTGACCCGCACCAGCTCGCTGGCCGCATTGATCGCCACGCCCCTGACCCTGCCGTTGCTGGCCTGGCAGGAGCCGGCGGCGCTGGTGCCGATGAGCATGCTCACGCTGCTGATCGTCTGGCGCCATCGAGGCAATTTACGCGACCTGTTTGCCGGGCGCGAACGGCATTTTTAAATACGCCCGGTGAACCCGGTTCATGTTCGCCCGTTACAGCGGCGGCAACTGCTCCATCGGCCAGCGTGCCTGCACGCTGATTGCCAGGCTTTCATGCTGCCCGGCCTGCAAACGCTGGCAACCGGCATAAGCGATCATCGCGCCGTTATCGGTACAGAATTCGGGGCGGGCGTAAAATACGTCGCCCTTCATGTCGCCGAGCATTTTCTCCAGGGAGCTGCGCAACGCCTTGTTCGCGCTGACGCCCCCCGCGATCACCAGGCGCTTCATACCCGCCTGCTTCAGGGCCCGCTTGCACTTGATGGTCAAAGTCTCCACCACGGCCTGCTGGAACGCCAGCGAGATGTCGCAACGGGCTTGCTCACTGTCGTCTGCGGCGCTGACGCTCTGCTGCCAGGTGTTCAGGGCAGAGGTTTTCAAGCCGCTGAAGCTGAACATCAGGCCGGGGCGATCGCACATCGGACGCGGGAAGGTGTAGCGCCCTGCCACACCTTTTTCCGCCAACCGCGCGATTTCCGGACCGCCTGGATAATTGAGGCCCATCATCTTCGCGGTCTTGTCGAACGCTTCACCGGCCGCGTCGTCCAGACTTTCGCCCAGAAGCGTGTATTGACCGATTCCGTCGACCTGAACCAGCTGCGTATGGCCACCTGAAACCAACAAAGCGACGAACGGGAACTCTGGCGGGTTTTCTTCCAGCATCGGCGCCAGTAAATGGCCTTCCATGTGGTGCACACCGAGGGCCGGAATGCCCCAGGCAAATGCCAGCGCCTGGGCGCAAGAGGCCCCAACCAGCAGGGCTCCGACCAATCCCGGGCCTGCGGTATAGGCAATGGCGTCGATCTCGGTCGGCACGCAGCCGGCCTCGTCCAATACCTGGCGAATCAATGGCAGCATGCGTTTCACATGATCACGGCTGGCCAGCTCCGGCACCACGCCACCATAGGCGCGGTGCAGGTCGATCTGACTGAACAGTGCGTCGGCCAAAAGCCCGCGTTCACTGTCGTAAAGTGCGACACCGGTTTCGTCGCACGAGGTTTCTAATCCCAGAACTAGCATGGGTTTGCGCCTTGTAGAGGCTGAATTCGAAGGCGCGCATAATAGTCGCCGCTCCCCCTCCCGACTAGCGGTTTTCGATCAGAGGCTTTGCATTCCGGGCAATGAGGGGTTAACATCCGCAACCCTTAAAAACCGACGACCTCAGCCGCGAATTTTTTGCGACGAGAACGTTGATTCCCGGTAATGAAAGAAGGTAGCTCTGGATGCCAGCCGTCAAAGTAAAAGAGAACGAACCCTTCGACGTAGCTCTGCGTCGTTTCAAGCGCTCCTGCGAAAAAGCCGGTGTTCTGGCTGAAGTTCGTAGCCGCGAATTTTACGAGAAGCCAACTTCTGAGCGTAAGCGTAAAGCAGCAGCCGCTGTTAAGCGTCACGCCAAGAAAGTTCAGCGCGAGCAGCGCCGCGCCGTTCGTCTGTACTAATACACAGACGTTCGTAGCAAGCTTCTGCCAAGCCCGGCCCTCAGCCGGGCTGTTGGCATTTGCGGATATCGCTTGATGCTTCACCGTTGACGCCGCCCATGCGACTGAAACGAACTGCTTCACACGTCAGGACTGGCTCTTTTGCCAGCGGTGCACGTCTCTTCTGACGAGCCTAACAAGGCTACTGACGAGCACACTTATTTTTTAACAGGCGATCAACAGGTCGGCTGCGCCCACCGATGAGCTTCCGAGGCCCCCACATGGCCAAGACCGGACTCCCGGACAACATTTCTACGCCGGGCACTGATCGGAACTAACGTCAGTGAATGTTCGGCAGATACACTTCCTGACAGACCAAGCAGACAACAGTTGATCGAGCCGCACAATACGCGCGCCTCGAGCACTTTGCGGGGCCTCTTTTACACGCAGTGATGACGAGAACGCCATGGCCGGGCTAATTCCCCAGAGCTTTATTGACGACCTTCTGAACCGCACCGACATCGTCGATGTTGTCAGCTCGCGCCTGCAAATGAAAAAGGCCGGCAAGAACTACACCGCCTGCTGCCCGTTCCACAAGGAAAAGACCCCGTCCTTCAGCGTCAGCCCCGACAAGCAGTTCTACTACTGCTTTGGCTGCGGCGCTGGCGGCAACGCCCTCGGCTTCATCATGGACCACGACAACCTGGATTTCCCCCAGGCCGTCGAGGAACTGGCGAAAGCCGCCGGCATGGAAATCCCCCGCGAAGAAAGTGGCCGCCCGCACAAACCGCGGCAACCCACCGATTCGCCGCTGTACCCACTGCTCACTGCGGCCGCCGACTTTTACCGCCAGGCGCTGAAAAGCCACCCGCAGCGCAAAGCGGCCGTCGATTACCTCAAGGGCCGCGGCCTGACCGGTGAAATCGCCCGCGACTTCGGCCTCGGCTTCGCCCCGCCTGGCTGGGACAATCTGTACAAGCACCTGAGCAGTGACACCCTGCAGCAAAAAGCCATGATCGACGCCGGCCTGCTGGTGGAAAACGCCGAGACCGGCAAGCGTTATGACCGCTTCCGCGATCGCGTGATGTTCCCGATCCGTGACAGTCGCGGCCGCATCATCGCGTTCGGCGGCCGGGTGCTGGGGGACGACAAGCCCAAATACCTGAACTCACCGGAAACCCCGGTGTTTCATAAAGGCCAGGAACTCTACGGCCTGTTTGAAGCGCGCAAGAACAACCGCAACCTCGACGAGATCATCGTGGTTGAAGGCTACATGGACGTGATCGCCCTGGCCCAGCAAGGCTTGCGCAACGCCGTGGCCACCCTGGGCACCGCGACCAGCGAAGAACACTTGAAGCGCCTGTTTCGCGTAGTGCCCAACGTGCTGTTCTGCTTCGACGGCGACCAGGCCGGCCGCAATGCCGCCTGGCGCGCCCTTGAGTCAACACTTTCAAGCCTGCAGGACGGACGCCGCGCACGCTTCCTGTTCCTCCCCGAGGGCGAAGACCCGGACACCCTGGTCCGCTCCGAAGGGACCGACGCGTTCCGCGCGCGCATCAACCAGCACGCACAACCGCTGGCCGATTATTTCTTCCAGCAACTGACCGAAGAGTCCGACCCGCGCTCCCTCGAAGGCAAGGCCCATATGGTGACCCTCGCGGCACCACTGATCGACAAGGTTCCGGGGGCCAACCTGCGAACCCTGATGCGCCAGCGACTACTGGAAATTACCGGATTGAGTGGCGAGGCCGTCAGCCAGCTGGCGCGCAGCGCGCCGCAAGAGGCGCCGCCGGCCTACGACCCGGGCATGGATTACGACGCCATGCCGGACTATTCCGACTTCCACCAACCGCAGGAGGCCTACACGCCCCAGCAGGAGTGGACACCGAAGAAACCCGGCGCCGGCGGCAAGAAATGGGACAAGAAACCTTGGGACAAAAACGGCAAACGTGGCAGCGACCGTGACGAACCGCGCGGCCCGCGCGTCCCAGCAGCAGTAGAGCCGCCCACCATGGCAGCCCTGCGCACGCTTTTGCATCACCCGCAACTGGCACAAAAAGTCGAAGATGCGGGGCACTTTGCGGCCGAAGACCACACCAATACACAACTGTTGGTGGCCCTGCTCGAAGCCGTACAGAAGAATCCTAAGCTAAACTCATTCCAGCTGATTGCACGCTGGCACGGCACCGAACAGGGCCGTTTGCTAAAGGCATTGGCAGAAAAGGAATGGCTGATTGATGGCGATAACCTTGAACAACAGTTTTTCGACACCATTACTAGCTTGGTAGCTCGTCAACGCGAGCGAAACCTGGAACAACTTCTTCGAAAAGCGCGTCAGAGTGAATTGACCGCAGAAGAGAAAAATCAACTGCGCGACCTTTTAAGTCGCAATGTTTCCGCATCAAACCCGACCTCAGCTGGCGTGTGAGGTCATAGCTCGGGTATAATCCTCGGCTTGTTTTTTGCCCGCCAAGACCTTCAGTGGATAGGGTGTTATGTCCGGAAAAGCGCAACAGCAGTCTCGTATCAAAGAGTTGATCACCCTTGGTCGTGAGCAGAAGTATCTGACTTACGCAGAGGTCAACGACCACCTGCCTGAGGATATTTCAGATCCAGAGCAGGTGGAAGACATCATCCGCATGATTAATGACATGGGGATCCCCGTACACGAGAGTGCTCCGGATGCGGACGCCCTTATGTTGGCCGACGCCGATACCGACGAGGCAGCCGCTGAAGAAGCAGCCGCCGCGTTGGCAGCGGTCGAGACCGACATCGGTCGCACGACTGACCCTGTGCGCATGTATATGCGCGAAATGGGTACGGTAGAGCTGCTGACACGTGAAGGCGAAATCGAAATCGCCAAGCGTATCGAAGAGGGCATCCGTGAAGTGATGGGCGCAATCGCGCACTTCCCAGGCACGGTTGACCACATTCTCTCCGAGTACACTCGCGTCACCACCGAAGGTGGCCGCCTGTCCGACGTCCTGAGCGGTTATATCGACCCGGATGACGGCATTGCGCCACCTGCGGCTGAAGTTCCTCCACCGATCGATGCCAAGGCTGCCAAAGCAGACGACGACACCGACGATGAAGAAGCTGAAGCCAGCACCGATGACGACGAAGAAGTCGAAAGCGGTCCGGATCCGATCATTGCAGCCCAGCGCTTTGGCGCGGTCTCCGATCAGATGGAACTGGCTCGCAAGGCCCTGAAGAAGCACGGTCGTGGCAGCAAGCAGGCAACTGCTGAATTGCTGGCCCTGGCTGAACTCTTCATGCCGATCAAACTGGTACCGAAGCAATTCGAAGGCCTGGTTGAGCGGGTTCGTAGCGCCCTTGAGCGTCTGCGTGCACAAGAGCGTGCGATCATGCAGCTCTGTGTTCGTGATGCGCGCATGCCGCGTGCCGACTTCCTGCGCCAGTTCCCGGGCAACGAAGTCGACGAAAGCTGGACCGACGCACTGGCCAAAGGCAAAAGCAAATACGCTGAAGCCATTGGTCGCTTCCAGGCCGACATCGTTCGTTGCCAGCAGAAGCTGACTGCATTGCAGACCGAAACCGGTCTGACGATTGCCGAGATCAAGGACATCAACCGTCGCATGTCGATCGGTGAGGCCAAGGCCCGCCGCGCGAAGAAAGAGATGGTTGAAGCGAACTTGCGTCTGGTGATCTCCATCGCCAAGAAGTACACCAACCGTGGCCTGCAATTCCTCGATCTGATCCAGGAAGGCAACATCGGCTTGATGAAGGCTGTGGACAAGTTCGAATACCGTCGCGGCTACAAGTTCTCGACTTATGCCACCTGGTGGATCCGTCAGGCGATCACTCGCTCGATCGCCGACCAGGCCCGCACCATCCGTATTCCGGTGCACATGATCGAGACGATCAACAAGCTCAACCGTATTTCCCGGCAGATGTTGCAGGAAATGGGTCGCGAACCGACCCCGGAAGAGCTGGGCGAACGCATGGAAATGCCTGAGGATAAAATCCGCAAGGTATTGAAGATCGCTAAAGAGCCGATCTCCATGGAAACCCCGATCGGTGATGACGAAGACTCCCACCTGGGTGACTTCATCGAAGACTCGACCATGCAGTCGCCAATCGATGTAGCCACCGTTGAGAGCCTGAAAGAAGCGACTCGCGACGTACTGTCCGGCCTCACTGCCCGTGAAGCCAAGGTACTGCGCATGCGCTTCGGCATCGACATGAATACCGACCACACCCTTGAGGAGGTTGGTAAGCAGTTCGACGTTACCCGTGAGCGGATTCGTCAGATCGAAGCCAAGGCGCTGCGCAAGCTGCGCCACCCGACGAGAAGCGAGCATTTGCGCTCCTTCCTCGACGAGTGATCACAAAAACCCCGGCCCAGGCCGGGGTTTTTGCTTCTACAGATTAAATCCTCGCGGCCTCCCCTCCCCCGCAATGCCCGTCTACACTCGAAACATTCCCCGTGCCATAACGAGACCGTTATGCCCAGATTGCCGACCGTGTTACTGCTGTCGCTGCTGACCTGGACCGCAACGGCTGGCGCGTTGACTCTCACCGATGAAGAGCGTGGCTGGCTGGCGGACCATCAAGAGTTGCGCCTGGGCGTCGATGCCTCCTGGCCCCCCTTTGAATACCGTGATGAAGACGGTCGCTACCAGGGCCTGGCCGCCGATTACGTGCGGCTGATGCAGGATCGCCTTGGCATCAGGATCAAACTGATCGAGCCGGTCAACTGGAGCGCCGTGCTGGAACAGGCCCGTAACAACCAGATCGACCTGTTGCCGGGCATCATGTCCACACCGGAACGCCAGAGTTTCCTGTCGTTTACCCGGCCTTATCTCGACTTCCCCATCGTCATCCTCGCCCATGAAGGGGGCCCACAACCGCGCAGCCTCAAGGACTTGTATGGGTTGAAAGTCGCCGTGGTGGAAAACTACGCGCCCCACGAACTGCTGCGCACTCACCACCCAGACCTCAATCTGGTGGCCATGCCCAATGTCAGCGCAACGTTGCAGGCCCTGGCCACCGATAAAGTCGATGCCGTAGTCGGCGATCTGGCCTCCAGCGTGTGGAGCCTGCGCCAACTCAAGCTGGAAGGCCTGTACATCAGCGGCGAAACACCCTACCGCTATCAGTTGGCGATGGGCGTCCCCAAGGACGACAAGATGCTGGTGGGCATCCTCGACAAGGTCCTGGCCGACATCAGCCCGGCCGAGACCGAAGCCATCCAGCAACGCTGGGTCGGCAATGTCATCGACCACCGCACCCTTTGGACGGACGTGCTGCTCTACGGGCTGCCAGCCGTACTGCTCCTGAGCATCGTGCTGGCCGTGGTTATCCGGATCAATCGTCGGCTCAGTTCGGAGATTTCCCGCCGGGTCGCCCTCGAACAGGAACTGCGCAGCAGCGAATACCACTATCGCGGCCTGGTGGAGAGCCTTTCCGCGATTGCCTGGGAAGCGAGCATCAGCGATTTCACCTACAGCTACGTGTCGCCCCATGCCGAGGAACTGCTCGGCTACCCCCGCGCTCACTGGCTGATCCCGGGCTTCTGGCGGAACATCATCCACCCGGCCGACCTGACCCGAACAGAGGCCTATTGCTACGCCGAAACCCGGGCCAACCGCGACCACAGTGTCGACTACCGGGTAATCACCGCCGATGGCCGCTGTCTGTGGGTGCGGGACATCGTCAGCCTGATCGAACACGGCCACGAACCGGTGCTGCGCGGCCTGATGATCGACATCAGCGAAGCCAAGCGCACCGAGGAAGCGCTGCAGCTTTCGGAGCAGAAGTTTGCTTCCGTGTTCCAGCAATGCCCGGACATCCTGGTGATCGCCCGCCTGTCCGACGGCTGCCTGATGGAGGTCAATAAGGCGTTCGAAGACCAGATCGGCCTGAGCGCTGAAGAAGTCGTAGGAAAAACCGCCACCGAATTGAATATCTGGGGCATCCAGGGCGTAGGCCCCGGCCTGCTGCAGCGGGTACAAACCACCAGCATCCGCAACCTGGAAATGCCCTTCCTGCGCAGCAACGGCCAGGCCTTCACCGGGCTGATCTCCGCGGAACCCTTTCAGCTCGATACCACCGAAGCCCTGGTGGTGGTGGTGCGCGACATCACCCAACTGAAAGAAACCCAGCAACGCCTGCAAACCTCCGAAGAGAAATTCGCCAAGGCTTTCCACGCCTCCCCTGACGGCCTGCTACTGAGCCGTCAGAGCGACGGTTTGCTGATTGAAGTCAACGAAGGATTCAGCCGCATCACCGGCTTCAACAGCGTAATGTCACTGGACCAGTCAACCCTGGACCTCGGCATCTGGGTCGACCTGAACGAACGCAAGCGCATGCTGGAGATGCTGCACCGGGATGGATTTGTGCGCGACTTTGTCTGCCATATCCGCCGCAACGACGGCGAGATTCGCCTCTGCGAGGTCTCCAGCCGACCGCTGCCCATCGGCGACGAAGACTGCATGCTGACCATCGCCCGGGACATCACCGAGCGCCAACTGATGCAGGAAAAACTGCAACAGGCGGCCACCGTGTTCGAGAGCACGGCCGAAGGCGTACTGATCACCGACACCCGGCAAAACATCAGCGCTGTGAACCGCGCCTTCAGCGAGATCACCGGCTACAGCGAGGCCGAAGCCCTTGGCCAAACCCCGCGCCTGCTCGCTTCCGGCCTGCACGACAGCGCCTTCTACGCGGCCATGTGGCACCAACTGACGGCCAACGGCCACTGGCAAGGCGAGATCTCCAACCGGCGCAAGAACGGCGAGCTGTACCCCAGCTGGCTGACCATCAGCGCGGTGCGCAACCGCGAGGAGTCGATCACTCACTTCGTCGCCGTGTTTGCCGACATCTCCAGCCTCAAGCACGCCCAGGCGCGCCTCGATTACCAGGCCCACCACGACCCATTGACCGGCCTGCCCAACCGCACCCTGTTCGAAAGCCGCCTGCAAGCCGCGCTCAACAACCAACAGGAAACCGGCAACCAGGGCGCCGTGCTGTTCCTCGACCTCGACCGCTTCAAACACATCAACGACAGCCTCGGCCACCCGATTGGCGACCTGCTGCTCAAGGACATCGCCGTGCGCCTCAAGGACCAACTGCGGGACGTCGACACCGTCGCCCGCCTGGGTGGCGACGAATTCATCATCCTGCTGCCCGGCCTGCAACAAGCCAGCGACGCCGAACACCTGGCCAATAAACTGCTGGCCTGCTTCACCCCACCGTTCCAGGCGGGCGAGCATGAGTTCTTTATCAGCGCCAGCATCGGCACCAGCCTGTATCCACGGGACGGCATCGACGTCGCCACCCTGGTGAAAAACGCCGACGCCGCCATGTACCGCTCCAAGGCCAAAGGCCGCAACCGCGTCGAAAGCTACACCCAGGACCTCACCGCCCAGGCCAACGAACGCGTGGCGCTGGAACACGAACTGCGCCGGGCGATCGAACGCGACGAATTTTCGCTCTATTACCAGCCGAAGCTGAGCCTCGACACCCAACAACTGATCGGCGCCGAAGCCCTGATTCGCTGGCGGCACCCCACCTTCGGCGAAGTGCCGCCCGAGCACTTCATTGCCCTGGCCGAAGAGAACGGCATGATCCTGCAGATTGGCGACTGGGTACTGGAACAGGCCTGCCGGCAGATGCACCACTGGAGAAAAGCCTTTGATGACTTCGGCCCGCTGTCCGTCAACCTCGCCGGTGCACAACTGCGCCATCCCAACCTGCTGGCGCGCATCGAGCAACTGCTGCGGGACAACCGCCTGGAGCCCGGCTGCCTGCAACTGGAGATCACCGAAAACTTCATCATGAGCCAGGCCGAAGAAGCGCTGGAGGTGCTGCATCAGCTCAAGCGACTGGGCGTGCAACTGGCCATTGATGACTTCGGCACCGGCTACTCATCCCTCAGCTACCTGAAACGCCTGCCGCTGGACTTCCTGAAGATCGACCAATCCTTCGTGCGCGGCCTGCCCGATGACCCACACGACGCCGCGATCGTGCGCGCCATCATCGCCCTTGGGCACAGCATGCAATTCACCATCATTGCCGAGGGCGTAGAAACACCGGCCCAGCAAGCGTTCCTGGCGGCGGAAGGTTGTGAACAGATGCAGGGCTACATCGTCAGCCTCCCGCTGCCGCCGGACCTTTTCGCCGCTACGTTCCTTCGTATGAGTGTTTCGGACTTTTCGGATGGCACAGCGAAGAAACCATCGCTATAATCCGCGGCCTACTGAGGGCCTATAGCTCAGTTGGTTAGAGCAGGGGACTCATAATCCCTTGGTCGTAGGTTCGAGTCCTACTGGGCCCACCATCTTGAAAGCCGCGCATTGCGCGGCTTTGTCGTTTCTGGCGTGCAGCAATGAAACATTAGTTAGTTGTCCCGAACGGCGACGGCGAAGACCATGATTCCCAATCAACGCCACTCCAGCACGAGGGAAACTTGTTCCATGCCTGCGAAGAAACGTTCGCCGCAAAACGCTATCCACCGCCTGGGCATGTGTGCCGCAGCCGCCGTCGCAATCACCCTCGCCACCATGAGCGGCGCACAAGCCGCCCCCGCTGCCACTGACACCATCAAGGCTTTCAAGCTGTGCACCGGCGCCGACAACAACTCCCACGTACTGGAAGGCACCATCGACCAGAGCATGCGCAACGACGTGACTGCCATTCACTTCAAGCAAACCCCGGCGCACGCCTCGTATGGCTGGCATAACGACCCAGAGCCTCAGTACGTGATGACGCTGTCCGGCACCCTTGCATTCGTGACGCGCGGCGGTGAGAAGTTCACGTTGCATCCGGGTGAAGTACTGGTCGCCGAAGACAATACCGGCACCGGGCACCGCTGGAATCTGGTGGACGATCAACCTTGGCGGCGTGGGTATGTGGTGCTGAAGCCGGGCGCGCCGGATTCGTTTATCCCGAATGATCCGGCCGCTTCGAAGGTGTGCAAGGGGGCATAGTCTCGCTGATCACACCGTCTCGGATAAAATAAAGGCTTACGCTTTGTGGCGTAAGCCTTTTTTGTACTGTGTACTCTCTCAGCCCGTTATCAAACGGAAAGTTCGCGCAAAGCCGCCGTCGCCAGGAACCCAGAGCGCGAGGCATAGCGATGGTCTTTTTGCACTCGCTCATCGATACGATTCAAAAGTTGCTCCGGCAATGAGGCGTTGAACCTCACTGACTTGCCCAGGTAAGGAGTGAGATCAAAATCGATGACCGCCCACACTCCACCAGCAAAGTCGCGATTCTCTAAATGGAAGTCGACCTCTCTTGCCTGTGGGAGCCGCTCGTCATCGGCAACCAATCCCTCCAGATGCAGTGCCAAGGCTTCGCGCACGTTATCCAGAGCTTCCGAAAACGTAGTGCCGGCCGAAAAGCAACCTGGCACGTCCGGGACTGTCACGCTGTAATCTGAGTCAGCGTCTTTGTGTATCACCACTGGAAATTTCATTTTTCCTCCTTTGAATGAGCCGCAGCGGGATCATTCACCACATAACCTACGGTCATCACTTCAGGCCTGCTGATTTCAAAATGCTGTGCAAGGTACCCTTGGCTATCTCTGATTTAGGATGAGGAACCGTCACCCTGCCTGGCTTGGTTGAGTGCTTGAATTGATGGTGACTGCCTTTCACCGCCACCTCAAACCATCCATCCGCCATCAGCAAGTCAATTACCTCTCTGCTTCTCATCGCGCCTGCTCCACAGTGTGTATCTTACACACCGAAAGTATCCTGATGCACTTTTTATACACACAAGACACACCAATGAAAAAGCCCGCTCATTTCTGAGCGGGCTCATGCGAAAAAATATGATGACTACGTCTATCGCCGCTTCGCCAGCGAACTAATGTCAGTTTTTGTGCCCTGGTTGATTCTCAGCTTACCAACGCATCAACAATGACTTGCGCCGCACCTAGCAACGGCGCATCCCCTCTAAACGCCCCAATCACCTGCAACCCCACCGGCAACTCCCCGTCACCACGCGCCACCGGCACATTCACCTGCGGCAACCCAAACGCGCCCCAGAACTTGATGAAGTCCGACGGCCCCGTGGTCTCCAACCCCACCGGCGCCAACATCCCGCAGGAAACACTCAGCATCGCATCAAACGGCTGGCAGATTTGCGCCAACTGCGGGGCCAGTTGTGCCAGGCGCGCCTTGGCAGCCGACTCCTGTTCCCAGCTGGTAGCCTTGGCACGCTCGATCATGGCCATCGTCGAATTACTGAGTAATTCGGGATGAGACTGAAACTCCTTGGCCAATGAGCGGGCACCTTCGCAATCGTTGATCAGCTGGTGATCGTCGAATACTCCGTCGAACGCCTCGGGCAACACGACTTCACTGACAAGAGGCCCCAACTTGGCTACCGCTTGCTCAATCGCCTGGGCTACTAACGGCTGCACGTCAGACCAGCGAGAGGTACGGCAGAAACCAAGCCGCAAGGGCCGACGCCCCGCCTCAACAGCCGGAAACCCCGGGATCAACACCCGCGCCACTCGCTCAAGATCACGCACCGAGCGCCCATACCAACCCACCGTATCGAAGCTCGGCGCCAGGGGTTTCACGCCTTCCAGCGAGACCAGTCCAAACGACGGTTTGAAGGCAAACAACCCGCAATAAGCCGCAGGCTTGAGCAACGACCCCGCCGTCTGGGTACCCAACGCCAACGGGAAAAACCCGGCCGCCATCCCCGCCGCAGAACCCGCACTGGAGCTACCCGGCGTGCGGGACAGATCGAGCGGATTACGCGTCGGCCCCGTGTGCATGTAGGCAAATTCAGTGGTGTGGGTCTTGCCCATGATGATCGCGCCCGCCTGGCGCAACAGTGTCACCACATGAGCATCCCGCGATGGACGATTGCCTTGGTAAATCGGCGAATAGAACTCCGTTGGATGGTCGGCGGTATCGAAGATGTCCTTGATCCCCACAGGCACTCCCGCCAGCGGACCGGCACAGCCGTCAAGCTGCCTTGCCTGCTCGCGTACCTCTTCAGGATCGAAGGATACAAAAGCCTGGATCTGCGGCTCGTCGATACCGATCCGCTCAAGAAAGTGTTCAGCAACCAGAGCCGGCTTACTAGCACCAGAACCCACCGCGTCGGCCATGTCCGTCGCATCAAGGTGATTCATCGACGCGCCCTCACTTGGCAAACAACTGCCCAATATCCTTGAACGCCTTGAACTCCAACGCGTTGCCGCACGGGTCAAACAGAAACAACGTCGCCTGCTCCCCCACCTGGCCTTTGAAACGAATATGGGGCTCCAGCACGAACCGGGTATTGCGCGCCTGCAAACGCTCCGCCAGCGCATGCCAATCATCCCAACTCAGCACCACACCAAAATGCGGCACCGGCACATCATGGCCGTCCACTGCATTGGTGTGCGCCGCTTCCTGAGAAGCGGTTTTCGGATGCTCATGAATCACCAATTGATGCCCGAAGAAGTCGAAGTCGACCCAGTGATCACTGGCACGCCCCTCCTCCAACCCAAACACCTCGCCATAAAACTGCCGCGCAGCCGCCAAGTCGAATACCGGAATTGCCAGGTGAAAAGGAGCCAATGCCATCAGGTCTAACCTCTATGGGTATTAAGTCCTTCCGAGTCTAGCCTTGCCGTCATCGATGGAAAGACGATAGTTTTCGCATCGAGCTCAAATTATTTCGATCAATCGAGACGCCCATGCTGCGGGAACTGAAAACCTTTATCGCCGTCACCCGACATGGCACGTTCGCCGCGGCGGGCATGCATGTCGGGCTGACTCAGTCGGCGGTCAGCGCGCAGATCCGCCAGTTGGAGCTGGTGCTCGGCGTGCAGCTGTTCGACCGAACCGGGCGCCAGGCCACGCTGAATGCGGCAGGCATCCGCGCGCTGCCGCTGGCCAGGGAGATTCTGGAGACGTTCAACCGCATGGCCGTGCCGGTGGATGCCAACGAATACCGTGGCGAATTGAAAGTCGGCGCCATCACCACCGCCCAGACCGGCCTGCTGCCTCAGGCCCTGGTGCGTTTGCGCCAGGCAGCGCCGACGGTGGAGTGCAAGTTGGTGCCGGGGGTTTCCCTGGAGTTGCTCAGCCAGGTGGACGCAGGCGAGCTGGACTCGGCGATCATCATTCGCCCGCCCTTTGATTTGCCCAAGGAGTTGCACGTACAGGTGCTGCGCAAGGAGCCGTTTGTGTTGATCGTGCCCCAGGCGGTCGGGGGTGATGACCCGTTGCAACTGCTCGAAGCTCATCCCCACGTGCGCTACGACCGCGCTTCGTTTGGCGGGCGGCTGGTCAGCCGTTTTCTGCGGGAGCAGCGCCTGGATGTGCAAGTGGCGCTGGAGTTGGACGAGATCGAGGCGCTGGTCAAAATGGTCGAATGCGGCCTGGGGGTGTCACTGGTTCCTCACGCAGGTCTGTGGCTGGACCGATCCCCACAGGTCCGTGTCATCCCGCTGGGCGAGCTGACCTTTCACCGTGAAATCATCCTGCTCAGCCGCTACAGCCAGCGCAACCTTCCAGTGCCGCAACTCTTTGCCCGATGCCTACTGGCTGACGTGATCTAAGACGCAAAAAAAGCCGCACATCCGTGCGGCTTTTTCAGGCCCTATTTCTTGGGCAACGCGTAGGCAATCACATAGTCCCCACGGTCCGGCGACTGTCGCGCGCCACCGGCGGTGAGCACGATGTACTGCGTTCCCGTCTTGGGCGAGACGTAAGTCATCGGCCCAGACTGGCTACCGACGGGCAGCCGGGACTTCCAGATCTCGTTACCGTTGCCGGTATCGAAGGCGCGCAGGTAGAAGTCCTGGGTGCCAGCGAAAAACAGCAAGCCCGACTGGGTCGCCAGGGAGGCGCCAAGAGTCGGCATGCCTATCGGAATCGGCATGTGCATGCGGATCCCCAGCGGGCCGGTGTCTTCAACCGTGCCCACCGGCACTTGCCACATCAGCTTGTGGGTTTTCAGGTCGATGGCCGACATAGTGCCAAACGGCGGTTTCTGACACGGAATGCCCGCCGCCGAGAGGAAGCGCTCGCGCATGGCGCCGAACGGCGTGCCTTCTTGCGGCACCACGCCCATTTCGATGCCACTGGCACCGGCGGCGATCTTGTCGCGCGGGATCATGTAGTTGGCCAAACCCAGGCGCATGTCGTTAACGAACATGTAGTGGGTGTTCGGGTCCACCGACACGCTGCCCCAGTTCATCCCCCCCAGTGAGCCCGGGAATTGCAGCGCGCGGTCCAGGCCTGGCGGCGTATAGACGCCCTGGTGACGCATGCCCTTGAACTGGATGCGGCACATCAGTTGGTCAAACGGCGTGGCGCCCCACATGTCGGATTCGGTCAGTTGCTGATTGCCGATGGAAGGCATGTCCACCGAGAACGGCTGGGTCGGCGAATAACGCTCGCCGGGCACATTGCCCTGGGGCACCGGACGCTCTTCGACCCGGGCGATGGGTACGCCGGTTTCGCGGTTGAGCAGGAAAATTTCGCCTTGCTTGGTGACTTGAGCCAGTGCTGGCTGTACGCCGCCGTTGCCGTCCGGGATGTCGTAGAGCAGCGGTTGCGCCGGCAGGTCAAAGTCCCACAGGTCGTGGTGAGTGGTCTGGAAGTGCCAGCGCACCTGGCCGGTCTTCACGTCGAGGGCGACGATGGAGGAACTCCACTTGTCGTCATAGGCGGTGCGTTCACCGGCGAAGAAATCCGGGGTGGCGTTGCCGGTAGGCAGGTAGACCAGGCCGAGCTTGGCGTCGTAGGACATGGCCGACCACACGTTCGGCGTGCCTCGGGTATAGGTCTCGCCCGCAGGCGGGCGCTTGGTGGTGTTCGGGTTGCCCGGGTCCCAGGCCCACACCAGTTCGCCGCTGTGCACGTCAAAGGCACGCACCACACCTGGCGGTTCGCCGGTGGAGAAGTTGTCTGCCACACGCCCGCCGACGATCACCACATTGCCCGCCACCAGTGGCGTCGAGGTCTGCTGGTAATAGCCGGGCTTTACTTCGCCCATGTCGGTTTTCAGGTCGACGGTGCCGTGTTCGCCGAAGTCTTCGCAGGGCGCGCCGGTTTCAGCATTGAGCGCAATCAGTCGGGCATCGCCGGTCGGCAGAAACAGACGTTTCACACAGGCTTTAGCGCTGGCGGGTTGCTCGCTGGCGCTGCTGTCGAAATAACCCAGGCCACGGCAACGCTGCCAGTTGGGGCCACTGCCCTGGGGGTCGAATTTCCAGCGTTGGGCGCCGGTGTCGGCGTCCAGGGAGAAGACTTTGCCGTAGGCGGTGCACACGTAAACGCTGTCACCGATCTGCAGCGGGGTGTTCTGGTCTTCGGCACCGGCGCCATTGCTTTCGGGGATGTCGCCGGTGTGGAAGGTCCAGGCCACCTGCAACTTGTCGATGTTGCCTTTGTTGATCTGGTCCAGCGCGGCAAATCGGTTGCCAGCAGTGGTATTGCCCCAGTGGGCCCAATCTTTTTGCTCGGTGCCCGGTGTCACCGGCGTCACCGCAGGCTCACTGCTGGCCTTGACCACATGGGTCGGCACAAACATGTACGCCAGGGTGGCGACCACCCCAAGGCCCAGCAGCCCGGCGACACCATAGGCGCCGCACCCGGGTGTCGATCCCGAGGCGCGGGCGAGCTGTGGATAAATCAGCGCGACCACCAGGCCGATGACGGCAAAGGTCAGGACTCGTGAAACAAGCGGCCAGTATTCCAGCCCGGTGTCCCACACCGCCCAGATCGCGGTCAGTACCAACGCCACGGCGTACAGCCAGGCGCCTTGAGGCCGACGCTTGGCGATCAGCACACCAGAGACCAGCATCGCCAGGCCCATCAGCAGGAAATACCAACTGCCGCCCAGCGCTACGAGGTAACCGCCGCCACCTGCCAAACCCAGGCCGATCAAGGCGATCAGCAGGCCCAGCCCAACCAGCAACCATCTGCTGCCGGTGGCAGCCCCAAAGTTATTCATCTCGCACACGTCCTTCCTGTATACCCAACGGGAAATAATGTACCAAACAGTTACTTTTAACAATCTGGCACAAATTAATGTGTTCGATCATCGGCGAAAAGAAATTCCGAGGCTTACTTGAAGTGGAATTTTATTTCCAATAGTGTCTACTTCAGAATCTTTGTCGCACCAGAACAATAAGAAGGAACCTCCCATGAAGCGCCTGCTTGGCTGTGCCTGTGCCCTGTTGCTGTCCACCGCCGCCCACGCCGAATTGCGCATCGGGGTATCGGTTGGGCAGTTCGATAACTACGTGTCCTACCTGGTGCAGGCCATGCAGGATCAGGCCAAGGCCTCGCCTGATGGAGTCAAGCTGCAGGTGGAAGATTCCGCCAGTGACGTGGTGCGCCAGTTGAACCAGGTGGAAAGCTTTATCAGCCAGAAAGTCGACGCGATCATCGTCAACCCGGCGGACACTGCGGCCACCCGCAAGATCACCGAGAAAGCCAACACCGCCGGTATCCCACTGGTGTACATGAACAGCCGCCCCGAGGTCGAAACCTTCCCGCCTGGCGTCGTCTTCGTCGGCACCGACGAGCGCGCCATCGGCCGGATGCAGATGGAGTACCTGGCCGAGAAAATGGGCGGCAAAGGTAACCTGGCGATCATCCTCGGCCGCCTCGCCCACAGTGATACCGGCAAGCGCACCAATGGGGTCAAGGACGTACTGGCCAAGTACCCCGGGATCAAAGTCGTCGAAGAACAGTCCGGCGACTGGCAGCGGGAAAAAGGCATGGACCTGATGAATGATTGGCTGACCAAGGGCCAGACCATCAACGCCGTGGCCTCCAACAATGACGAGATGGGCATCGGCGCCGCCATGGCCCTGCGCCAGACCGGGCGCCAGGACATTCTGGTGGGCGGCATCGACGGTACGCCGGATGGTTTGCAGGCGCTGAAAAAGGGCCAACTGGCAGTGACCGTTTTCCGCGACCCGGTGGCCATCGGCGCCGGCTCAGTGGACGCGGCGCTGATGCTGATCAAGCATGCCGCCCTGCAAGGCGACGTATGGATTCCTACGCAACTGGTCACCCCGGAAAACTACCAGCAGTTCTTGCGCAACTGAGCCAAACGCCGCCGCGAGCATCAAGGGGAACGAGTCTGTAACATGCTTGCCCATTGATGCCCGCGCCGGAGAACACCTTGCCCACCTCTCACCCTCCCGTCCTCGATGAAATCGATCGTCAGCTGATTGCCGCCTTGCAGATCAACGCCCGCGAAAGTGTGGCCATGCTCGCCCGGCAGCTGGGCATCGCCCGCACCACCGTCACCTCGCGCCTCGCGCGCCTGGAAAAAACCCAAGTGATTACCGGCTACGGCGTGCGCCTGAGCCAGCGCGTGGTAAATGGCGGCTTGCAGGCCTACGTGGGAATTACCGTGCAACCGCGCTCCGGCAAAGAAGTGCTGCGTCGGATCAGCGCCATGGCGCAGGTTCAGCAGCTGTGTGCGGTCAGTGGCGAGTTCGATTACGTGGCCTGGCTGCGTACCGATTCGCCGGAACAGCTTGATCAACTGCTGGACCAGATCGGCAGCGTCGACGGCGTGGAGAAGACCACCACCTCGATCATCCTCAGTAACAAATTGGATCGCGGCCAACCAATCTGATCAATGACCTCGTCACTCTGACTAAAAACAATTCATTCCGACGACACATTGCGTCTTATTAACGAATGCTACGCTCCCTAGAATGGCTGCCATCTTTTCCTATACTCAGCGGGTCGCGCCCCGCCGAGCCGCCAGCAAGGTCAGCCATGAGCATTCCTTCCAGCACCATCAGCAAGCCCAACCGCCACCCCGCCAACGGTAAAAAGCCAATCACCATATTTGGCCCGGACTTTCCGTTCGCCTTTGATGACTGGATCGAACACCCGGCGGGCCTGGGCAGCGTTCCGGCGGCCAACCACGGCGCCGAAGTGGCGATCGTCGGCGCCGGGATTGCCGGGCTGGTGGCCGCCTATGAGCTGATGAAGCTCGGCCTGAAACCCGTGGTGTATGAAGCCTCGAAAATGGGTGGCCGCCTGCGCTCCCAGGCGTTCGAAGGCGCCGAAGGCATCATCGCGGAACTGGGCGGCATGCGCTTCCCGGTGTCCTCCACTGCGTTCTACCACTATGTGGACAAGCTCGGGCTTGAGACGAAACCCTTTCCCAACCCGCTGACGCCCGCTTCCGGCAGCACGGTCATCGACCTCGAAGGCCAGACGCACTACGCACAGAAACTCGCCGACCTTCCTGCACTGTTCCAGGAAGTGGCTGACGCCTGGGCCGACGCCCTGGAAGCCGGCTCGCAGTTCAGCGATATCCAGCAAGCGATCCGTGACCGTGACGTACCGCGTCTGAAAGAGCTGTGGAATACGCTGGTTCCGTTGTGGGACGACCGCACCTTCTACGACTTCGTCGCCACCTCCAAAGCGTTTGCCAAGTTGTCGTTCCATCACCGCGAAGTGTTCGGCCAGGTCGGCTTCGGCACGGGCGGCTGGGACTCGGACTTCCCCAACTCGATGCTGGAAATCTTCCGCGTGGTGATGACCAACTGCGACGATCACCAGCACCTGGTGGTGGGCGGCGTCGCCCAAGTGCCCATGGGCATCTGGCGCCATGTGCCGGAGCGTTGCGCCCACTGGCCGGAAGGCACCAGCCTCAGCTCCCTGCACAACGGCGCGCCACGGGCCGGGGTCAAGCGCATTGCCCACGCGCCGGACGGCCGTTTCGCGGTCACCGACAACTACGGCGACACCCGTGAATACGCCGCCGTGCTGACCACCTGCCAGAGCTGGCTGCTGACCACCCAGATCGAGTGCGACGAAACCCTGTTTTCGCAAAAGATGTGGATGGCTCTGGACCGCACCCGCTATATGCAGTCGTCGAAAACCTTCGTGATGGTCGACCGGCCATTCTGGAAGGACAAGGATCCGGAAACCGGCCGCGACCTGATGAGCATGACGCTGACGGATCGCCTGACCCGCGGCACCTATCTGTTCGACAACGGCGACGATAAGCCGGGGGTGATTTGCCTGTCCTATTCCTGGATGAGCGACGCCCTGAAAATGCTCCCGCAGCCCATCGAGAAGCGGGTGAAACTGGCCCTCGACGCGTTGAAAAAGATCTACCCGAAAGTCGACATCGCCACACGGATCATCGGCGATCCGATCACCGTATCGTGGGAAGCCGACCCGCATTTCCTCGGTGCCTTCAAAGGCGCACTGCCGGGCCACTATCGCTACAACCAACGGATGTATGCGCACTTCATGCAAAAGGACATGCCGGCTGAGCAACGCGGCATTTTCATCGCCGGTGACGATGTGTCCTGGACGCCTGCGTGGGTCGAAGGTGCCGTGCAAACCTCGCTGAACGCGGTGTGGGGCATCATGACCCACTTCGGTGGCAGCACTCACCCGCAGAACCCGGGGCCGGGGGATGTATTCGATGAGATCGGGCCAATCGCGCTGCCCGAGTAAGGAGTTGCCCATGCGTGTCGCCCTGTATCAATGCCCGCCTCTGCCGCTGGACGTGGCCGGCAATCTCAAGCGCCTGCATCAGTTGGCGCAGGAGGCCACCGACGCCGACCTGCTGGTACTGCCGGAGATGTTTCTCACCGGCTACAACATCGGCGTGGAAGCGGTCGGCGCCTTGGCTGAAACCCAGGACGGTCCCGCTGCCCAATCCATCGCCGCGCTGGCGAAAAACTCGGGCGTGGCGATTCTGTATGGCTACCCGGAACGCGGTGCAGACGGGCAGATCTACAACGCCGTACAGCTGATCGACGCCAACGGCCAGCGCCTGTGCAACTACCGCAAGACGCACCTGTTTGGCGATCTCGACAACTCGATGTTCAGCGCCGGCGACGATGATTTCCCGCTGGTGGAATTGAACGGCTGGACGCTGGGTTTCCTGATTTGCTATGACCTGGAGTTCCCGGAGAACACCCGTCGCCTGGCGCTGGCCGGGGCGGAGTTGATCCTGGTACCGACGGCCAATATGGTGCCCTTCGATTTCGTCGCCGATGTGACCGTGCGGGCACGGGCGTTTGAAAACCAGTGTTATGTGGCCTACGCCAATTACTGCGGGCAGGAAGGCGAGATCCAGTATTGCGGGCAAAGCAGCATCGCCGCGCCGGATGGCCAGCGGATTGCCCAGGCGGGTCTCGATGAGGCGTTGATTGTCGGCACTCTGGATCGGCAGTTGATGATCGACTCACGCGCGGCCAATCGCTACCTGCTGGACCGGCGTCCCGAGCTTTATGGTGCGTTGCACAAGCACTGATCCGGCAGGTTTGCGCTAGCATAGGCACTTCCTACGTTTCGGAAGTGCTCATGCCTGCGCCGGCCCACCCTCATCACCTTCAATTGACCCTGGCCAACGGCCTGCGGGTTTGCTTGCGTCATGCGCCGCGTTTGAAGCGCTGCGCCGCAACCTTGCGCGTTGCGGCGGGCAGTCACGATGCGCCCTTGGCATGGCCGGGACTGGCGCATTTTCTTGAGCATTTGCTGTTCCTGGGCACCGAGCGTTTTCCGGCGAGCGAAGGGCTGATGGCCTACGTGCAGCGCCAGGGTGGGCAGGTCAATGCCAGCACTCGCGAACGCACTACCGACTTTTTCTTTGAGGTGCCTGTTTCGGCATTTGAGGCGGCGTTGGAGCGTTTGGGGGACATGCTCGTCCATCCGCGTTTGGCCCTGGAAGACCAGTTGCGCGAGCGCGAAGTGTTGCAGGCGGAGTTTATCGCCTGGTCGCAAGATGCCACGGCGCAACAGCAACAGGCGTTGCTGGAAGGTGTTGCGGCGGATCATCCATTGCGCGCGTTTCATGCGGGCAATCGGGATAGCTTGGCGGTAGAGCGTGAGGATTTTCAGCAGGCGCTGCGGGATTTTTATAAAGGTTTCTATCAGACCGGGCAAATGACTTTGAGCCTTGCGGGCCCTCAGTCGCTGGCGGAGCTAGAGGCGTTGGCGCAACAGTTTGGCGCGGCGCTGAAGACTGCGCCGTTGCGGCCACAGAAGCCTGCGCCCGCGTTGCTGGCCGGCAACCAATGCACGTATCAATACGCCGATGAACACCACTGGCATCAGGTGGTGGTGAGTGAAGCCTCCCCTGAGGCGCTGGATTTCCTCTGCTTGTGGCTGAACGCTTCGGCGCCGGGCGGATTGCTCGCCGAGTTGCAGTCGCGGCAGTGGGTCAGCGCCATCAACGCGACGGTTTTGTATCAGTTTGCCGGCCAGGCGCTATTGGATATCAAGTTCACTCTGGACACTCACGGCCACCCAAAGACGACCCTGATCGAAGAACTGTTGCGCGACTGGCTGAGCTTTTTCGCCCACAGTGACTGGACCCTGTTGCGGGAAGAGTACGCGCTGCTGCTCGCTCGCAAACTACAGGTCAGCGGTGCCCTGGCATTGGCCCGACAGCATCACGAGCCCGTTCTGTCCGAGCAAAGCGCCGCGTCCCTCAAAGTCCTGTTGGACGCGCTGCAATTGCCACCGTCCCGGCACGCCTGGCAACTACCGCCCGCCAACCCGTTCCTGCGCCCGGCCGTCAAGGAAGAGCGCCCGGGTTTGATTCGAGGCCAGACCAGCGCCCATCGCGGCCTGCGCACGTTCGCCCAGGATCGCTCCCGTGGCCGAAAGGACCTCTCGGCGCTGACCTTCAGCCAGGCGCTGCCAGGCGACACGGATGAAGGCGCCCTCTACCTGCGCTGGCGTCTGGATTCGCCGCTGCATGACGAGCTTTTCCCACAGTTGCGTGAGAACGCCAGCCAGGCTGGCGTCCGGCTGTCGTTCGAGACAATTGGCGGTTTCTGGCAGTTGAAGATGGTCGGGCTGCATGAACCCATGCCCGCGATATTGGAGGAAGTGACACGCGGTCTGACCCAGCTGGATGAAACGACCGTGACGCACCCCGCCGCAGCACAGACCCTGGCGATCCGGCAGTTGCTCAAGGCATTGCCCGGCTATTGCGCTGGCATCCCACCTGCAGAACAGATGGCCGGGCCGGATCGATGGTCGACCGCTCGCTGGCAAGGGCTTGCCGTCGGACTGCCCACCGCCTGTGAGATGGCGATAAAAAGCGCAGCAGGGAAACTGCCGGGGCAACCGGAAGCGGCTATCGGCAAGCTTCCATCAATCAGCGGCCAGCATGTGTGGCATGAAGTGAGTACCGATTCCAGCGACGCCACGTTGCTGCTGTTATGCCCCACACCCAGCCAATCCCTGGCCGACGAGGCATGCTGGCGTTTACTCGCGCATCGGGTGCAAGCGCCGTTCTACCAACAACTGCGTGTTGAACTTCAATTGGGCTACGCGGTGTTCAGCGGCATCCGACAGTTCAACGGGCAAACCGGCCTGCTGTTTGGAGTGCAATCCCCAAGCGCGTCTCTTGCGCAAATCCTCGATCACCTGCAGGCGTTCCTGAAACAACTGCCCACGCTGATCAACGCCAGCGAACTGCCGAACGATCTGGCCCGGCAATTTTCCATCGACGCCCTGCCCACCGCCCAAGCCGCCGAACTGCTCTGGCACGCGCACTTGGCAGGCCACTCGTCGGATTACATCCAGCAGTTGCAAGATTTCATCCAGACCCGCTCCCGCGAGGATTTAATGGAAGCTGCACAGCAACTCAATGCTGCTGCAGGCGGATGGCGTTGTGTGGCCAATGGCGCTTGTGCCGCCGGCTCCTGGCAACGATCTGGCTGATCATTGCCGCTTCGGTAAAAGGCTTTTTCCCACAGGACAGCGCTATCTTCACCAGAAGTACGTAACATTCACATGCACACCTCTGAACATCTCCGCTTGGAGGTGGACTATATGTATTGGTAGTAAATGTCCCATCCATCCGTAGGAGTAAGAACATGACCTGGTCCAAACCTGCTTACACTGATCTGCGTATCGGCTTTGAAGTCACCATGTACTTTGCCAGCCGCTGATTGGCTTTGTATCGCAATGCAACGCCTCGGCCCGCCCGGGGCGTTTTTATTTTTGAGTTATGTGTAGTGGAGCGGCCATGTTTGTCCAGATTCTAGGTTCCGCCGCGGGCGGTGGTTTCCCGCAATGGAACTGCAACTGCGTGAACTGCGCAGGTTTTCGCGACGGTAGCCTGCGCGCCGAAGCGCGTACCCAGTCGTCCATCGCGATTTCCGATGACGGCGTGAACTGGGTGCTGTGCAACGCGTCGCCAGATATCCGCGCCCAGCTTCAAGGGTTCGCCCCGATGCAACCCGGCCGCGCCCTGCGGGATACCGGCATCAGCGCGATCATCCTGATGGACAGCCAGATCGACCACACCACCGGCCTGCTCAGCCTGCGCGAAGGCTGCCCGCACCAGGTGTGGTGCACCGACATGGTCCATGAAGACTTGAGCACCGGCTTCCCGCTGTTCACCATGCTCACCCACTGGAACGGCGGCCTGGCCTGGAACCGCATCGAGCTGGATGCCAGCTTCACCATTCCCGCCTGCCCCAACCTGCGCTTTACACCATTGCCCCTGCGCAGCGCGGCACCGCCCTACTCGCCTCACCGATTCGACCCACACCCGGGCGACAACATCGGCCTGATCGTCGAAGACCTGCGCACCGGCGGCAAACTGTTCTACGCCCCTGGCCTGGGCAAGGTCGACGGACCGTTGCTAGAGATCATGGCCGGCAGCGATTGCCTGCTGGTGGACGGCACGATGTGGGATGACGACGAAATGCAGCGCCGTGGCGTTGGCACCCGCACAGGTCGCGAGATGGGCCACCTGGCACAAAACGGCCCCGGCGGCATGCTGGAGGTGCTGGAGCAGTTGCCCAAACAGCGCAAAGTGCTTATCCACATCAACAACACCAACCCGATCCTGGACGAGGACTCGCCCGAGCGAGCCGAGCTGCTGCGACGCAATGTGGAAGTGGCGTACGACGGCATGAGCATTGAATTGTAGGAGCGAGCCAAATGACTGACACACCGCTGACCACCGCCGAGTTTGAACAGGCCCTGCGGGCCAAGGGCGCCTTCTACCATATCCATCACCCGTATCACGTGGCGATGTATGAAGGTCGCGCCACCCGCGAGCAGATCCAGGGCTGGGTCGCCAACCGCTTTTATTATCAGGTGAACATTCCCCTCAAGGACGCCGCGATCCTGGCCAACTGCCCGGACCGGGAGATTCGTCGTGAGTGGATTCAGCGCCTGTTGGATCACGACGGCGCCCCCGGCGAAGACGGCGGCATTGAAGCCTGGCTGCGCCTGGGCCAGGCGGTCGGCCTGGACCCGGATCAACTGCGCTCCCAGGAATTGGTACTGCCCGGCGTACGATTTGCGGTAGACGCCTACGTCAACTTCGCCCGTCGCGCCATCTGGCAGGAAGCCGCCAGCAGTTCCCTGACAGAGCTGTTCGCCCCGCAGATCCACCAGTCGCGCCTCGACAGCTGGCCCCAGCATTACCCGTGGATCGACCCGGCCGGCTATGAGTATTTCCGTACGCGGCTGGGCCAGGCTCGCCGGGATGTGGAGCACGGCTTGGCGATCACCTTGCAGCACTACACCACCCGCGAAGGCCAGGAGCGCATGCTGGAAATTCTCCAGTTCAAACTGGACATTCTTTGGAGCATGCTCGATGCCATGAGCATGGCTTACGAACTGAAACGCCCGCCGTATCACAGCGTGACTGATCAGCGTGTGTGGCATAAGGGGATCACCCTATGAGCTTCGATCGCAGCAAAAAACCAACCTGGCGCCAGGGCTATCGCTTCCAGTACGAACCGGCGCAGAAAGGCCACGTGCTGCTGTACCCGGAAGGCATGATCAAGCTCAACGACAGCGCCGCGCTGATCGGTGGCTTGATCGATGGCGAGCGCGATGTAAGCGCGATCATTGCCGAGCTGGACAAGCAATTCCCTGGCGTACCCGAGCTCGGTGAAGACATCGAGCAATTCATGGAGGTTGCCCGTGCTCAGCACTGGATCGAACTTGCCTGACCTGC
The DNA here is from genome assembly GCF_020515595.1 of Pseudomonas sp. MWU16-30323. NCBI lineage: Bacteria > Pseudomonadati > Pseudomonadota > Gammaproteobacteria > Pseudomonadales > Pseudomonadaceae > Pseudomonas > Pseudomonas sp. MWU16-30323. The sequence goes on from NZ_JAIWYM010000002.1 coordinate 74,180, forward strand.
CACCGAAACCGGAGATTGGCCTGCCACTCTGGTTGCTGGCGGAGCTGACCTATCGTTGCCCGCTGCAATGCCCGTACTGCTCCAATCCGCTGGATTTCGCCGAGCAGGGCAAGGAGCTGAGCACCGAACAGTGGATCAAGGTGTTTCGCGAAGCCCGGGAAATGGGTGCTGCGCAACTGGGGTTTTCCGGCGGTGAGCCGCTGGTGCGCCAGGACCTCGCCGAACTGATCGCCGAGGCGCGCAAGTTGGGCTTCTACACCAACCTGATCACTTCAGGCATCGGCCTCACCGAGCAGAAAATCAGTGACTTCAAGAAGGCGGGCCTGGACCATATCCAGATCAGCTTCCAGGCCAGCGACGAGCAAGTGAACAATCTGCTGGCCGGCTCAAAAAAAGCCTTCGCGCAAAAACTCGAAATGGCCCGGGCAGTAAAAGCCCACGGCTACCCGATGGTGCTGAACTTCGTCACCCATCGGCACAATATCGACAAGATCGACCGCATCATCGAGCTGTGCATTGCCCTGGAAGCGGACTTTGTCGAGCTTGCCACCTGCCAGTTCTACGGCTGGGCCCAGCTCAATCGGGTCGGCCTGTTGCCAACCCAGGAACAGCTGGTGCGCGCCGAACGCATCACCAACGAATACCGCGCCAAGCTCGAAGCCGAAGGCCACCCGTGCAAGCTGATCTTCGTCACGCCGGATTATTACGAGGAACGCCCGAAAGCCTGCATGAATGGCTGGGGCAGCATCTTTCTGACAGTGACCCCGGACGGTACTGCCCTGCCGTGCCACGGCGCCCGACAGATGCCGGTGCAATTTCCCAACGTGCGCGACCACAGCATGCAACACATCTGGTACGACTCGTTTGGCTTCAACCGCTTTCGCGGCTACGACTGGATGCCCGAGCCGTGCCGTTCATGTGACGAGAAGGAAAAAGACTTCGGTGGGTGCCGCTGCCAGGCGTTCATGCTGACCGGGGATGCCAGCAATGCTGACCCGGTATGCAGCAAGTCAGAGCATCACGGGCTGATCCTTCAGGCCCGTGAAGACGCGGAGCACGCCACTCAGACCATCGAGCAACTGGCCTTTCGCAACGAGCGAAACTCACGGCTGATCGCGAAAGGCTGAGGTCTTTTTAGCGTTTGGCGATGATGTACACCGCGTGCACGATACCCGGGATGTAACCGCACAAGGTCAGCAAAATATTCAGCCAGAACGCGCCAGCGAAACCCACTTGCAGGAACACACCCAGTGGCGGCAGCAGAATGGCGATGATGATGCGAATGATATCCATGGGTTCAGCTCCAGAAAATCGGCTCGTGTGAGCCGTACAAGCTAATCGACCTTGGCCGTTGGTAAGGGTTCAGTGGGATCTGGCACTCAGCCATCGTCGAATTCGCAGACAAAAAAACGCCCCCAGCCAAAAGAATCAGGCTGGAGGCGCTGCGTATACCGCGAGACGGTTCAGGAAATAAGGGGTTAAACGGCAATGCCCTTGCGGCATTGCAGCTGTGCGGTGCGCACTCGGGAGAAAGCGCGGGCCAGGCGCAGGAGCATTTCGTCGACGTTGCTTTTGCTTAACGTGAGCGCCGGGGTGAAACGCAGACAGTCAGGCTGCGGCGCGCTCAGGATCAGTCCTTCACTCAGCGCGGCCTTTACCACTGCATCTGCCGAGTCTTCCGACAGGGTCAGTCCCCACAGCAGACCTTGGCCACGCAGTTCGCCCTGGCCATAACGATGGGCCAGGCGGGCGAGCCCTTCGCCCAGATAAGCGCCAACTTCGCAAACGTGCTCCAGAAACCCGTGGCTCAGTACGGTATCGAGCACCGCCAAACCAGCGCAGGCCATCAGCGCGTTGCCATGGTGGGTGCCTTCCAGTTCACCGATTTCAAAACAACACGCCTTGCCCCGGGCGAGCAACGCCGCCAGCGGCACACCGCCCCCCAAGCCCTTGCCCAGGCAGATGATGTCGGCGCGTATGCCATAGTGCTGTTCGGCGAGCAACGTGCCGCAACGGCCAGTGCCGGTTTGCACTTCGTCGAGGATCAACAGGATGCCCAGCTCGCGGCACAGGCGTTCGACACCCTTGAGATAGTGCTCGGTCGCAGGGATGACGCCGGCATCGTTCTGGATCGGCTCCAGCATGATGGCCACCGTCTGTGCGTCGACGGCTGCATGTAATGCAGGCAGGTCGTTGAACGGCACGTGACTGAACCCCGGCAGTTGCGGCTCAAAACGGTTTTCACTGGCAGCGGCCGATGCCGACATCGCGGCAAAGCTGCGGCCATGGCAACCGTTGCTCGCGGTGATGATGCGATAGGCGCCGCCACGGTGCAGCTGGCCCCATTTGCGCGCCAGCTTGATGGCCGCTTCACAGGCTTCGGCGCCGCTGTTGAGCAGGTAGGCCTGGTCGCTGCCGGTGCGTTGGCACAGGCGGTCGGCGAGGTTCAGTTGAACGCGGTTGTGCAGACTGCTACCGGGATTGATCAGCGATTGGGCCTGATCGGCCAGCGCCGTGGTCACTACCTGCGGGCTGTGACCCAGGCTGTTGGCGCCGCCGCCCTGATTGAAATCGAGATAGGCGCGGTCATCGCCGTCCCACAGCCAGGAGCCCTGGCCACGCACAAACACCTGGGGCGGTCGGACCACGCTGGGCATCAAACAATCGCTGGAAAGGTCATCTCGCAGTGTCGGCGTTTTCGCATCGAGGATCAGATCATCAAGGCTGGGGACCGGGCGTCGCAGGTTAAACAGGTTCATGGATAAACCCCGCTGGCAATCGCACCTTGGTCGATATCACCGATCAACCCATGGCGGAGGTTTTTTGCCCTGCCTATGCAAACACCGTCAACATAAACACTACTCATCGCACTTTCCGGCCCTGTAAGCCCCGTGAATAGGCGCTAGACTAGGCGCCTCGGGGGCACTCGGCCATTTCGATTTTCCAGCATTTTCGATAAGCATTACTTATGGATTTCAAGCAACTGCGTTATTTCGTCGCGGTGTATGAAGAAGGCCACGTGGGCCGGGCTGCAGAACGCCTGTCGATCTCCCAGCCGGCCTTGTCGCAACAGATCCGCCAGCTCGAACAGAACCTCGACGTGAGCCTGTTCGAACGCAGCAGCAAGCGCCTGCTGCCGACCCTCGCCGCCCACACGTTGTACAACCACGCCCTGCCTTTGCTCGATGGCATGCAGCAGGCCGTGGAAGCCTTGCGCAACTTCAAGGGCCAGGCGTTGCGTACCTTGGCGATCGGCGTGCTGCAAACCGTGCACACCAGCCTGGTACCACAGATGCTGGAACGGGTGCGCAAGGCCCAACCGCACCTGGTCGTACAAATCTACGAGTTGACCGGCATGGAGATCGAACGCCGGCTGCTCAACGGCTCGCTCGACATCGGCATCAGCTACCTGCCGCCGCGCCAGCCGGGGTTGCACGGTGTGCTGTTGTATGAAGATGAACTCAAGGTGGTCATCCCGTCTGACCACCCGCTGCGGGAATTCAAGAAAGTCTCCTTGAAGCAAGCCGCCGAGCTACCGATGTTGCTGCTGGGGGAAGAGTTTCAGGTACGGCAGATCTGGCAAGGGCAACTGGCCAACCTGGGCCGCCGTCCGCAAGTGCAGGCAGAGTTGAATACGATGGTGGGGATTCTCGACAGCCTGCCCTACACCAAGCTGGCGACGGTGCTGCCCGGACGCTCCCAGGACGAACACAACAGCAAGGCGCTGCTATGGAAACCGTTGAGTGAACCACGGGTGCCGTTGAAAGTGGGATTGGTGTGCCGGGATGTGCAGCGTCAGCAGGCGACGCTGGAATTGTTGCGCACGCTGCTGGAAGACGTGATGAACGCGCCTGTCTGACTTTTTCGCAGGCAAAAGAAAACCCCGCCGAAGCGGGGCTTTGCAGACTGTTTCCCTGACATCCATTTCACTCCGCCTTCCTGGCAGAATCCTACGTGTCCGTGTTGTTGCTTTGCGCTTCCTGCGCGACGTCCATGTGAAGTAGATTATCCGTGGATCCAATGTGGCGATAGAGGACGAATAGCAGCACGTCATGTAAGAGAATGCTTACACGCCCTCCAAGCCCTTAGAACAGTGCTTCATCCAGCAAAAACAGCGATTCGCTACCGGCTTTTACCGAGGCGCTGAGGGACGCGATTCTTGGCAGCAAGCGGGCAAAGTAGAAACGCGCAGTCCCCAGTTTGCTGGCGTAGAAATCTTCCTGAGCCTCTTTGCCCAAGGCTGCCTTGGCCATCAGGGCCCACATGTAGGCATAGGCCATGTAGCCAAACGCATGCAGGTATTCCACCGACGCCGCACCGATTTCATTCGGGTTGGACTTGGCGCGATCCAGCAGCCAGGCGGTCAGCTCATCCAGATCATCCACCGCCGCGTTCAGGGGCTTGGTGAACTCGGCCAGTTCGGCGCCCGCAGTAGCGGTGAAATGGCGGATCTCGTCGGCAAACAGCTTGTAGAACGCCCCGCCACTGCCGACGATCTTGCGTCCCACCAGGTCCAGGGCCTGAATGCCGTTGGTGCCTTCGTAGATCTGGGTGATGCGCACATCACGCACCAGTTGCTCCTGGCCCCACTCGCGAATGTAGCCGTGGCCGCCGAAAATCTGCTGGCCGTGCACCGTGGTTTCCAGGCCCAGGTCAGTCAGGAATGCCTTGGCAACCGGGGTCAGCAAGGCAACCAGGTCGTCTGCACGTTTACGGGTGGTGGCGTCTTCGCTGAACTTGGCGGTGTCCAGCTGCATTGCCACGTAGGTGGAGAAAGCACGACCACCTTCGTTGGAAGCTTTCATGGTCAGCAGCATGCGCCGCACGTCCGGGTGGACGATGATCGGGTCGGCAACCTTGTCCTTGGCTTTCGGACCGGTTGGCGAACGGCTTTGCAGGCGGTCGCGGGCGTATTCGATAGCGTTCTGATAAGAGCGCTCGCCCGAGGCCAGGCCTTGAATACCGACGCCCAGCCGCTCGTAGTTCATCATGGTGAACATCGCCGCCAGACCCCGGTTCGGCTCGCCCACCAGGTAACCCACGGCTTCGTCAAAGTTCATCACGCAGGTCGCGGAAGCCTGGATGCCCATCTTGTGTTCGATGGAGCCACAGGTCACCGGGTTGCGCCCCCCCAGGCTGCCGTCGGCATTGACCATGAACTTGGGCACCAGGAACAGCGAGATGCCCTTGGGCCCCGCCGGTGCGTCCGGCAGCTTGGCCAGCACCAGGTGGATGATGTTCTCGGTGAGGTCGTGCTCGCCACCAGTGATGAAGATCTTGGTACCGCTGACCTTGTAGGAACCGTCTGCCTGAGGCTCGGCCTTGGTCCGAATAATCCCCAGGTCGGTGCCCGCATGAGGCTCGGTCAGGCACATGGAGCCGGCCCACACGCCCGAGTACATATTCGGCAGGTAGGTGGCTTTAAGTTCTTCGCTGGCGTGGGTGTTGATCGACACGCAGGCGCCGGACGTCAGCATCGGGTACAGGCCAAAGGCCAGGCCCGAGGAGTTGATCATCTCTTCAACCTGGGCCGACACCGCCTTGGGCATGCCCATGCCGCCGTAGGTCGGGTCGCCGCCCACACCCACCCAACCGCCTTCGGCGTAGGTTTTGTAGGCGTCCTTGAAGCCGGCCGGGGTGAAGACCGCGCCATTCTCCCAGCGGCAACCTTCTTCGTCGCCGCCACGGCTAAGCGGGGCGACGGTCTTGGAGGTGACTTTGCCGGCTTCTTCGAGGATTGCCTCTACGGTCTCGGCGTCGACGGTCTCCGCCAACGCTGGCAGTTGGGCCCAGAGTTTGGCGACCTCGAAAACTTCGTTGAGGACGAAGCGCATATCGCGCAGCGGCGCTTTGTAGTCAGCCATGGCAAACCTCGTGAGAACTTTAGCGTTATTCGGGTGGGGTCAGTTTTACAGACCCCGAGTGTAACCGAACAACTTTTGTGACACATAGGGTCTGCTTGTGACCAACAAGTATTTTACGGTCACTAAAGCGCAAACAGCTCCGCCGGCAGACTCATCAGGCACTCACTCCCCGCCTCCACCGCCGCCCGATGCGCGCGCGTACGTGGCAGCAGACGCTTGAAGTAGAACTCGCAGGTGGCCAGCTTGCCCCGGGCGTAATCGGCATCACCCTTGCCGCTTTCCAACTGCTCTTGTGCCACCAGCGCCATCCGCAGCCACAAGTAGGCGAGGATGATATAGCCGCTGTACATCAAGTAATCCAAGGCTGCAGCGCCGACTTCATCGGGGTTTTTCATGGCTGCCATGCCGACCTTGACCGTCAGTTCGCCCCATTGCTGGTTCAACTCGTTGAGTTGCGCCACGTGGGCCTTGAGTTGCGGATGCTCGGCATTGGCCGCGCAGAACTTGTGGACGATCTTGGTAAAACCACGCAGCAGCTTGCCCTGGCTACCGAGCACCTTGCGCCCGAGCAAATCCAGCGCCTGGATGCCATTGGTCCCTTCATAGATCGGCGCAATCCGGCAGTCCCGCACCAACTGCTCCATGCCCCACTCACGAATAAAGCCATGGCCACCGAACACCTGCATGCCGTGGTTAGTCACCTCCAGCCCGGTTTCGGTCATGAAGGCTTTACAGATCGGCGTAAGGAAGGCCAACAGGTCTTCAGCTTCCTGCCGCTGACCTTCGTCGTCGCTCAAGTGCGCGGTGTCGAGCAACTGCGCGGAGAAGTAGGTCAACGCCCGGTTACCCTCGTTGAAGGCTTTCATGGTCAGCAACATGCGCCGCACATCCGGGTGGACGATGATTGGGTCGGCGGCTTTTTCCGGGGCCTTGGCGCCGGTAAGCGAGCGCATCTGCAAGCGGTCGTTGGCGTACTTGATCGCGCCCTGGAAGCTCGCTTCACCCAGGCAAAGGCCCTGCATGCCGGTGCCCAGGCGTGCATGGTTCATCATGGTGAACATGCAGTTCAGGCCTTTGTTCGCCTCACCGATCAGGAAGCCCCGGGCGCCATCGAAGTTCAGCACACAGGTGGCCGAAGCCTTGATGCCCATCTTGTGTTCGATCGAGCCGCAAGCCATCGCATTGCGTTCACCCGAGTCGGCGTGGAACTTAGGCACGATAAACAGCGAAATGCCCTTGGTCCCGGCCGGCGCGTCCGGCAGCTTGGCCAGCACCAGGTGGATGATGTTTTCGCTCATGTCGTGCTCGCCGGCCGAGATGAAAATCTTGCTGCCGGTGATCGCGTAGCTACCATCTGCCTGAGGCACGGCGCGGGTCTTGATCAGCCCCAGGTCGGTGCCGCAATGGGCTTCGGTCAGGCACATGGTGCCGGTCCACTGGCCGGCGGTAAGTTTGCTCAGGTAGGTGTTTTTCTGTTCTTCAGTGCCATGGGCACGGATCGCCGACATCGCACCGTGGGTCAAGCCGGGGTACATGCCCCAGGACGTATTGCTGGAGGAGATCATCTCCGCGAGTACCAGGCCGAGGGACATTGGCAAGCCCTGCCCGCCGTAGGCCGGGTCTGCCGCCAAACCGTGCCAGCCGCCTTCCACGTACTGCGCGAAGGCTTCCTTGAAGCCCTTCGGCGTGGTCACCACACCGTTGTCGAAATGGCAGCCCTCTTCATCGCCGGAGCGGTTCAGCGGCGAGAGGACGTTTTCACAGAACTTGGCGCCCTCTTCGAGGATCGCGCCCACCATGTCCGGGCTGGCGTCAGTCGCACCCAGCGCCGCGTAGTGGCTGTGGAAATCAAAGACGTGATCGATCAGAAAGCGCATGTCGCGCAGGGGAGCTTTATAGTCAGGCATGGCAATGTCTCCGGCAGCAGATACCTTCAACCTACTGCCCCACAGCCCACCGGACAATCACTGTAGGGCCGCTGAATACACCGCCATCACTCAACCGGCAGCGCTGTCCATACGTACCGCGCCGCGGCGGGTCTGCCCCGAAGCGACCACGCAGTTACGCCCTGCGCCCTTGGCGTTGTACAGCGCCTGGTCGGCAGATTTGAGCACTTCTTCAGGGCTGCGCTGCTCGGCCTGGCGCTCGGCGACGCCGATGCTGACCGTCACCGACACGCTGGACGCGCCACTGCCTGCACGTCGTTGCCGGCCTTGCTGGTCGTCGTTGGGACGATCGGGGTTACGCAACTTGATGTCGTAGTTGGCGATGATTTCGCGGATCTCTTCCAGGTGCGGCAGGCATTCATCCAGGGTCTTGCCGGCGAACACCACGGCAAACTCTTCGCCGCCATACCGATAAGCCCGGCCTCCGCCGTTGACCTTGGACAGCTTGCTGGCCACCAGGCGCAGTACCTGGTCGCCCACGTCGTGCCCATGGGTGTCGTTGAAGCGCTTGAAGTGATCAACGTCGCCCATGGCCAGCACGTAGTTGCGCCCCAGCCGCTGCATGCGTTCGTTGAGCGCGCGCCGGCCCGGCAGCCCGGTCAGCTCGTCACGGAAGGCCATTTGATAAGCCTCGTGGGCCACACCGGCGGCAATCATCAGCATCACCTGGCTGCACATGATGTTCAGGGTGAACGGCAGGATGAAGGTCTGCGGCAACATCCAGAACAACCCCAGCAAGCCCACCAGTTGCGCGGCGTGCAGTGGCCTTGGCTGGTACCAGTACTGCGCGGCCAACGTCACAAAGCCAATCAGGAACATCGGGTATGACAACTGGATCAGGCTCATCCAGCGGCCATGCAAGGCGGGCCAGCGAATCTCGGCCAACCAGCTCAACACGGCCTGGGGGAAACTTTGCTCAAGGGCCAACGCCACGCTGCCGACCGCAAACAACACCGCGCATCGTGCGATGAAGTCGCGAAACAGGTGGGTTTTTTCCTGCCAGAGCGCATAGATGCTGAACAGCAGCGGCAACAACAGGCAGCACAGATGGAAGACCACTGCCGCGTCTTCCCGAACATGGCCGTGGTCGCGGTAATAATCGGTCTGGGTGTCCAGCAGGAAGTAGACCACGTACACCGTGATCATCAGGAACAGCTCGCGCTGGCGGCGATAGACCGCGCAGTACGAACCGCCCAGCAGCAACACGAGGGTCGGCAGCACATTGAACAGTGAGGTGAAGAACACATTGAGGTCCTTCACGTACGCAGCCGAGAGCCCCGCCATCAGCAACAGCAGTGAAGGTAAAAAATGACTGAACCGTAAAGCAGACACGCGTGGCAAGGGTAAAGCTCCGACCCACTAAAAAGATGGCACAGTGCCTTCACTGATCACAGTTAAGCACATTCGATGTGATGCGTATCACATTGCCATCACTTTAACGGCCGAGCGGCGCAATCCCTGAGTGCTGCGCTGTGGTTTTTTATTGAGTGGCGTGGAGCGGGACGCAGAGCATCCCAGGCTGCATTCCCACGCGGAGCATGGGAACAAAAAAAAGCCGCCGCTCCCGAAGGAGCGGCGGCGTTTGAAATGAACTCGCCGAGGCTTAGTAGCCCAGGTCGAAGTTCTCTTCTTTCATGTCCATCAGGTTGTTGGCGCCCGACAGCATGGTTGCAACGTGGGTGCGGGTCCGCGGCAGGATGCGCTGGAAGTAGAAGCGCGCAGTCTGCAGCTTGGCGGTGTAGAAGCCTTCTTCGGTAGTGCCGGCAGCCAGTTTCTCGGCGGCCAGGCGAGCCATGTCAGCCCAGAAGTAGGCCAGGCAGGCGTAGCCGGAGTACATCAGGTAATCCACCGAGGCGGCGCCGACTTCTTCACGGTCCTTCATGGCTGCCATGCCGACCTTCATGGTCAACTCGCCCCACTCTTTGTTCAGTGCCGCCAGCGGTGCAACGAATTCTTGTACCGCTTCGTTGCCTTCGTTGGCCTGGCAGAACTTGTGGACGATCTTGGTGAAGCCCTTCAGCGCTTCGCCTTGGGTCATCAGCACTTTACGGCCCAGCAGGTCGAGGGCCTGGATGCCGGTGGTGCCTTCGTACAGCATCGAAATACGGCTGTCGCGAACGTTCTGCTCCATGCCCCACTCGGCGATGAAACCGTGGCCGCCGTAGATTTGCACGCCGTGGTTGGCGGCCTCAAAACCGACTTCGGTCATGAACGCCTTGGCGATCGGGGTCATGAACGCCAGCAGTGCATCAGCCTGTTTCTTGGCTTCGTCGTCGGTGCCGTACTTGACCACGTCAACCTGCTTGGCGGTGAAGTACACCATCGCGCGGTTGCCTTCGGCGAAGGCTTTCATGGTCAGCAGCATGCGGCGCACGTCAGGGTGCACGATGATCGGGTCGGCCGCCTTGTCCGGCGCTTTCGGGCCAGTCAGGGAGCGCATTTGCAGGCGGTCGCGAGCATATTTCAGGCCGCCCTGGAAGCCGATTTCAGCGTGGGACAAACCTTGCAGCGCGGTACCCAGGCGAGCGGTGTTCATAAAGGTGAACATGCAGTTCAGGCCTTTGTTCGCCGGGCCGATCAGGAAACCGGTGGCCGCGTCGAAGTTCATCACGCAGGTGGCGTTGCCGTGGATGCCCATCTTGTGTTCCAGGGAACCACAGGACACCGCGTTGCGCTCGCCAATCGAGCCGTCAGCGTTCGGTACGAACTTGGGAACGATGAACAGCGAAATGCCTTTGGTGCCAGCCGGCGCGTCCGGCAGGCGAGCCAGCACGATGTGGACGATGTTGTCGGCCATATCGTGTTCGCCGGCCGAGATGAAGATCTTGGTGCCGGAAACCTTGTAGGAGCCATCCGCCTGAGGCTCGGCCTTGGTGCGCAGCATGCCCAGGTCGGTGCCGCAGTGCGGTTCGGTCAGGCACATGGTGCCGGTCCACTCGCCCGACACCAGTTTGGTCAGGTAAGCCTCTTGCTGTTCCGGGGTGCCGTGCTCGGAAATGGTGTTCATCGCGCCATGGGACAGACCGGGGTACATGCCCCACGACCAGTTGGCTTCGCCGACCATTTCGCTGACTGCCAGGCCCAGGGACTCCGGCAGGCCTTGGCCACCGTGCGCCACGTCGTGGGCTAGGCTTGGCCAGCCGCCTTCAACGAACTGTTTGTAGGCTTCTTTGAAACCGGTAGGGGTCTTAACGCCTGACTCGCTCCAGGTGCAACCTTCGATGTCACCCACGCGGTTCAGCGGTGCCAGTACCTGCTCACAGAACTTGGCACCTTCTTCGAGAATGGCGTCAACCATGTCCGGGGTAGCGTCCTGGCAAGCCGGCAGGCTCTGATAGTGCGCTTCATAGCCGAGCAGTTCGTCACGAACGAAGCGAATATCACGCAAGGGGGCCTTGTAGTCAGGCATAGCGATAAACCTCTGCTGATGTATCTGGGATGAACAACCGCGTGGATTGCTGTAGCGGTCAAACAGTTGTTTGAAACATACGTTTACGACCAATCCTTGTCAAGCGTCGTGCAAATGCCGTTTGTCATGACGCAGGTCAACGTCAGGCACGGCAAGGCCTGCAGCGAAATGCCGCATGACGATTCAGGGTGAAAAAAGATTATTGAGCGGTGAAGATCAATGTGGGAGCTGGCTTGCCTGCGATGCGGGCGCCGCGGTGTATCAGGAGGATCGAGGTGACCCTATCGCAGGCAAGCCAGCTCCCACAGAGAAGCCAGCTCGCGCCATAAGAGGGGGGGGGTTATGCGTAGGTGTCGATCAACGTACCGAGCATTTCGTCGGAAGCCTTGGCGACTTTGGCGCCCAGCTCGACCTGGAACTTGCCTTGGGCCATCTCGACCATATTGCTCGCCGAGTTGCTGGCCTGATTGGCCTCTACCGAACGCAAACGATCATTTTGCGCGTCCGAAGGCTGGGTAGTGGCGGCGCTGGCGATCTTGCCGGCGGCCTGGTCGACACGGTTCTGCCCGGTCTGAATGGCGCTCAGTCCCGAGTAAAACGCACTGCTACCAGAGATTTCCATGGCGTGAACCTGCCTGAAAGAGAATCGTGAAACCTCATTGAAGCAGACATACCGGCAAAAGGCCCGTTAAAAACACTAATGGCATAATGCCTTATTGATAGGCAAAACTAGTCAAGCAGGTCCAGTTGCAAGTACTCGGCGACCGCTTCGGCGCTGGGATGCTTGAGCTTGGGCACCCTTCCCAGGCATGGCGCGGGGAGTCGCTCCGCCAGGGTCGCGAGGTTTTCTTCCAGACGAGAGGTCTTCGGATCGATGATATTCGCCACCCAGCCTGCCAGCGGCAAACCGTCCCGGGCGATGGCTTCGGCGGTCAGCAACGCGTGACTGATACAACCCAGTCGCACACCCACCACCAGAATCACCGGCAACTTCAGCGCCTGGGCCAGGTCCGACAGATTGTCCTGATCCGCCAAGGGCACACGCCAACCGCCCGCGCCTTCAATCAAGGTGAAGTCTGCCTGCTTGGCCAGCACATGCTGCATCGGCTTCAACAACGACTGCACCGTCAGTGCCACACCGGCTTCGCGGGCTGCCAGATGCGGCGCGATGGCCGGCTCGAACGCCACCGGATTGACCTCGGCATAGGTCAAGGGCAGCGAACACTCGGCCAGCAACGCCAGGGCATCCGAATTGCGCAGGCCCTTGGGCGTCAGTTGGCAACCCGAGGCCACCGGTTTGCCCGCGGCGGTACTTTTGCCGGCTTGCCGCGCGGCATGCAGCAGGCCGGCGGCGATGGTGGTCTTGCCGACATCAGTGTCGGTCCCCGTGATGAAGTAAGCGGCATTCATAGAGGTTTCTCCAGGACGGCGTACACCACTTGATAAGTCGCCGGCAGGCCCTGGGCCTGGCGGAACTGCTCGTAGGCTTGCACCAGTGCAACAATCCGCGCCCGGCCCGTCAAGCCTCCGGGGCGCCCCGGGTTCAGATTGTGCGCACCCAATGCTTTCAGTTCGTGGGTCAGGCTGCGCACGTCGGGGTAGTGCAACACGTGGGGACGCTGCTCCAGGCTACGCACCTGCAAGCCGCTGGCCGCGCACAACTGCTCATAAGCACTGAACGGCCGGAAGCGGTTCACATGAACCATGCCATCCGCCGCGCGCCAGCTTTCGCGCAACTCATCCAGCGTACCCACGCACAGGCTGGCAAACGCCAGCACACCGCCGGGCTGCAACACACGACGCGCTTCACTGAGCACAGCTGCAAAATCCGAGCACCACTGCACCGCCAAGCTGGAGTAAATCAGCCCGCAACTGGCGTCCTGCAACGGCAAGCGCTCGGCATCGCCAGCGACAAAGTGCTGCGCGCCGCCCAAGGGCCGGGCGTGGTTGAGCATGCCCTCGGCGATATCCAGGGCCAAACCCTGGCTATCCGGAAATGACTGGCCCAGTACACGACTGAAATAGCCCGTGCCACTGCCCAGGTCCAGCCAGCGCTGTGGAGAAAGACCTTCGGGCAAACGCCGCAACAGCTCGCTGCCCACCGCACGCTGCAACTCGGCAACGCTGTCGTAACTGGCGGCGGCGCGGGAAAAGGAGGCCGCTACCTGACGCTTGTCTGGCAAGCCGCCGGGCAGCACATGGGACAAATCAGTCATCACCGCACTCATGCAAAAAAGCCTGGATGGCCCCCGCCACACCGTGGGGGTCCTCCAGTAGAAAAGCGTGACCGGCCTGTTCAATCAGGCCGATTTCAACATCGGGCAACAACGTCAGCAGATCACTGGCTGCCTCGGCGGGCACCAGGCCGTCCATGCCGGCAAACAGATGCAATTGCGGGCCGCGAAAAGCCAGCAACGCCTCACGGGTATCCAGTTGAGCGAGTAACTCAAGGCCCGTCATCAAGACCGGCGAAGGCGTATTCGGCGCCCCGCTGACCAACAACCGCGCCAGCCCACGAGGGTCTTCCGCGCCCTTGGCGCACAGCAGGCCGAAGCGCTTGAGCGTGACCTGGGAATCGGCATTGCACCCGGCGAGAAACGCATCGAAGGTTTCGCCGGGCATTGCGCTCGGCCAGCCATCATGGGCGACAAAACACGGGTTACTGGCCAAGGTCACCAGACCACAGCAACGATCACCCCGGCGCGCTGCAAGCGCCGAAGCCAACATCCCGCCGAGGGACCAGCCGCCCAGCCAGGCGTTGTCCGGCAGGCTGGCGTCCAGTTCGTCGAGCCATTCGTCGAGGTCGCTGGTGGCCAACACCGGCAAGGGTTCGATGTGCACCCGCAAGTGTTCATCCAGCCCTTGCAACGCCGCCGCCAGCGGTTCCAGCGGTGACACGCCAAGGCCCCAACCCGGCAGCAATACCAGTCGATCACGCATGGTCGGGCTCCTGGCCTAACAAGCGGAAACACGCTTCCAATGCGTTTAACAATAGCTGCACCTGGGCTTCGCTGTGGGCCGCCGTCAGGGTTACCCGCAGGCGAGCGCTGCCGGCTGGCACGGTCGGTGGCCGGATCGCCGTCACCATCAGCCCACGCTCACGCAACATCTGCGACAAACGCACGGCACGGGCACTGTCGCCAATCATGATCGGCTGGATCGGCGTGAAACTGTCCATCAGCTCCAGGCCAATCTGCTCGGCACCCTGGCGGAATTGGCGGATCAGCCCATTCAAATGCTCCCGCCGCCAATGCTCGGTGCGCAGCAATTCCAGGCTTTTCAGCGTGGCGCAGGCCAGTGCCGGCGGTTGGCTGGTGGTGTAGATATACGGGCGGGCGAACTGGATCAGGCTTTCGATCAGCTCTTCGCTGCCCGCCACAAATGCGCCGGCGGTACCGAAGGCCTTGCCCAGGGTGCCTACCAGCACCGGCACGTCTTCCTGGCTCAAACCGAAATGCTCGACGATGCCACCACCGTTGGCGCCCAAAGGCCCGAAGCCATGGGCGTCATCCACCATCAGCCATGCGCCCTTGGCCCGGGTTTCACGGGCCAGCGCCGGCAGGTCAGCCAGGTCGCCGTCCATGCTGAACACGCCGTCGGTGACCACCAGCGTATTGCCCGTGGCCTTCTCCAGGCGCTTGGCCAGACTGGCCGCGTCGTTGTGCAGGTAACGATTGAAGCGTGCACCGGAGAGCAAACCGGCATCCAGCAGCGAGGCATGGTTGAGACGGTCTTCCAGCACCGTATCGCCCTGCCCCACCAGCGCCGTGACCGCGCCGAGGTTGGCCATATAACCGGTGGTGAACAACAGCGCCCGCGGGCGGCCAGTCAGGTCGGCCAAGGCTTCTTCCAGTTCATGGTGCGGCGTGCTGTGGCCAATCACCAGATGCGAAGCGCCGCCACCGACACCCCAGCGAGCAGCGCCCGCGCGCCAGGCTTCAATCACTTGCGGGTGATTGGCCAGGCCCAGGTAATCGTTATTGCAGAACGCCAGCAACGGCTGGCCATCGACCACCACGTCAGGGCCTTGAGGGCTCTGCAGCAATGGACGTTGGCGATACAGGTGTTCGGCACGACGAGCCGCAAGACGCGCGGCGAGATCGAAAGACATGAGACCTCGGTAGATCAGGATGAACGCAGTCAAAAATGTGGGAGCGGGCTTGCTCGCGAAAGCAGTGGATCAGTCAGCTTATGTATTGGCTGACACACCGCCTTCGCGAGCAAGCCCGCTCCCACATTTGGATGGCATTCCAAAGTGGACTTATCAAACAGCCGCGTTATAGAACTGCTCGCTGCTCTTCTGCTCCACCAGCGCCTGCTCGATCGCCGCCTGGTGCACTTCGTCGGCGTGCTCTTCGCGGGCTTCCGGCAGGATGCCCAGCCGCGAGAACAGTTGCATGTCCTTGTCCGCCTGCGGGTTGGCGGTGGTCAGCAGTTTGTCGCCGTAGAAAATCGAGTTGGCACCGGCAAAAAACGCCAGGGCCTGCATCTGCTCGTTCATCGCCTCACGCCCGGCCGACAGCCGCACATGGGACTGCGGCATCAGAATGCGCGCCACTGCCAGCATGCGGATGAAGTCGAACGGGTCGATGTCGTCGGCGTTTTCCAACGGCGTGCCGGCAACCTTCACCAGCATGTTGATCGGCACCGATTCCGGATGCTCCGGCAGGTTGGCCAACTGGATCAGCAGGTTGGCGCGGTCGTCCAGGGACTCGCCCATGCCGAGGATGCCGCCGGAGCAGATCTTCATCCCCGAATCACGCACGTAGGCCAGGGTTTGCAAACGCTCGGCGTAGGTGCGGGTAGTGATGATCGAACCGTAGAACTCCGGCGACGTGTCGAGGTTGTGGTTGTAGTAATCGAGACCAGCCTGGGCCAGGGCTTCGGTCTGGTCCTGGTCGAGGCGGCCGAGGGTCATGCAGGTTTCCAGGCCCATGGCTTTCACACCTTTGACCATCTCCAGCACGTAGGGCATGTCTTTGGCCGACGGGTGTTTCCAGGCGGCGCCCATGCAGAAGCGGGTCGAACCGATGGCCTTGGCGCGGGCGGCCTCTTCGAGGACCTTCTGCACTTCCATCAGCTTCTCTTTTTCCAGGCCCGTGTTGTAGTGGCCCGACTGCGGACAATATTTGCAATCTTCCGGGCAGGCGCCGGTCTTGATCGACAGCAGCGTGGAAACCTGGACGCGGTTGGCGTCGAAATGCGCGCGGTGCACGGTCTGCGCCTGGAACAACAGGTCGTTGAAGGGCTGCACGAACAACGCTTTGACTTCGGCTAAAGACCAATCGTGACGCAGGTTGGCAGTGATGCTGGCGCTCATGGGCGATTCCTTGATTATGCTTTGGCAAGCCCTGCGGAAAGTAATACCCACAGGCACGACACGGATGCTCGGCATATTTAAGGAAGATTCATGCACTGTCAACTCGATAAGAAACACGAGGTTTACATCTGGTTAAAAAGCAACCAAACCTGTTTAGTCTGTGATGAAAGCAGCGAAACCGCCCATTCCATCTGCAACACCTGCGAAACCGAACTGCCCTGGTTGATGGATCATTGCGAAGTGTGCGCGCTGCCGTTGCCCATGTCGGGCCTGGTGTGCGGCCAATGCCTGAAGCGACCACCAGCGTTTAAACAGGTGGTTGCACCCTGGACCTACAGCTTTCCCATCGACAGCCTGATCAGCCGCTTCAAGCATCAGGCCCGATGGCCGCTGGGCCATTTGCTGGCGCACCTGCTGGGGCAGTTTCTGCAACACCGTTATGACGATGCGCAGCTGACGCGCCCCGACTGCCTGCTGCCCGTGCCCCTGGCTCGCAAACGTCTGCGGGAACGAGGCTACAACCAAGCGGAAATGCTTGCGCGCTGGCTGAGCAAGGACCTGAACATTGCCTACGATGAGCATCTGCTGTTACGGCCTCATGAAACGGTGGCGCAACAGGACCTGGACGCCAAGACCCGCCAGCGCAACCTGCTCCAAGCCTTTGCCTTGGCGGACGGTGCGCAAATCAAAGGCCGACACCTGGCGCTGATCGATGACGTACTCACCACCGGCGCCACCGCCAACAGCCTGGCCCGCCTATTGACGGACGCCGGCGCCCGACAGGTGGATGTGTATTGCCTGGCCCGCACGCCCAAGCCCGGCACATGACTTGACTCCAAGGCGCCCTGCCCGCAACGTCTGCCCATTCCATCGAAGCGTGTCCCCATGTCCCTGCCAACCCTCTTGAGCCAACACATCGTCCGCCGCCCCCAACGCATTGCGTTGCTGCAACACATTGCCGAACAGGGCTCCATCACCCGCGCGGCAAAGAGCGCGGGCTTGAGCTACAAGGCCGCGTGGGACGCCATCGACGAGCTGAACAACCTGGCGCAAAAGCCCCTGGTGGAACGCAGTGTCGGCGGCAAGGGCGGTGGCGGCGCCAAGCTGACGGCAGAAGGCGAACGGGTATTGCGCCTCTACCAGCGTCTGCAAGTGCTGCAAGCCCAGGTGCTGGATTCCGCCGAAGACGCCAGCGACTTCAACCTGCTGGGCCGCCTGATGCTGCGCACCAGCGCGCGCAATCAGTTGCACGGCAAGGTCATGGCCATCGACAGCCATGGCCGCAACGACCTGATTCGCCTGGAACTGGCCGGCGGGCTGAGCCTGGATGCACAGATCACCCACGACAGTACTTTGCATCTGGAGCTGGAGACCGGCACCGAGGTGGTGGCCCTGATCAAGGCTGGCTGGCTTGAAGTGCTGGCCGCCTCGCAGTCAGCAACACCTGGACACAATTGCCTGGGAGGAAAAATCGAGGCGATTCTCGACGCCGATGATGGCCCCAGCGAAGTCCGTATCACTTTGCCCAATGGCCAGGTTTTGTGTGCCCTGGCCCGGCCCGACGCACTTGTGCAGATCAATGCCACCGAAGGCAGGCAGGTGAAGGTGCAGTTCTCCCCCAGCAACGTGCTGCTGGGCACCCCGGTGTAACGCTTCAAACTGCAACAATTTCGTCACGACCGCTCCCTAAGGTGTCTGCAAAAACCCGCAGGGAGCCTGAAATGAGCCTATTAGAAGAAAACCAAGCCACCGACCTGGAACAGATGGTCGGCCTCACCCGCCGGCGTTTTATCGGCGCCGGCGCACTGTGCGGTGCGGCGATGTTCCTCGGCGGCAACCTGCTGACCCGCAGCGCCCTGGCCGTCAACGCCGCGTCGAACAGCCCATTGCTGGGTTTCACCAGCATCGCCGCAGCCACCAGCGACACCATCACCCTGCCGCCCGGCTACAGCGCCTCGGTACTGATCAGCTGGGGCCAGCCGCTGCACAAGAACGCGCCGGCCTTCGACCCCAGCGGCAACGGCACCGCCAAGGCCCAGGAACAACAGTTCGGCGACAACAACGACGGCATGAGCCTGTTTGCCTTCCCCGGTGACGACAACCGCGCGCTGATGGCGATCAACAACGAATACACCAACTATCGCTACCTCTACGCCCACGGCGGCGCCCCGCAATCGGCAGAAGACGTGCGCAAGGCGCTGGCCAGCGAAGGTGTGTCAGTGATTGAAGTACGGCGTAAAGGTGACACCTGGCAGTTCGTCCAGGACTCGCGCTACAACCGGCGTATCCACGGCAACTCGCCGATCCGCTTTGGCGGCCCCGCAGCGGGCCATGCCTGGCTGAAAACCAGCGCCGACAAAACCGGCAAGAAAGTCCTCGGCACCTTCCAGAACTGCGCCAACGGCAAGACCCCGTGGGGCACCTACCTGACCTGCGAAGAGAACTTCACCGACTGCTTCGGCAGCAGCAACCCGCAACAGACCTTCGACGCCGGGCAGAAACGCTACGGCGTAGTGGCCGCCAGCAAAGACATCAACTGGCACCCCCACGACCCGCGCTTCGACCTGGCCAAGAACCCCAACGAACTCAACCGCCATGGCTGGGTGGTGGAAATCGACCCGTTCGACCCCCAATCCACGCCGGTCAAACGCACCGCCCTGGGCCGCTTCAAGCACGAAAACGCCGCCCTGGCGGAAACCCGCGACGGCCGCGCCGTGGTGTACATGGGCGACGACGAACGCGGCGAGTTCATCTACAAGTTCATCAGCCGCGACAAGATCAATCACAAGAACCCCAAGGCCAACAAAGACCTGCTGGACCACGGCACCTTGTACGTGGCGATTTTCGACGCGGGCGACGGCAATGCCGACCATCCCAAGGGCCAGGGCCAATGGGTCGAACTGGCCTACGGCAAGAACGGCATCGACGCCAACAGCGGTTTCGCCAGCCAGGCCGAAGTGCTGATCCACGCACGCCTGGCCGCCAGCGTGGTGAAAGCCACCCGCATGGACCGCCCGGAATGGATCGTGGTCAGCCCCACCGACGGCCAGGTGTATTGCACCCTGACCAACAACGCCAAGCGCGGCGAAGACGGTCAGCCCGTCGGCGGCCCGAACCCGCGGGAGAAAAACGTCTACGGGCAGATCCTGCGCTGGAAGGCCAACGCCAACGACCATGGCGCGCCGGACTTCAGCTGGGACCTGTTTGTGGTGGCCGGCAACCCGGCGGTGCATGCCGGGACGCCAAAGGGCGGCTCGTCCAACATCAACCCGCAGAACATGTTCAACAGCCCGGATGGGCTGGGCTTCGACAAGGCCGGGCGGTTGTGGATCCTGACCGATGGCGACTACAGCAACGGTGGCGACTTTGCCGGCATGGGTAACAACCAGATGCTGTGTGCCGACCCGTCGACCGGTGAAATTCGCCGGTTCATGGTAGGGCCGGTGGCCTGTGAAGTGACCGGGATCAGCTTCTCGCCAGACCAGAAAACCCTGTTCGTGGGGATTCAGCATCCTGGGGAAACCGGTGGTTCGACCTGGCCGGAGCACCTGCCGAATGGCAAGCCACGGTCCTCGGTGATGGCGATTCGTCGGGATGATGGCGGGATCGTCGGCGCCTGATAAGGCCTCTTCGCGAGCAAGCCCGCTCCCACATTAAACCGAGTCCTGGCTTTGGAATGCGGTCAAATGTGGGAGCGGGCTTGCTCGCGAAGGCATCAGAACAGTCACCACCTATCCAACCCTGGGTGCGTTACCATACCCGGCCGGACGCGGCGCCCTGCTGCGCGCAGGAGTTCGCATGGCACACCCGTTTGAAACACTGACCCCTGACCTGGTGCTCGACGCTGTCGAAAGCATCGGTTTCCTCAGCGACGCCCGCATCCTCGCGCTCAACAGCTACGAAAACCGTGTGTACCAGGTCGGCATCGAAGACTCCGAGCCGTTGATCGCCAAGTTCTACCGGCCTCAGCGCTGGACCAACGAAGCGATCCTCGAAGAACACAGCTTCACCTTCGAACTGGCCGAGTGCGACGTGCCGGTGGTGGCGCCGATGATTCACAACGGCGAAAGCCTGTTCGAACACGCCGGCTTCCGCTTCACCCTGTTCCCGCGCCGGGGTGGCCGCGCGCCAGAGCCGGGCAACCTCGATCAGTTGTATCGCCTGGGCCAATTGCTCGGCCGCCTGCACGCGGTCGGTTCCACCCGCCCCTTCGAACACCGCGAAGCCCTGGGCGTGAAGAATTTCGGTCACGACTCCCTGAACACCCTGCTGGAAGGCAATTTCATTCCTCGCAGCCTGCTGCCGGCCTACGAGTCCGTCGCCCGCGACCTGCTCAAGCGTGTGGAAGAGGTCTACAAGGCCACGCCCCACAAGAACATCCGCATGCACGGTGATTGCCACCCCGGCAACATGATGTGCCGCGACGAGATGTTCCACATCGTCGACCTCGACGACTGCCGCATGGGCCCTGCCGTTCAAGACCTGTGGATGATGCTCGCCGGTGACCGTCAGGAATGCCTGGGGCAGCTGTCGGAACTGATGGACGGCTACCAGGAATTCCACGACTTCGACCCGCGCGAACTGGCCCTGATCGAACCGCTGCGCGCCCTGCGCCTGATGCACTACAGCGCCTGGCTCGCGCGGCGCTGGGACGACCCGGCATTCCCCCACAGCTTCCCGTGGTTTGGCAGCGAACGTTACTGGGGCGACCAGGTGCTGGCATTGCGTGAACAGTTGTCGGCGCTCAACGAAGAACCGTTGAAGCTGTTCTGATCCCTGCCGTCTGGGCCCTGACCTTGGGCCCTACACTTTCAACACACATCCGCTGACAAATATCCTTACAATCGCGGCTTTGTTAGCTGCCTAAGCAAGGATTCTGCATGCAAGCCGCCAACCCCCGTCGCGGGTACATTTTGGGCCTGAGTGCCTACGTCATCTGGGGCCTGTTCCCGATCTACTTCAAGGCCATCGCCAGCGTTCCCGCCGCAGAAATCATCGTCAACCGTGTGCTGTGGTCGGCACTGTTCGGCAGTTTGCTGCTGGTGGTCTGGAAACACCCGGGCTGGCTCCGAGAACTGCGGGACAACCCCAAGCGCCTGGCGATCCTCGCCCTGAGCGGCACCTTGATCGCGGCCAACTGGCTGACCTACGTGTGGTCGGTGAACAGTGGCCGCATGCTCGAGGCCAGTCTCGGTTACTACATCAACCCGCTGGTGAACGTGCTGCTGGGCATGGTGATCCTGGGCGAGCGCCTGCGCCGCCTGCAATGGGTGGCCGTGGGCCTGGCGGCAGTGGGCGTGGCACAACAGGTGTGGCAGGTCGGCAGCTTGCCGTGGGTGTCCCTGGTCCTGGCAGCCACCTTCGGTTTCTATGGCTTGATCCGCAAGCAGGCGCCGGTCAAGGCGCTGCCCGGGCTGGTGGTGGAAACCTGGATGCTGGTGCCGATTGCCATCGCGTGGCTGCTGTTCAACCCGTCCGCCCACAGTGCGCAGATGGCGTTCTGGAGCACGTCCGAAGCGTGGTGGCTGGTGGCCGCTGGCCCGGTGACACTGATCCCGCTGGTGTGTTTCAACGCAGCCGCGCGGCATTTGCCTTACACCGCCCTCGGCTTCCTGCAATACGTGGCGCCGACCCTGGTGCTGCTGGAAGCGGTGCTGTTGTTCAACGAACACCTGGCGCCGGCCACGTTGATCGCTTTCTGCTTTATCTGGGCCGGCCTGGTGGTTTACAGCCTCGACGCCTGGCTGACCGTACGGAAAAACTGATCAAATAACGAACAACCCCCTGCAAGCCACAGCCGGCGTGGCTTGCAGGCGTTCACCCCAAGGTTATCCACAGCCTGATCCCCGGCGTTTGTGCACAAGCCCTTGAAACTGTTCGTTTTTTGCTCAGCCAGCGAAGAGCCGCGGCCCGCCTGGGCTGGGCGCGGGTCTCTACAGGTTATCCACAGGCCCATGCAAGATTTCCATGCATAACCTTGTGGGCAACTATTCCTCGCTGCGCAGCTCCAGTTCCACCATCAGGTCGTCTGCCAGGGTTTCCAATGCCGCCTGCAAAGTTTCCAACGGCAGTGTCAAAGGCACCGCCAGCAAGGCTTCGGCATGGAACAGCAGGTCGCTGCTCATGGGGGCCGGTCGCACGTCGGTGATCAAACGCTCCAGGTTGACGCCCTGCTTGCTGAGCAGCGCGGTGATGTCGCGAACAATCCCCGGCCGGTCATTGCCCACCAGCGCCATCGCGATCGGTTGCGACTCACTGGCAGCGACCGAGCTGCTTTCGCCCAGCAGCACGCGAATGCCGTGGGTGGACAAGTCTTCCAGCGCACCTATCAAATCCAGACGATTTTCCGCCGGCACACTCACCCGTAAGATCCCGGCAAACTGTCCAGCCATGTGCGCCATGCGGCTTTCCAGCCAGTTGCCGCCGTGGGACGCGATGCATTGGGCGATGCGTTCGACCACGCCAGGTTTGTCCGGGGCGATGACAGTCAGTACCAGATGGTCCATGGTGTCGTCCTCTTCTTATGAAAATCAGGTAGGAACCAGGCGTTCCCCTCGTACCTACCAAGGTGGACTCAGGTAGCCACGAAAACAAATCGTGTACCATTTTTATATTTATCTGGAACAATCCAATAGTTTTTTGAGAACATCCCGTACCCCACTGTGACCGTACGACCAAAGTGGGTCGCTAAACGACGTATTTAGTCTAATTTTCACAACCGCAACTCATCATGTAGTATGCCCAATCGCGCACTACATAACGTTAGGTCGATGTCTGCCAAGGCAACCACGCACCGCGACGCAGCCCGCCCAGCCGCCTTCAACGGCATGTACTGGTGCAGCGTGTTCACGGTTTACATGGCCAGAGGCTTCATTGGTAAATTGAAAAGCTGAAAAGCGCATAAGCTCCGCAGAGTGAGGCAAGCAATGACTGAACACGTTCAAGTCGGTGGCCTGCAGGTCGCCAAAGTCCTGTTCGACTTCGTGAACAACGAAGCCATTCCTGGTTCCGGCATTACCGCCGACCAGTTCTGGGCCGGTGCCGACAAGGTCATCCACGACCTGGCGCCGAAGAACAAAGCCCTACTCGCCAAACGCGACGATTTTCAAGCGCGGATCGACACCTGGCACCAGGCACACGCCGGCCAGGCCCACGACGCGGTGGCCTACAAAGCCTTCCTTCAAGATATCGGATACCTGCTGCCAGAAGCCGCGGATTTCCAGGCCTCGACCCAAAACGTCGATGAAGAAATTGCCCACATGGCCGGCCCGCAGTTGGTGGTGCCGGTGATGAACGCCCGTTTCGCCCTCAACGCCTCGAATGCGCGCTGGGGTTCGCTGTATGACGCGCTGTATGGCACCGATGCCATCAGCGAAGCCGACGGCGCCGAGAAAGGCAAAGGCTACAACAAGGTGCGTGGCGACAAGGTCATCGCCTTCGCCCGCGCCTTCCTCGACGAAGCCGCGCCACTGGCAGCCGGTAGCCACGTGGACTCCACTGGCTACAAGATCGTCGACGGCAAGCTGGTGGTCAGCCTCAAGGGCGGCAGCAACAGCGGCCTGCGTAGCGATGCGCAGTTGATCGGCTACCAGGGCGACGCTGCCAAGCCGACTGCCATCCTGCTCAAGCACAACGGCCTGCACTTCGAAATCCAGATCGACGCCAGCACCCCGGTCGGCCAGACCGATGCCGCCGGCGTGAAGGACGTGCTGATGGAGGCCGCCCTGACCACCATCATGGACTGCGAAGACTCCGTCGCCGCCGTCGATGCTGATGACAAGGTGGTGATCTACCGCAACTGGCTCGGCCTGATGAAGGGCGACCTGTCGGAAGAAGTCGCCAAGGGTGGCAAGACCTTTACCCGCACCATGAACGCCGACCGCGTCTACACCGGCGCCGACGGTAAGGAAGTGACCCTGCACGGTCGTTCGCTGCTGTTCGTGCGCAACGTTGGCCACTTGATGACCATCGACGCGATCCTCGACAAAGACGGCAACGAAGTGCCGGAAGGCATTCTCGACGGCCTGCTCACCAGCCTGTCGGCGATCCACAGCCTCAACGGCAACACCAGCCGCAAGAACAGCCGTACAGGTTCGGTGTACATCGTTAAACCGAAGATGCACGGCCCGGAAGAAGCCGCGTTCACCAACGAGCTGTTCGGTCGCATCGAAGACGTGCTGAAGCTGCCACGCAACACCCTCAAAGTCGGGATCATGGACGAGGAGCGCCGCACCACGGTCAACCTCAAGGCCTGCATCAAGGCGGCCAGTGAGCGCGTGGTGTTTATCAACACCGGCTTCCTCGACCGTACCGGCGACGAAATCCACACCTCCATGGAAGCGGGCGCGATGGTGCGCAAGGCCGCCATGAAGGCTGAGAAATGGATCGGCGCCTACGAAAACTGGAACGTCGATATCGGCTTGAGCACCGGCCTGCAAGGCCGCGCACAAATCGGTAAAGGCATGTGGGCGATGCCCGACCTGATGGCCGCCATGCTCGAGCAGAAAATTGCCCACCCGCTGGCCGGTGCCAACACGGCGTGGGTTCCTTCGCCAACGGCGGCTGCGCTGCACGCGCTGCACTATCACAAGGTTGACGTATTCGCCCGCCAGGCCGAGTTGGCCAAGCGCGAACGCGCGTCGGTGGACGATATCCTGACCATTCCTCTGGCCCAGAATACCGATTGGTCTGACGAAGAAATCCGCAACGAACTGGACAACAACGCCCAGGGCATCCTCGGTTACGTGGTGCGCTGGATCGACCAGGGCGTGGGTTGTTCGAAAGTGCCGGACATCAATGACGTTGGCCTGATGGAAGACCGCGCCACCCTGCGTATCTCCAGCCAGCACATCGCCAACTGGCTGCGCCATGGCATCGTCAATGAAGCCCAGGTGATGGAAAGCCTCAAGCGCATGGCGCCGGTGGTGGACCGTCAGAACGCCGGTGACGCGCTGTATCGCCCGCTGGCTCCGGATTTCGACAGCAACATCGCATTCCAGGCAGCGGTGGAGTTGGTGATTGAAGGGACCAAGCAACCGAACGGGTACACCGAGCCGGTGTTGCACCGTCGGCGTCGGGAGTTCAAGGCCAAGAATGGTCTGTGAGTAAGCGCTAGAAACGAAAAAGCCCTGATCTTTCGATCAGGGCTTTTTTTTGGGAACGGGGTTTTACTGCGCCATCCCCAACTCCCGCTTCACCATCTTCGCCAGCTTCGCGCTATCAATGGGCTTGAGCAAAAAATCCACCACGCTCAAATGCATCGCATCAATCACATCCGGCGCTTCAGCGTCCCCCGACATGATGATGATCGGCAGCGCCGCCCGGTGGGATTCGCGTACCTGGCGAATCAGTTGCAGCCCGTTGCTCGGTGCCATGCGCAGGTCGGTGATCAGTAAGCCAATGGAGCTGCTGGAGCTCAACAAGTCCCATGCCGCCTCGCCGCTGTCGGCGGTCATGCAGCGAATACCGTCCAAGCCAAGAATTTCCGCCAACAGTTCACGCGCGTCCTTGTCGTCATCCACGATCAAAACCCGTTGTGGCGGTAAATCAGGCTCCTGCATAACCGCGCTCAGGGCCTCGCGCTCGGCGTCACTCAAAATATCGTGGTCGGACATACGTTTCTCGGCAGTTCTAAACAATCTCCCAGCACAGAAGTCAGACATCGCCGGAGGGGCGAACAATGTGCACTTCGTCGGAAAGTTTGCCTAGTGGGCGTTCTACGGGGTTTGGACGATATTCATGTAAGGTTTTTCCCTAGTCAGTGAGGGCGAATCGCTACCTAGACTTACGTCCAATGGGCACCCGCAGCGCAGGAGTCGACCATGGGGCACGATAACGACAAAAAAACTGCGGTCATAGGTATGAGTAAAGCTGATGCTTTCACACAAGCGGGGAAAACCGCTGTGTTGCAGAACATCCACGGCACCCTGCAATTCCTGCAACGCTTCCCGCCGTTCAACCAGATGGAAAACACCCACCTGGGGTTTCTGGTAGAGCAGTGCCAATTGCGCTTCTATGCCCCCGGCGAGAGCATCCTCAAGCCCTCGGGCGGGCCGGTGGAACACTTCTACATCGTCAAGCAGGGCCGTGTGGTCGGCGAGCGGCCGGATTCAGCCGAAACCACCTTTGAAATCACCACTGGTGAATGTTTTCCGTTGGCAGCACTGCTGGGTGAACGGGCGACCCGCACCGAACATAAAGCCGCCGAAGACACCTTCTGCCTGCAACTGAACAAGCCGGCCTTTATCAAGCTGTTCGCCCTTTCCAGTGTATTTCGCGATTTCGCGTTGCGCGGGGTGAGCAGCCTGCTGGACCAGGTCAACCAGCAAGTCCAGCAAAAGGCCGTGGAAACCCTCGGCACGCAGTACTCGCTGAACACCCGCCTGGGGGAATTGGCCATGCGCCACCCGGTGACCTGCAGCCCGCTGACGCCGCTGCGAGAAGCGGTCACGCAAATGCACGAGCAGCAAGTGGGCAGCATTGTGATCGTGGATGAACACAAGGCGCCCCTGGGGATTTTCACCCTGCGGGACCTGCGCCAGGTGGTGGCCGACGGCACCAGCGATTTCAACCAGGGCATCGAGCGCCACATGACCCAGGCGCCGTTCTTCCTCACCCCGGACCACAGCGCCTTCGACGCCGCGATCGCGATGACCGAACGGCATATCGCCCACGTGTGCCTGGTCAAGGATCAGCGTCTGTGTGGCGTGGTGTCCGAGCGCGATCTGTTTTCCCTGCAACGGGTAGACCTGGTGCACCTGGCGCGCACCATTCGCAATGCGCCCAGGGTCGAGAACCTGGTGGCGATCCGCGGCGAAATCGGCCAGTTGGTGGAGCGCATGCTGGCCCACGGTGCGTCGTCCACGCAGATCACCCACATCATCACCTTGCTCAATGACCACACGGTGTGCCGCGTCATCGAGTTGACCCTGGCTGACAAGGGCGACCCCGGCGTGCCGTTCAGTTGGCTGTGTTTCGGCAGCGAGGGCCGCCGCGAGCAGACGCTGTATACCGACCAGGACAACGGCATTCTGTTCGAAGCCAAGGACGCCGCCGAAGCCGCCGAGATTCGTGGCCGCCTGCTGCCCCTGGCACAGCAGATCAACCAGAGCCTGGCGCTGTGCGGCTTCACCCTGTGCAAGGGCAACATCATGGCCGGCAACCCTGAGCTGTGCCTGTCCCGGGCCGAATGGGCGCGGCGTTTTGCCGGGTTTATCCGTGAGGCGACGCCGGAGAACCTGCTGGGTTCGAGCATCTATTTTGATCTGCGGGTGGTCTGGGGCGATGAGCAAGGGTGCGAGCAATTGCGCCAGGGCATTCTCGACCAAGTGGCGGACAACCGTTTGTTCCAGCGCATGCTGGCCGAAAACGCGTTGCGCCAGCGCCCGCCGGTGGGGCGTTTCCGGGATTTTGTGTTGACGCGCAAAGGCGCCGACAAGGCGACACTCGACCTCAAGGTGCAAGGCCTCACACCCTTTGTCGACGGTGCCCGGCTACTGGCATTGGCCAACGGTATCAGCGCCATCAACACCCTGGAGCGTTTGCGCCAACTGGTGGCCAAGGAAGTCATCGAGCGCCTCGACGGTGCAGCCTATGAAGAGGCCTACCATTTCATCCAGCAAACCCGCATGCAACAGCACCAACTGCAAACCCGCGAGAACCTGCCCTACTCCAACCGGGTCGACCCCGACAGCCTCAACCACCTGGACCGGCGCATCCTGCGCGAATCCCTGCGTCAGGCCCAACGCCTGCAAAGCAGCCTGACCCTGCGGTATCAGCTGTGAGCTTGTTTGGCTGGCTGCGCAAACCCAAACCTGGCCTGGACGCAGCGCAACAGCGGCGGGTTGAGCAATTGCCCAAACCTCGGGAGCTGAGTGACGGTTCGCTGCGGGACCAGCGCTGGGTAGTAGTGGACCTGGAAACCAGCGGCCTGAACCTCAATCGAGACCAAGTGCTTTCCATCGGCGCGGTGGTGATCGAAGACGGCGCGGTGGACTTTTCCCAGCTGTTCGAACGCACCCTGCAACGGGCCGAGACCAAGCTCAGCCCCAGCGTGCTGATCCACGGCCTGGGCCCCAGTGCCATCGCGGCGGGCAGTGATCCGGCGGAAGCGCTGATGGACTTCATGGCGTTTGTCGGTGACAGCCCGTTGCTGGCGTTTCATGCGCCCTTCGATCAACACATGCTGTGCCGGGCGCTCAAGGACAGCCTGGGCTACCGCTTGAACCACCCGTTCCTGGACGTGGCCGACATCGCCCCACTGCTGTGCCCCGACGCCAACATCCGCGAGGCGGGGCTGGATGACTGGATCACGCATTTCAAGCTGCAGGTGGGCGAGCGTCACCACGCCAGTGCAGATGCGTTGGCGACGGCGGAACTGATGCTGATCTTGTTCAGCCGCGCACGGCAGCAGCAGATCGACACCCCCAAGGCCCTGCAAGACCGGCTGAGCCAATGGAAACGCCGCAAGCAAGCGCCCTCATTCTAATGGTGGCGAGGGCGCTTGCTCCCGCTGGGGTGCGAAGCGCCCCCAAAACCAGCCAACCCATTTCCAACTGAATAAAGGCACTGCCTGGATTACGACGGCTGCGCAGCCGAGCGGGAGCAAGCTCCCTCGCCACAGTAAGCGGCATCATCATGATAGATATCATTACGCCGCCGCCCGACCAACGCCAATTGCACCCGTACGACGCCTCTGCCACAATCGCGAATAATTCTCGTTAGTTTAAACTTCCCGATCGGTGTCGCCTTGTCGTCCATGCAAAGTCCCCACAGTGAGCTTGTTGGCGCGTTATACCGCGACCATCGCAGCTGGCTGTTGGCGTGGCTGCGACGCAATGTGGCCTGCCCCAGCCGTGCCGAAGACCTGAGCCAGGACACCTTCATGCGCCTGCTGGGCCGTGAAGAACTGCGTGAGCCCCGCGAGCCGCGGGCATTTCTCGTGGCCATCGCCAAGGGCCTGCTGTTCGACTACTTCCGCCGCGCCGCCCTGGAACAGGCTTACCTCACCGAGCTGATGCTGATCCCGGAAAGCGAACACCCGTCTCCTGAAGAGCAGCAATTGATCCTCGAAGACCTCAAGGCCATCGACCGCCTGCTGGGCAAACTCTCGAGCAAAGCCCGCGCGGCCTTCCTCCATAGCCGCCTCGATGGCATGGGCCACGCCGAAATCGCCCAGCGTCTTGGGGTTTCCGTGCCTAGGGTACGGCAATACCTGGCCCAAGGCATTCGCCAGTGCTACATCGCCCTGTATGGCGAGCCCCTGTGAGCCCGGTCAGTTCCAAGCCGGTCTCGGCACGGGTGCTTGACGCCGCCATTGCCTGGCAACTGTCCCTCGATTCGGGCGACGGCAGCGCCGTGGAACAGGAAGAGTTCGCCAAATGGCTGGCCAGCAATGAAGAACACGCCCGGGCCTGGCGCCAACTGGGCACGCTCGATCAGCGTTTCAGCGTGGCCTCGGGCCCGGCCCGTGCGGCGTTGTTGCAATCGCGCGAAGGCATTCGCAAGCGCGTGCGCAAGCTCGGCAGCGGCCTGGCCAGTGTGGTGCTGGTGTGCGGCCTGGTGCTCTTCGCCGGCCAGCGCTACGTGCCGCTCAACTATTGGCTGGCCGACCAGCGCACCGCCACCGGCGAACAGCGCACCCTGAAGCTGGCGGACGGTACGGTGATCAACCTCAATACCCACAGCGCCATCGACGTGCGCTTCGACGAGAAACGCCGGCTGATCGTGTTGCAGGAAGGCGAGATCCTCGTCGAGACCGGCCACAACGACGCCCGCCCGTTTTTTGTCGAAACCCGCGAAGGCAGCCTGCGCGCCTTGGGCACGCGGTTTATCGTCAAGCGCGAAGACGACGGCACGCGCCTCAGCGTGTTGCAGTCGGCCGTCGGCGCGCAGCCTGAAACACTGCGTCAGGAACAGATCTTCAAGGAAGGCCAGCAAGTCCTGATGCGCCGCGACGGCCTCGGCCCGATGCTGGCTGTCAGCCCCGGCACCGACGCCTGGACACGCGGCATGCTGGTGGTCGACAACGCGCGCCTCGGCGACGTGGTTGAGGAACTGAGCCGCTACCGCACCGGCTACCTGGGTGTGGATAAACAGGTGGCCGACCTGCGCATCACCGGCAGCTTCCCGCTGCACGACACCAACCTGGCGCTGAATGCACTGCTGCCGACCTTGCCGGTGCAGATTCAACAACACACGCCGTGGTGGGTGACGGTGGCGCCCAAGCCGTAGGCTCCTGTGGTGCATAGGCCTGCGATGAGGCCCTCAAAAACAGCACTCACCCACTAATAGAAATTATTTTCATTCGGCCCTATCACTTTTTGCATCTCGCTCGGCACATAGGCAATTGAGAAATATTTCCATTCAGGAGCCGTCGTATGTCCCGCACGCTAGACACCCTATTGCGCCCCAGCCTGTTAGCCATGGCCATCGCCCTCAGCGCCCCGCTGGCCAGCACCCAGTTGATCGCCGCCGAACAGGCCTCCAGCGTGCGCGCCTACAACCTGCCGGCAGCGCCGCTGGCCACGACCCTGAACCAGATCGCCAGCCACGCCGGTTTGGCGTTGACGCTGAACCCAGGGTTGGCGGCGGGCAAGACTTCCGCGCCGGTGAAAGGGCAATTCGATGCGCAGGGCGCGTTGCGTGAAGCGTTGCGTGGGACCGGGCTGCAACTGGAGCAAAGCAGTGCAGGCACCTTCAGCCTGGTCGCGATTCCCGAGGGGGTTGTGGCGTTGCCGGAGACCAGTATTACCGGGCAGGCGGATGCGGAAAGTGCGTGGGGGCCGGTGGAGGGTTATCTGGCGTCTCGTACCGCTGCCGGCACCAAGACCGATACCGCACTGGTCGAAGCCCCGCGTTCGATTTCCATCGCCACTCGCAAGCAAATGCAGGACCGCAACGTCCAGAACCTGGATGACGCCGTCAAGTACATGCCCGGCATCGTGTCTGCCAGCTACGGCAGTGACACCCGCTACGACTGGATGCGTGTTCGTGGTTTCGAGCCCACCCAATTCCTCGATGGCCTGCCGCTGCCACGCGGCGTGTACGCCAACCCGAAAGCAGAAACCTGGAACCTCGACCGCCTCGCGCTGCTGCGTGGCCCGGCGTCGTCGGTCTATGGCCAGACGCCGCCAGGCGGCCTGCTGGATATGGTCAGCCGACGTCCCAGCGCTGAATCGAGCAATGCCATCCAAGTGCAATACGGCAGCGACAACTACCGCCAGATCAACTTCGCCAGCACCGGCAAGATCGACGATGAAGGCCAGTTTCTCTATGGGCTGACGGGCGTTGTGCGCGACGCCGGCACGCAGATTGATCACATCGACAACAAGCGCTACAACATCGCCCCCAGCCTGACGTGGAACATTGATCCGGATACCAAGCTGACCCTGCTGTCGCAGTTCACTCGCGACGATACCGGCGCCACCAGCCAGTTCCTGCCGATTCAGGGCACCAAGATCAAGTCGCCACTGGGGGATATATCGCATCACAAGAACCTGGGCGATCCTGACTACGAGTACTACGACCGTACCTACTACGCGCTGGGCTATGCGTTCGAACATCGTTTCAACGATACCTGGCAGTTCAAGCAGAACCTGCGCTACACCAAGTCGGAATTGTCTTTCCAGACCCTGACCGTCGGCGCCTATCCGTACACCCAGGTGGATGCGAACGGGAACGTCGGCCGCACGTCGACCAACGTTGACGAAAACATAGGCCAGTTCGCGGTTGATAATAACTTCCAGGCCGATTTTGCCACCGGCGACATCACCCACACGCTGCTTCTAGGCCTGGACCATCAGCGTACCGACACCTCGTACCTGTCGATCTACGGTGACGGCGGGACCACCAACGTCATCAACCCGATCTACGGACAGCCTATCGTTCGCCCACCGCGCTCGGCGGCGTACTACGACTACAACCAGAAAACCGTCCAGACCGGCCTCTATGCGCAAGACCAGATGGCCCTGGATAAATGGCGCCTGACCCTCGGAGGGCGTGAAGACTGGGTGCATCAGGGCACCACCTACTTCAACCAGAAAGATGCAACGAACACCGACCGCATCAAGCACTTCAGTGGCAATGCTGCACTGAGCTACGTGTTCGACTCGGGGTTTGTACCCTACATCTCCTACGCCGAATCCTTCCAGCCCGCGAGCAACGCCAGTGTCTCGGCAACCGAGTCGTATAAGCCTACGGAAGGCAAACAATGGGAAATGGGGATCAAATACCAACCACCCGGCTCGAACACCCTGCTGACTGCCGCGGTCTACGACCTGACGCAGAAAAACGTACTGGTGACCACCACCACGGCGGGCAGCATTCCGGTCACTAACCAGACCGGTGAAGTGAAAGTCAAAGGCCTGGAATTGGAAGCCGTGTCGGATGTGACCGAGAACCTCAAGGTTATCGCGGCCTATACCTTGGCTAAATCCGAGGTGCAAAAAGGGGATTACAAAGGTAATCGCCTGCAACTGATGCCCAACCAGCAAGCCTCGCTATGGACTGACTACACCTGGCACAGCGGCGCGCTCGATGGCTTCGGCATTGGCTTCGGTGCCCGCTACACCGGTAACACCTATGGCGACCAGGGCAACACCTGGCTAGGCAAGGCGGATGCCTACACCGTGTTCGACGCCTCGGTGCACTACGACCTCGGCCGTCTGGACAACAGCCTCAAAGGTGCCTCGGTGAAACTGAACGCCACCAACCTGTTCGACAAGGACTACATTTCCACCTGTGATGGTTTCTACTGCTACTACGGCGACCAACGCAGCGTCGTCGCCAGTGCCACCTACCAGTGGTGATCGACTGAGCTAAACCAGGCCGCCCCCGTGGGCGGCTTCGGTGTGTCTGAAGGCTAGAAAATGAAAAGCAAAACCATCCGCCGCTGGTCCTTCATCCACACCTGGACCAGCCTCGTCTGCACCCTGTTCCTGCTGCTGCTCGCCCTCACCGGCCTGCCGTTGATCTTCCACCACGAGATCGACCACCTGCTGGGCAACGAACCCGAGCTGGCACACATGCCCGCCGACACCCCACAGCTGAACCTCGAACAGCTGGTGGCCAAAGCCCAGGCCCATCGACCCGGCGAAGCCATGCAATACCTGGCCTGGGACGAGGACGACAAGAACGGCGTGATCGCGATCATGGCCGCCACCGCCGGCACCGAACCCAATTCCTCCCACACCTTCATGCTCGACGCCCGTACCGGCGAAGCCGTGGAAACGCCGTCGGCCAACGGCGGGCTGACGATGTTCCTGCTGCGCCTGCACGTCGATATGTTCGCCGGGCTGCCGGGCAAGTTGCTGCTGGCGTTCATGGGCATTCTGTTCGTGTTGGCGATCATCTCCGGCACGGTGTTGTACCTGCCGTTCATGCGTCGGCTGAAGTTCGCCACGGTGCGCCAGGACAAATCCACCCGCCTGCGCTGGCTCGACCTGCACAACCTGATCGGCGTAGTCACCCTGACCTGGGCGCTGGTGGTGGGCGTGACCGGCGTGATCAGCGCCTGCGCCGACCTGATCATCGCCGCCTGGCGTACCGACAGCCTCAGCGCGATGATCGAACCCTACAAAGACGCCCCGCCGCTGACCTTGCGCGCCCCCGCCACCGACCTGCTGACGATCGCCGCCAAGGCCGCGCCGGGCATGGAGCCGGACTTTATCGCATTCCCCGGCACGCGCTTTTCCAGCGAGCATCATTACGCGGTGTTCATGAAAGGCAGCACGCACCTGACCTCGCACCTGCTGACACCGGTGTTGATCGACGCCAGCAACCTGCAGGTCACCGCCATCGCCGAACGGCCGTGGTACATGGACGCCATGGGCATGTCCCAACCGCTGCACTTTGGTGACTACGGCGGCATGCCGATGAAGATCCTCTGGGCGGTGCTGGATGTGCTGACCATCATCGTCCTGGGCAGTGGCGTGTACCTGTGGCTGGTGCGGCGCAAGGCGGCCCAGTCATGAAGCCGCGGCAGTCGAATTTCTGGAAGGTGTTCGGCATCCCGCTGGCCATTGGGCTGCTGAGTGCGGCCGGGTTGTTTGCGGCGTTGCTGGGGGACGGGTTGTGGGATTCGTTGAGCTGGGTGGGGCTGGGCATTCCGGCTGTAATTGGTAGCTGGGCGTTGTTCAAGCGTTGAGATAGATTAGCGCTGCCCTTTTCCGAGGAATGCCCATGTCCACCTCCAGCATGACGTTGTTCCACAACCCTGCCTCGCCGTTTGTTCGCAAAGTACGGGTGCTGTTGCACGAGACCGGCCAACTGGATCGCGTGACCTTGCACGCCTGCGTGCCGACGCCGGTCAAGCCTGACGCGGAGGTGATCCAGGACAACCCGCTGGGCAAGATCCCGGCCCTGCGCCTGGCCGATGGCAACGTATTGCATGACAGCCGGGTGATCCTCGATTACTTCGACTATCAACATACCGGGACCCCGCTGATCCCCCGGAACGGCCCGGCCCGCTGGCGGCGCCTGACCCTGGCCTCCACCGCCGACGGCATCATGGATGCCGCCGTGCTGGTGCGCTATGAAACCGCCATGCGCCCCGAGGAGAAACACTGGGACCTGTGGCTGGAAGGCCAACGCGACAAGATCCGTCGCGCCCTCGACATGTTGGAACAGGACGCCATCGCCGAACTGGCCGGGCCGTTTGACGTGGCCGCGATCAGCGTGGCGTGTGCGTTGGCTTACCTGGACTTCCGCCACCCGGGCATGCAGTGGCGGTCGAGCCATCCGAAGCTGGCGGCGTGGTATGCCGAGGTGAGTCAGCGGCCGTCGATGCTCCAGACCCAGCCACCGGCTTAACCTGCTGCAAGGGTTTTCTTGTGGTGAGGGAGCTTGCTCCCGCTGGGGTGCGAAGCGCTCCCAGGATTTTTGGGGCCGCTGCGCAGCCCAGCGGGAGCAAGCTCCCTCGCCACAAAAAGCTCCCGGGCTTCGGGAAACAGTGCGTTGATCTGCATCACCAACTTTGTCCGCGCCTGCTGATCTTCCCGCAACCCCAATGACCTACTCATCACCCACCTCCTTGCGCTTGCCCACCCCATACCAATCCAGTTTGCGGGTCAGCACCATCACCGTGCCCAGCAACCCGAACAGCAGCAACGAGCCCATCAGCAACGCGTAATCCTCGGCACTCAACAACCCGTACAGCAAGCCATACAACGCCGCCAACGCCGCCGAAAACCCCAGGCCATGGGCGACGCTGCGCAGCACATGGCAGACGTAAAACCCGATCAACAACACACAGGCCGCCGCCGATATCAGGTACGCCGGGCCAAACCCGATGTGCTCGGACAACGACAACAACAGCAGGTAGAAAAACGCCAGGGCAAACCCCACCAGCGCGTACTGGATCGGGTGCACCGCCAGGTTCTTGAGCACCTCGAACAGGAAGAAACCGGCAAACGTCAGGGCGATAAACAACAGCGCATATTTGATCGCACGATCGCTCTTGAGGTACTGGTCCACCGGGTCGATAAAGCTCACGCCAAAGCTGCGGCTGTTGAAGTCGTCACAGCCGCGTTCGGCCAGGCAACTGCTGAGTGCTTCTTCCAAATTGGTGGAGAAAAATGTGGTCTGCCAATGGGCGCTGAAGCCTTGCGCGGTGACCTCGCGCTGGGTCGGCAGGAAGTTGCCGATAAAGCTCGGGTGCGGCCAGTTGGACGCCAGCTTGACCTGGCTGGTCTTGCCCACCGGCACCACTTGCAGTTGCTCGGTGCCTTGCAGGCGCAGGTCAAAAGCGAAGTCAAAGGGTGCCGGCTTCTGGCTGTCCTGCTCGGGCAGCATCACATGCACACCCTCCCCCAGCCACGCCACTTGGGTGCCCGGCGAAAACGCCAGTTGCTGGCTGCCCAGCTCCAGCTTCAGCGCGTTTTCGATGCCGCGAATGTCGCTGATACCCACCGCCAGATACGCCGGGTCAAAGCGGTAATCGGCAAAGTGTTCCTTGATGCCCAACTGGTCCGGCAACACAAACCGCCCGCTGATCCGGCTGTCGGCGTGGAACAACCGGGCTTGGTAAATGCCCCGGGCACGCACTTCGGTTTGCACCTGCCCGTCGAGGGCAAATTGCTCCGGCAGGAAATACAGATGACCGCGCACCTCACGGGTTTCTTCGTAGCGTTCGTTGAGCTTTTCATTGAGCTTCCACTCCCGGACGGTCTTGCGATAAGGCACCACCAGCACCGGGCCATTGAGGCGCTGGCTGTAGCTGGAGCTGCGGGCGATATCCTGCAAGACGTCGTCGCGCAATTGCTGACGGTCGGTAATCACCCCGTGGATCATCAGCAACGGAATCAACAACAACACGATCAGCAGCGCGATGGCGCCCAGTTTGAAAAGCAGATTGCGGTTCATGAAGCTCTCCCTGTTTTGATGGGGGAGAGTCTGGCGGGCGCTTAAGGGGGATTTATGAAGGGAATGTGGAGACTGTGTGGAGATGCAGTTTTACCTGCACGCCGCCGGGCACGTTGCCGATTTGCAGTGAGCCGCCGTGCAGCTTCATCACCTCTTCGACAAAATTCAGCCCAAGGCCGGTGCTCTTGCGCCCGCTGGCCGGGCGCGGCAGGGAATAGAAGCGCTCACTGAGGCGCGGCAACGCGTATTCGGGGATCGGCTCGGCCTGGTTGAACAGGGTGAATTCGATGCCGTCACTCAAGGCCTTGGCGCTGAACCGCAAGGTGCCACCGGGCGGGGTGAAATCCAGGGCGTTTTCCAACAGGTTCCCCAGGGCCTGGCGCAGCAGGAACGGCTCGCCGTACACCTGTACATCCGCGGCAATCGCCTGCTGGACCTGCAACCCGGCGCCTTCGATGCGCGCGCATTGAGCCTTGAGTACTTCGTCTACCAACGCTGCCAGCGACAGGCTGCTCTGGTCTTCAAGGCCCTGGCGCTGCTCCACCTGCGCCAGGTTCAGCAGGCGTTCGATCAATTGCTGCAAGCGCGCACTTTCGCTGTCGATATTGCCCACGAAACGCTGCTGCTGATCCCGGGACATGTCGCCCTGCAACAGCTCCGCCGCCCCGCGAATCGCCGCCAATGGGCTTTTCAGCTCGTGGGTCAGGGTGTGCACATAACGCTCGACGTACGCTTTGCCTTCCAGCTGGGTGCGCATGTGCTCCACGGCGGTGGACAACTGCTCCAGCTCACCGCCGCGATAGTGCGGCAACTCGGCACGCCGGCCCTCGCTCACCGCCTGGGCATACGCCGTGAGCCGGCGCAGCGCGACACTCAACCACCACGACAACAAGGCGCCAAACAACAGGCCCAGGCCCACCAGCCCAGCGCCGTACCACAGCAATCGGTTTTCGGTGCGGTCCACGTAGGGCTGCAATGAGCTGTTGGGCTTGGCGACGGTGACCACGCCAATGATCTGCCCGTTATCGCGGATCGGCGCGCCGACGTGCATCACCGACGAAGCGGGGTCGTCCAGTTCGCTGCGGGTCGAGCGCGCACCATATTCGCCGCGCAGGGTCAGGTACACGTCATTCCACTTCGAGTAATCCTCGCCCACCGCCTCGCCGGTGGAATCCAGCAATACGATGCCCTTGGCGTCGGTGACGTAGATGCGGTGGTTGACCTGGTTTTTCGGCAGGCCCCAGATATTCGCGCCGGGCTGACGCTCGCCGTAGGCCTTGAGCAGTTCGGGCCAGTGGCTCTGGCCGAGGGTACCGTTCTTCACATCGCTGCGCAGGATTTCTGCCAGCAGGTTGGCGGTGTCCACCAGGGTTTCCTCGGTGGACTGGCGCACACCGGGGCGGATTTCCTTCATCACGGTGCTGAGTACGAAGTAGCCGGTCAGGCCAATAAACAGCGCATACACCAGGAAGAACCGGATCCCCAGGCGCATCAGCTGTTGCCCGGGCTGTAGCTGTAGCCAAGGCCGCGATGGGTCTGGATCGGCTCAGACTCGGGGGCCACCGTCCGCAATTTGCTGCGAACGCTTTTGATATGGCTGTCGATATTGCGCTCGTACCCTGCATCGGCCGCCACGCCCACCGCATCCAGCAGTTGCTCGCGGCTGAACACCCGCTCGGGTTGCTCCAACAGGCTTTGCAACAGGCGAAATTCATGGCGTGTAAGGTTAAGAGGCTGCCCGCGATAACTGATCTGCATGCGCTCCAGGTCCACCTGGAACACCGCCGGAGCAACACCAGGGCCAACCCGTTTGAGGATCGCCCGTACCCGGGCTGCCACTTCACGCGGGCTGAACGGCTTGACCACATAGTCGTCAGCACCGATCTCCAGGCCCACCACGCGGTCAATCTCGCCGTCCCGGGCGCTGAGAAACATCACCGGCACTTCGCTGAAGCGCCGCAGTTGCTTGCAGGTTTCAAAGCCGGTGATATCCGGCAGGCCGATGTCGAGGATGATCAGGTCCGCCGGTGTCTGCCGCTGATGGGTCAGCGCCGCCTGGCCGAGGCTCAGCCAGGTGGTGGTGAAGCCCTCGCCTTGCAGGGCAAAAATCAGCGTGTCGGCGATGGCCGCTTCGTCTTCGACAATCAGGATATGCGCCATGGTGGTCCGTCAGCAGTCCGGTTTGTCCGCAGTGTAACGGCGAGCCGGGTTTACCGCAGCGCCGAATTCACGCAGGGCCTTGGCGCCGATCAGCAGCGGGTAGTTGAAGCTGCTGCGGTCGGTGAGGTTGACCTCGACGGTGCGCTTGACGTTGCCCAGGCACATTTCCAGGTCGATCACCGGGCGCTTGGCCACCGTGGCTTCGTCCTTGTCGTCATCTTCGTCGGCGCGGCTTTTAATTTTGCTGATGCGCGAGACCTTGTGCTCGTACACCTTGTTGCTGGCGTCCTTGCCGCCGAGGCGGAAGCGCACCCAGTCGTCACCCTCACGGGTGAAGGTCTCGATGTCCCGGGCCGACAGCGAGGCGGTCAGCGCGCCGGTGTCCATCTTGGCCTTGAAGGTCTCGCCGATTTCCGGCAGTTGAATGTATTCGTAGCGACCGTAAAGGGTCGGCTCGGCGGCCATGACAGGCAAGGCCACGAGCGCTAGTAGGGCAAGGATGGATTTCACGTAGGAGGTTTCCTTGAAATAGATGGGCCAATTCTAGACTGCAAAATCGCCGCTTAGTTAGATCACAGAGCATACCCAGCCCGCTGTGAAACATTCGTAAGCTTATTTGCGATTTGGCCTCTAGACCCAAGCTGCTTATCATGGCGGGCCAAAATGATTCCAAGAGTTACTTATGCGCCGCCTGCTCACCGGCTGTTTCGTCACATTGCTGCTGTTGCTCAACACCTTGGTGCTGTTCGGGCCGCTGATGGTGTTCGCCCTGCTCAAGCTGGTGGCCCCCGGTCGCTTTCGCGACTACGCCTCCTGGGCCGTCATGTGGATCGCCGAAACCTGGGCCGAGATCGACAAGCTGATCTTCGCCCTGTGCATCCCCACCCAATGGGATATTCGCGGTGGCGAGGACCTGCGGGGTGACACGTCTTATCTGGTGATCAGCAACCATCAATCCTGGGTCGACATCCCCGCGTTGATCCAGGCCCTCAACCGGCGTACGCCGTTCTTCAAGTTCTTCCTGAAAAAGGAACTGATCTGGGTACCCTTCCTGGGCCTGGCGTGGTGGGCACTGGATTACCCGTTCATGAAGCGCTACACCAAGGCATTCCTGGCCAAGCATCCCGAACTGGCAGGCCAGGACCTGAAGATCACCAAGGAGGCCTGCGAGCTGTTCAAGCGCCAGCCGGTCACCGTGGTGAATTACCTGGAAGGCACGCGGTTCACCCCGGCCAAGCGCAAGCAGCAGGACTCACCCTTCGAGCGCCTGCTCAAGCCCAAGGCGGGTGGCGTGGCGTTCGTGCTCGCGGCGTTGGGTGAACAGCTGGATGCGGTGCTCGACGTCACCGTGGTTTATCCACAGGAAAACATTCCGGGCTTCTGGGACTTGATCAGTGGCGCGGTGCCGAAGGTGATCGTGGATATCCGCACCCGTGAGCTGGATCCGGCGTTGTGGCAGGGGGATTACGAGAACGATCCAGCATTTCGCCAGACCGTCCAGAACTGGGTCAACCAGCTCTGGAGGGAGAAGGATGCGCGCATCGCCCAACTGCGCGCGGAGCGGTCTTAGCCGCCAGTGCCCCAGGCCGAAGCCAGTTTGCCCAGCACCGACTCGCTGGCGCCCTGGCCGCCCAGGTATTTCAGGATAACCGGCGCAAACTGGCCCACCATCCCACTGTCCATGCCCAGTGCGCTGAACGCGGTGTTCAGGTCATTGGTGTTCTTCACGTTACCCAACACGCCGTCCAGGCCCGAGGTCTTGCTGCCGCCGCTCTGGCCGAGCATGCCGCTCAGGGCGCCGAGGCTGCCCAGGGAGTTGCTGCCGGAGAGCTTGTCCAGGCCCGGTACGCTTTTGGTCAGTTGCGAGTAATCACCGCCGCCCAATGTATTCTTGGCCAGGCCCAGCATTGCGCCGGTTCCGCCGACAGCCTGCTCCGGCGTCACGTTCAATTGCGAGGTCAGGGCGCCCAGCAAACCGGCGGTCTGTGAGGTCGGCGCAGCCGCTGCTGCCTTGTCGCCACCCTGTGCGCCCGAAACGGCATTGGCTACGTCGCCGAGGCTAAAACCTGCCGCAAACACCGGGCTGGCCGCCACGGTCAACAGGCAGGACAGGGCAAAACCGCGTGAAATCTTCATCAAGACAACCTCTGAAAGTAAGCGCTAAAAGCAGGAGTTTGACTGGGTGTTACGAAAGATTGTTCCCACCTCACAGATTAGTTCAGAAAACCACTGCATCCGAATCGCCCTGCGCTGCGTATATCCACCACGAGCCGCACGGAGGTAGATGGAATGAATGCCCAAGCTGGACTAACCTCAGCCTGCCGTCTTTACCGTCTGCCGTCCCATCGCCCTGTTGCACGTGCCTGGAGAAGCCCTATTTCGACCCACGATGCCGATCAGCTACGGCAATTGCTGGCCCAGTGCTCCCTGGGTAACCGCCAGGCGTTCGAAACGCTCTACCGCAGTGTTTCCCCGCGCTTGCACGGTGTTGCCTTGCGTTTCATGGGCCGCCAGGACCTGGCCGAGGAAGTGTTACAGGAGAGCTTCGTGCGCATCTGGTTCAACGCCTCGCGCTATGAGGCCCACCTGTCGGCGCCCTTGACCTGGATGATCAACATCACCCGCAACCTGGCGATCGACCAGTTGCGCAAACACCGCGAGCAGCCCTTGAGCGACGGCCAGCAAGACGCCATGGCCGATGAAAGCCCCAGCGCCCACGAACAGCTCGACAGCGAGCGCGAAGCCCTCGCCCTGAACCGCTGCCTCGACAGCCTCGAAGGCATGCAGCGTCAATCGATCACCGTGGCTTACTTCCAGGGCTTGTCCTGCTCGGAGTTGGCCGACCACCTGGCCGCGCCCCTGGGCTCGGTCAAATCCTGGATTCGCCGCGGCATGGAGCGCTTGCGCAGGTGCCTTGAATCATGAACTACCAGACCACGTCCCTGCGCCGCGCCCTCGCGGCGGATTACGCCATCGGGCTGATGCCCGCCACCGCCCGTCGACGTTTTGAAGCGCTGCTACTGGACGATGCCGCCCTGCGCGTCGAACTGGGACACTGGCAGGACGCCCTCGCCAGCCTCACCGGGCCATTGCCTGAACGGCCGGTGCCGGACCATGTGTGGGAAGGGATCAAGGCCCGGATTGAGCCGCAAGTGCTGCATATGCCGGCGAAGAGGCCGTTCTGGATGAACCTGCGGTTACTGGTAGCGGCATGCGGCGTGGTGATCGCGGTGTTGGTGGGAGTGTTGTACCAGCGCGATCTTGGGGTGGAGTACAACGCGACGCTGGTGGCGGCTAACCAGCAGCCTGCGCTGAAGATCCTGGCGTATGCCGATCATCTGCAGGTGGAACCGCTGACCCTGGCGGCGGTGGAGCCAGCGCGCGCGTTGGAACTGTGGGCAATCCCGGCGGGTGGCAAACCGATCTCCCTGGGGTTGGTGCCGGTGTCGGGCAAAGGCCGGATCCAGTTGAGCAAAGAACACCAGGCGCTGCTGACGGCACCGCTGACCCTGGCGGTGAGTCTTGAGCCTCAGGGTGGCTCGCCAACCGGACAACCGACGGGGCCGGTGTTGTATCAAGGCCAGTTGGCCTCACTCTAACTCCTGTAGGCGCGAGCGTGCTCGCGAAGGTCGTCAACGATAACGCGGGAAGCCTGAAAGGCCACGGCGCCCTCAGGTTTTTCGCGAGCAAGCTCGCTCCTACAGTGGATTGCCCTTTTGAAATAACCTCTGTTCTTTTAATCCGAAGTTGTTCTAGCCCGCTGTCAATCTTGACAGTATCTGCAACGCATCCACACGCCCACCATGAAGGCTCCTATCACGTAAGGGAGTACGACATGAAGCTGATGAACATCGCACTGAGCGCACTGCTGCTTTCGACCCTTGTGGGCAATGCCCTGGCAGATGAGATTGCCACGTGCCCGCCCAAGGCAAGTATCAAACCGGAAGAGCCATGGGGGCCGTGGGATATTTTTTATGCGCCCGGCCCTCATAAGGGCGTCTGGGTGGGAGAGAACCCCTTTGGCGACGAGAACCTGCTCAAAAAGCTCCACTTCACTGGGGCGCTGTACCGGGATGTCAGTTCAGAAGGAAATGCATACGTAGTGTCCTGCGACTACGAGGGTGAAGGCTGGTTCGACTTTTTGAGGATGACGCTGTACTCCTTCAAAGGCTGGGCCCCCGTGCCGGGGACAAAATGGGTGGATGAGTCGAAAACGGATGAGAGCAAAGCCAAGGCTGGGGCCTACAAAAAAGCCAAGGAGGTCCAATACTGCTATGCCGATTCCACCGAGCAGCATCCGGAAAAACAATGCGCATTCACGTACAAGGAACTGGTCCTCCCACCCAAGCACCATTGACGCTCGTTCCGCGGTTCAGGGCCAATTGACATCACGCAGCCCCAAGGCTCAATACGACGGATGAGGAACCGATCGCCGTTAACTAGGTCCATGAAAGACTACAAAACATGTCAGGAAGAGCCTAATGACTGCGATCAACCCTCAAGTGATTGAGCACAAGCCTTCATTCTGGAACCGCCCACGCCTGTTCATCGGCGCCTGCCTGGTGGTAGTCGCCGGCATCGGCGGCGCCCTCTACACCCAGGACAGCGTCAAGGCTGCCGCACTGCTGGTGAACACCACCCAGCAACCGGCCACGCAGATCGTGGCCCACAAGGATTACCTCGAAGTGCAGCCGATTGCCGCCACGGCACCGGCCCCGGACCAAAGCCTGGAGCTGTGGGCGGTTCCGGCTGACGGTACGCCGGTGTCACTGGGCCTGTTGCCGGAAGACGGCAAAGGCATTATCGGCATCAACCCTCGCCAGCAGGCGTCGATCAGCAAGCCGGTGACACTGATGGTCAGCTCGGAAACCAAGGGCGGCTCGGTGAGCAAGCAGCCGACGGGGCCAACGGTGTATCAGGGGGCTTTGGCGATTCGCTGAGTGACCCACACAAACAAAGAAGGCGCCCCCCGGGGTCAATGCTGTTCACTTAAGCCGATGTTTCAGGCTCAACCGCAGTTGTGGCGAGGGAGCTTGCTCCCGCTGGGGCGCGAAGCGGCCCTGAATTGGGCCTGCTACGCAGTCCAGCGGGAG
Source organism: Pseudomonas sp. MWU16-30323 (assembly GCF_020515595.1). Lineage (NCBI taxonomy): Bacteria > Pseudomonadati > Pseudomonadota > Gammaproteobacteria > Pseudomonadales > Pseudomonadaceae > Pseudomonas > Pseudomonas sp. MWU16-30323. The sequence goes on from NZ_JAIWYM010000002.1 coordinate 118,333, forward strand.
CAAGCTCCCTCGCCACAGATACTTAGCATCAGGCCTCCAAACTTCCTTAAGTGAACAGCATTACCCCCCGGGGTCGCCTTTTTTTTGCCCGGCACCCTCAGGTTTTTCGCGGGCAAGCCCGCTCCTACAGTTGATCGTCGTTGTGTCGGGGACTGTGTTCGGCATTGCGTCTTGCCTCGGCCAAACAAGGAAGCTTATAGTCCGGCGGTCGTCCACATGGCGATACGGGTTTGGCGACCCGAGGAATGGTGCAAAAGCGCTCTGCTTGTTTGCAGGTTCTTTTGCGTCCGCAATAGCTGCTTTATGGCGGCTGTGCGCGGGAGACCTTCGGGTCTGCCGGTCTCCATTCCCGGTTCGCCAACCTGCGTACAGCTGCCACCCATTTCGTTTGGCGACGAAATAAGTGTGCAGTCCACTCCTACTTGAATGGATTTAAAACATGAACCGCTACATGCCCCTAACCGGCCACGACTGCACCGTCCCTTCCCTGCTCATCGACACCCAAACCCCGCTGGACGTGCTCCACGACGCAGCCGCCTACCGCATCCGCGCGGTGACCCAAGTCCTGGAAAACCTCGCGTTTCGCGACACCCTGATCACCGACACCCTCGTCCTCAAGGACTTCGCCCTGCTCTGCGCCATTCCGCTGCGCGACGGTTGCGATTTGATGGATGTGATCGGTCGGCGGCTGCAGGAGTAGGCATACGCCGACACTTAAGTAGTCCATTTCCGAAACACTAAAAACGTCCCTGCACGCGTCTTACCTCGCCTGCAGCGCTTTCTTATAGTCGTGCGCCTCAGTCACTTGGAGGTGCACGCGATGCAGGGACCTTACGCATTTATCAATGATCGATCACAGCCTTATCCGCTACTGAAACAACGCCTCTCGCTTAATCCTCATGTTCAAACCAAGTTCGATATCCTTAACCAACATATCCGCAACACCGTGGTGTTACCTGGGCAACTGGTGATTATCGGTGACAGCCGTACGGCTTCTTGTACCGTCGAAGAAGCGCGGTTGATGAGTTCGGCGCAGAACATAAAACATGCCCTGTTGGCACACTCCGCAACTGATCAATTCCTGATCCAAAACTACGACCAGCTACAGAAGATCATGACCTACGCTTCGATCGGTGTCGGGAGTGCCACCAGCGCATGGAGTAAACACCTGGAAGGAATCGAAAAGACCCTTCAGGAAATCGACGGTCTGCATAAGCAGTACTTGAGTAAGGGCACTGTGGCCGCAAGGGGTGAATTCGTGGTTAAACGAAGCACCTTATTCTCCCGGCTCGAGAGTCAACTCCACGGCATGGCACGCTTCGGGAGCGGATTGAAAAATGAAGGCTCCATCAAGAAAATGTTGGGTATTTCCAGTAAAAGCTATTGGCACCATGGAGAAATTCGCGGGTATGAAGAAACGGTCAAGCGCGTAGCCAAGGCTTCGCAAATGCTTAAAAACGGGACATATATCGGATTGGCGCTGGATGTTGGCGTGACTACGTTGGAAATCAAGGAAGCTTGTTCGCTGGGCCGCGAGCAGGAATGTACACAGGCGAAATATGTGGAAGGAGGGAAGCTGGTGCTGGGTGTGGGCGGCGCATACACGGGAGGAAAAATAGGAGCCTCTGCCGGTACGGGGGCTTGCATGTTAGCGTTTGGCATCCCCACGGCAGGAGCAGGTGTATTGGCGTGTGCGATTGTTGGCGGAGCGGTGGGAGCGTTGGCCTTGGGTATGGCCGGAGGCACACTTGGTGAAGCGCTTGGCACACGACTCTATAAAGCCTCAGGAGATTGAAATGAATCTGGAGTCGATTGGAATTTACGCCGCCCTGATCATGATACTGAGCCTCCCCCTCAACTTTTATGTCATGTTTACAAAGCTCGAAACCGCGGAAAGTTACCTGCGATACAGCGTATATATCGCCATGAACAAACATATATTCCGCAACGACACATTCAAGGGCAAGCACCAGCGCCTGTTTGCCGCTGCCAGCATCATTCTGATGCCAAGCGTATTCGAGTGGAGGCGCCTCGTGCTGGCTGAGGACGTTAAAGCCATTCCTAAAAAATTGAAGCTATGGATTGTGTTGCCTTCATTATTGACGTGGGTATCCGCCGCAATAATGACCCTTTCGGGATTAACGCTGATTTACAAATCATAAATAATAAGGGCGCCCTCAGGACGCCCTTATTAATCACGTCACTGCCTACGCCGCGCTGAACAACTTGTGCGGATCAATCACAAACTTCTTCGGCACGCCCGCATCGAACTCGCCGTACCCGCGTGGTGCGTCATCCAGGCTGATGACTTCCACACCGACGATGTCGGCAATGTTGATACGGTCCCACATGATCGCCTGCATCAGTTGGCGGTTGTACTTCATCACTGGGGTTTGCCCGGTGTGGAAGCTGTGGGACTTGGCCCAGCCCAGGCCGAAACGAATGCTCAGGCTGCCCATTTTCGCGGCAGCATCCACCGCCCCCGGGTCTTCCGTCACATACAGGCCCGGGATGCCGATTTTGCCGGCCACCCGCACCACGCCCATCAACGAGTTGAGCACGGTGGCCGGAGCCTCCGCCTTGACCCCTTCATGGCCATGGCCGCGAGCTTCGAAACCCACCGCATCGACGGCACAATCCACTTCCGGCTCGCCCAGCAACGCGGCGATCTGTTCGTGCAGCGGGGTGTCCTTCGACAGGTCGGCAATTTCAAAACCCTGGGCCTTGGCGTGGGCCAGGCGGATCGGGTTGACGTCACCAATGATCACCACCGCAGCGCCCAGCAGGCGAGCGGACGCGGCAGCCGCCAGGCCCACGGGCCCGGCACCGGCGATGTAGACCGTGCTGCCTGGGCCAACGCCCGCAGTGACTGCGCCGTGGTAGCCGGTGGGCAGGATGTCGGAGAGGCAGGTCAGGTCGCGGATTTTCTCCATGGCCTTGTCGCGGTCCGGCAGTTTCAGCAGGTTGAAGTCAGCGTAAGGCACCAGCACGTATTCGGCCTGGCCGCCGGTCCAGTCGCCCATGTCCACATAGCCGTAGGCGCCACCGGCACGGGCCGGGTTGACGGTCAGGCACACGCCGGTGTGCTGCTCCTTGCAGGAACGGCACCGCCCGCATGCGACGTTGAACGGTACAGACACCAGGTCGCCGATCTTCAGGTTCTCGACGTCGCTGCCCTTCTCGATCACTTCGCCGGTGATTTCGTGGCCCAGGACCAGGCCGGTCTGGGCAGTAGTGCGGCCGCGCACCATGTGTTGGTCGGAGCCGCAGATGTTGGTGGAGACCACGCGCAGGATGACGCCGTGCTCAATCTTCCTGCCACGGGGGTCCTGCATTTTGGGATAGTCGATTTTCTGTACTTCGACCTTGCCGTTGCCGAGATACACGACACCACGATTACCAGACATGCTTTCACCTCGCTGTTGTTTTTATGGAACCGCGTTGCCCAGGCAGGCAGCGCGTTTAAGTGCTCGGGTACAGATGCTGTTTTGCGTTGTTGCTGACGGCCTCATCGCGGGCAAGCCCGGCTCCCACATTTTGATGTGTGAACACATTCAAGTGTGGGAGCTGGCTTGCCTGCGATAGCGATCTAAAGAACGACCGTGCGATTGGCGTTCAAGAACACCCGCCGCTCAATGTGATACCCCACGGCCCGGGCCAGGGTCAGGCCTTCGATATCCCGTCCCTTGGCTATCAAATCTTCCGGATAGTGACTGTGGTCCACCACCTCCACACCCTGGGCGATGATCGGGCCCTCATCCAAATCGTTGTTGATGTAGTGCGCGGTGGCGCCCACCAGTTTCACGCCTTTGTTGTAGGCCTGGTGATACGGTTTGGCGCCCTTGAAACCGGGCAGCAGGGAGTGGTGGATGTTGATGGCTTTACCGTCGAGCTTGCGGCACAGCTCCGGCGACAGCACTTGCATGTAGCGCGCAAGGATCACCAGTTCAGCGCCGGACTCTTCTATCACTTGCCACACCTGGCGCTCTTGCGACGGCTTGTCGTTGGGGTCCAGGGGAAAGTGGTAATAGGGAATCTGGTGCCAGTCGGCCAAGGGCTTGAGGTCGGGGTGGTTGGAGACCACGGCGACCACGTCCATCGACAGTTGGCCGATGCGCTGGCGGTAGAGCAAATCGTTGAGGCAGTGATCGGCCTTGGAGACCATGATCACCACTTTCGGCCGGTAGTTCGGCGCGGTCAGCTCGAAGATCATGCCGAAGGCCTCGCCGCGGGTGGCCAGGCCATCGCGGAAGGCTTGTTCGTCGAAACCATCGGGCTGGCGGAACTCCACGCGGATGAAGAACCGGCCCGAGAGCCGGTCATCGAAGGAGTGGTGCTCAGTGACGTAGCAGCCCTGCTCGAACAGGTAGCGGGTCACCGCGTCCACCGTGCCGAGCACGCTGGGGCAGTCGGCGGTCAAAATCCATGTATCGGGTACGCGGCTCATTATTCGTGACTCCTTGATCGTTCCCACGCTCTGCGTGGGAACGCCGCAATGGACGCTGTGCGTCCGCTCTTGGGACGCGGTGCGTCCCGGGATGCATTCCCACGCGGAGCGTGGGAACGATCAGGCCTGGACGCTTAAACCATACTCAGCCGCCGCATCCTGCAACCACAGCCACCAGTAATCCGAGAAGCTGCGACGAATCAGCAGCTCCCAGGTGTCTTCAGCGGTATGGCGAATCACCAGTTGCGACTTGGCGAACACCGTGCCCACCGCCTTGCCTACCGGGAAGCTGTCGGGGTGCACGTCGTAGCTGGTGGACTTCATCAGCACATCCCGCACGTTGGGGCCGCTGAGTTCGAGGATCTGCTGGCCGCCGCTGACGTTGACGACCTGGATATGCAAATCACCCAGCGCCTCGCGCAAACTTTTCTCGGCGGCGAATTCTTCACCGCTCGGCACCACCAGCAGCCACTCATCCGGGCCCAGCCATTGCAGGCTGGTTTCACCCTTGACGATGACTTGCAACGCGCCGGGCAATTCGATGCCCAGGGCCTTGTGCACGCCGGCGGCGAAGGCTGCGTCGTGGCCATCGCCACGAAGGGTCAGGTGGCCGAGGAGTTTCTTTTCACGCACGGTCACGCCGGCGTTCTTGCGGCCCTTGCCTACCAGGCTGGCGAGGTCGGCATGGTGCAGCGACGACTCGGCCTTGGCGCCAGAGGTGGGGCGTTGTTGGTAAACATTGGCTGCTGTCATAAAGCACCTGTGTTGAATTTGATCGTTCCCACGCTCTGCGTGGGAATGCCGCCATGGACGCTCTGCGTCCGCTCTTGGGGCGCAGAGCGCCCCGGGATGCATTCCCACGCGGAGCGTGGGAACGATCAGGTGTCAGATGTTCTGGCGATCGCCTTTCGGATCAAAGAACACCGAAGAAACAATCTCCGCCTCGATCACGCTGCCATCCGCCAACGGGGCAAACACCCGCTCGCCGATGCGCTTCAAGCCGCCCTTCACCACGCCCATGGCAAACGAATAGCCAAGGGAGTTGTGGGCATAACTGGAGGTGACGTGGCCGACCATCTTCATCGGGATCGTCTGCTTGGCGTCGAACACCAACTGCGCGCCTTCCGGCAGCCACACGTTCGGGTCAATCGGCTTCAAGCCCACCAGTTGCTTGCGGTCTTCACGCACGCAGTCTTCGCGATTCATCCCGCGCCAGCCGATCCACGAGAACGGTTTGGTGCGGCCTACACACCAGCCCATGTTCAGGTCGTCCGGGGTCATCGAGCCGTCGGTATCCTGGCCAACGATGATGAAACCCTTCTCGGCCCGCAGCACGTGCATGGTCTCGGTGCCGTAAGGCGTCAGGTTGTACTTCTTGCCGGCCTCGACGATTTTCTCGAGCACGCCCATGGCGTAGTCGGCCTGCACGTTGACTTCGTACGACAGCTCACCAGTAAACGAAATCCGGAACACCCGCGCCGGCACGCCGCCTACCAGGCCTTCTTTCCAGGTCATGAACGGGAAACCGTCCTTGTCCAGGTCGATGTCGGTGACTTCGCTCAACAGCTTGCGGCTGTTGGGGCCGGACAAGGTCATGGTTGCCCAGTGGTCGGTGACCGAGGTGAAGTACACCTTGAGGTCTGGCCACTCAGTCTGTTGGTAGATTTCCAGCCACTGGAGTACGCGCGCCGCGCCGCCGGTGGTGGTGGTCATCAGGAAGTGGTTGTCGGCGAGACAGGCGGTGACGCCGTCGTCGAAGACCATGCCGTCTTCCTTGCACATCAGGCCGTAGCGGGCCTTGCCCACGTCGAGCTTGGTCCAGGCGTTGCTGTAGATGCGGTTGAGGAACTCGCGGGCATCCGGGCCCTGAATGTCGATCTTGCCGAGGGTGGACGCATCCAGCAGGCCGACGCTGTCGCGCACCGCCAGGCATTCGCGTTTCACGGCGGCGTGCAGGTCTTCACCGTTGCGCGGGAAGTACCATGGGCGTTTCCACTGGCCGACGTCTTCAAACTCGGCGCCGTTTTTCACGTGCCAGGCTTGCAGCGCGGTGTAGCGCACCGGCTCGAAGATGTGCCCACAGTGGCGGCCCGCTACCGCGCCGAAGGTCACCGGCGTGTAGTTGGGACGGAACATGGTGGTGCCCATCTGCGGGATGGTCACGTTCAGCGAACGGGCCGCGATGGCCAGGCCGTTGACGTTGCCGAGCTTGCCCTGGTCGGTGCCGAAGCCCAGTGCGGTGTAGCGTTTGACGTGCTCCACCGACTCGAAACCTTCGCGGGTGGCGAGTTCGATGGCGGCGGCGGTGACGTCGTTTTGCAGATCGACAAATTGCTTCGGCGCCCGTGCGGTAGCTTTCTCGTGTGGCACCTGGAACAGCGCCAGGGTCGGCTCTTCCAGACGGCTCAAGGCTTTTGGCAGCGTACCTTCCACCGGCGCAAACCCGGCTTCGCTGGCCGCGCGCACGCCACCTTCAAAACCGTCAGCCAGGGAATCGCCGAGGCCATAGACGCCATTGATCCCACCGACGCACACGCGTTTCTGCGGTGCTTCGCCCGGCACAAAACCGAGGATGTCTTCACGCCAGGTCGGCTTGCCGCCCAGGTGCGAGGCCAGGTGAACCACCGGGCTGTAGCCGCCGGAACTGGCGACCAGGTCGCAGTCCAGCCATTCGCCGGGGCTGGTGACTTTGTGGGCTTTCACATCAATGGCCGCAACGCGGGCGCCAGTCACGTGCTTGCTGCCACGGGCTTCGATCACGGCGCTGCCGGTGAGGATGCGAATGCCTTTGGCGCGAGCTTCTTCAACCAGTGCGCCGCGTGGGTTATGACGCGCATCCGCCACAGCGACTACGGAAAGACCGGCGTCAAACCAGTCCAGCGCCACGCGGTAGGCGTGATCGTTGTTGGTCGACAGCACCAGCTTCTTGCCCGGCGCCACGCCGTAGCGGCGCACATAAGTCGAGACCGCACCCGCCAGCATGTTGCCCGGCACGTCGTTGTTGCCGTACACCAGTGGACGCTCGCAAGCACCGGTGGCCAATACGACGCGCTTGGCGCGAACACGGTGGATACGCTGACGCACCTGGCCGATCGGCGCACGGTCACCGAGGTGGTCGGTAAGGCGCTCGTGAATGGTCAGGAAGTTATGGTCGTGGTAACCGTTGACGGTGGCGCGAGGCAGCAGCACCACGTCCGGCAGGGATTTCAGTTCCGCAATAACACTGGCAACCCATTCAGCCGCCGGCTTGCCATCGAGGCTTTCGCGGGAATCCAGCAAGGAGCCGCCGAACTCTTCCTGCTCGTCCGCGATGATCACCCGGGCGCCACTGCGGGCAGCCGCCAAGGCAGCCGCCAGGCCGGCAGGGCCCGCGCCTACAATCAGCACGTCGCAATGACGGTTCATGTAGTCGTAGGTGTCCGGATCGTTCTCGGTCGGCGAGCGGCCTAAACCTGCAGCCTTACGGATGTACTTCTCGTAAGTCATCCAGAACGATTGCGGGTACATGAAGGTTTTGTAGTAGAAACCCGGCGGCATCAGCTTGCCGCCGACCTTACCGAGAATGCCCATCATGTCGTTGTTCACGCTCGGCCAGCCGTTGGTGCTGGTGGCGACCAAACCCTGGTACAGCGCCTGTTGCGTGGCGCGCACGTTGGGGATTTGCGTGGCTTCGGTGGCGCCGATCTGCAGCACCGCGTTCGGCTCTTCGGCACCGGCGGCAAAGATGCCGCGCGGACGGGAATACTTGAAGCTGCGACCGATGATGTCGACGCCGTTGGCCAGCAGTGCAGCGGCCAGGGTGTCGCCTTCAAAGCCTTTGTAGCTCTGGCCATTGAAGGTGAAGCTCAGGGCTTTGTTACGGTCGATGCGGCCACCGTTGGACAGGCGATTGATCTGGCTCATACCTTCTCTCCAGAAGCCTTGGCGGTGAATTGCGGCTTGGTGCCAATCTTGTAGGTTTCAAGAATTTCGTAGGTCACGGTGTCGCGGGTCGCGTTGAAATACTGGCGGCAGCCGGCGGCGTGAATCCACAGTTCGTGATGCAGGCCGCGCGGGTTGTCGCGGAAGAACATGTAGTCGCCCCACTCCTCGTCGGTGCAGGTGTTCGGGTCCAGTGGGCGCGGGATGTGCGCTTGGCCGGACGCGTGGAATTCCTCTTCGGAGCGCAGTTCGCCACAGTGAGGACAGAAGATATGCAACATAGGGAATTTCTCCTGTTAGTGGGCGACGGCCGCAGCGCCGTGTTCGTCGATCAGCGCACCGTTGTGGAAACGGTCGATGGAGAATGGAGCTGCCAATGGGTGCATTTCACCCTTGGCGAGGCTCGCAGCAAACACGTTGCCTGAGCCTGGCGTGGCCTTGAAGCCACCGGTGCCCCAACCGCAGTTGAAGAACATGTTCGGGACCGGCGTTTTGGAGATGATCGGGCACGCGTCCGGTGTGGTGTCGACGATGCCGCCCCACTGACGGTTCATGCGCACGCGGGACAGCACCGGGAACATCTCGACGATGGCCTGGATGGTGTGTTCGATCACCGGGTACGAACCACGCTGGCCATAGCCGTTGTAGCCGTCGATGCCGGCGCCGATCACCAGGTCGCCCTTGTCCGACTGGCTGATGTAGCCGTGCACGGCGTTGGACATGATCACGCTGTCGATGATGGGTTTGATCGGCTCTGACACCAACGCTTGCAGCGGGTGGGATTCGATCGGCAGGCGGAAGCCCGCCAGGGAGGCCATATGGCCGGAGTTACCGGCGGTCACTACGCCGACGCGCTTGGCGCCGATGAAACCCTTGTTGGTTTCCACGCCGATGCACACACCGTTTTCCTTGCGAAAACCGATCACTTCGGTCTGCTGGATCAGGTCCACGCCCAGTGCGTCAGCGGCGCGGGCAAAGCCCCAGGCCACGGCATCGTGACGGGCCACGCCGCCGCGACGTTGCACGGTGGCGCCCATCACCGGGTAGCGGGTGTTTTTCGAGCAGTCGAGGTAAGGGATCTCGTCGGCCACTTGTTTGGCGTTGAGCAGTTCGCCGTCCACTCCGTTGAGGCGGTTGGCACTGACGCGACGCTCGGAATCACGGATGTCCTGCAGGGTGTGGCACAGGTTGTAGACGCCACGCTGGGAGAACATCACGTTGTAGTTCAAATCCTGGGACAGACCTTCCCAGAGTTTCATCGCGTGTTCGTACAGGTGCGCCGACTCGTCCCACAGGTAGTTGGAACGCACGATGGTGGTGTTGCGCGCGGTGTTACCGCCGCCCAGCCAGCCTTTCTCGACCACGGCCACGTTAGTGATGCCGTGCTCTTTGGCCAGGTAGTAAGCCGTCGCCAGACCATGCCCGCCGCCGCCGACGATGACCACGTCGTAGACCTTTTTAGGGGTGGGCGTGCGCCACATTTTCTGCCAGTTTTCGTGGTGGCTGAGTGAGTGCTTGAAGAGGCCGAAGCCCGAGTAGCGTTGCATAGTCATTACTCCAAAACCGCGCTCAGCGATAAACCGGGAAATCAGCGCACAGGGCGGCCACATGCTTGGCGACGTTGGCCTCCACATCGGCGTCGCCGAGGTTGTCGAGGATGTCGCAGATCCAGCCGGCCAGTTCCAGGCATTGGGTCACTTTGAAGCCACGTGTGGTCACCGCCGGCGTGCCGATGCGCAGGCCCGAGGTCACGAAGGGCGACTGCGGGTCGTTAGGCACGGCGTTCTTGTTGACGGTGATGTGGGCGCGACCGAGGGCTGCGTCCGCGTCTTTGCCGGTGAGGCCCTGACGGATCAGGCTGACCAGGAACAAGTGGTTATCAGTGCCGCCGGACACTACATCGTAGCCGCGTTTGATAAACACGCCGGCCATGGCCTGGGCATTGTCGATCACTTGCTGTTGATAGGCCTTGAAACCCGGCTCCTGAGCTTCCTTGAAGCACACCGCCTTACCGGCGATCACGTGCATCAGCGGGCCACCCTGGGCGCCCGGGAATACCGCAGAGTTGAGTTTCTTTTCAATTTCTTCGTTGGACTTCGCCAGGATCAACCCGCCACGTGGACCGCGCAGGGTCTTGTGGGTGGTGGTGGTGACCACATCGGCGTAGGGCAGCGGGTTCGGGTACAGACCGGCGGCCACCAGGCCGGCGACGTGGGCCATGTCGACGAACAGCAGCGCACCGACCTTGTCGGCGATCTGGCGGAAGCGCGGGAAATCCAGGGTCTTGGAGTAGGCGGAGAAACCGGCCACGACCATCTTCGGCTTGTGCTCCACGGCCAGGCGTTCGACTTCGTCGTAGTCGATCAGGCCAGTGGCGGTGTCGATGCCGTATTGCACCGCGTTGTACAGCTTGCCCGAGGACGACACCTTGGCACCGTGGGTCAGGTGGCCGCCGTGGGCCAGGCTCATGCCGAGGATGGTGTCACCGGCGTTCAGCAGCGCCAGGTACACCGCGCTGTTGGCCGACGAACCGGAGTGCGGCTGCACGTTGGCGTAATCGGCGCCGAACAGCTGCTTGGCGCGTTCGATGGCGAGCGCTTCGACCTTGTCTACATGCTCGCAGCCACCGTAGTAGCGCTTGCCTGGATAACCTTCGGCGTACTTGTTGGTGAGGCCGCTGCCCTGGGCTTCCATGACACGCTTGCTGGTGTAGTTCTCTGACGCGATCAGCTCGATATGATCTTCCTGGCGCTGCTCCTCGGCATTCATGGCCGCCAGCAGTGCATCGTCATAACCCTGGATCTGGTCTTGCTTGCTGAACATCGCGTCTCTCCCAGCGGCGGCGGTGCGCCAATCGTATTGTTGGGGCCGCCGCACGACGGAGGGGCCCTTTGATGCGATGGTAGGGCTGGCGCAGAGAGGTCAAATGCCTATGGACGCCACGCAAAGGTGCGTTTACGACATGGCCGGAACAACACAGAACAAATGTGGGAGCGGGCTTGTGTGGGAGCTGGCTTGCCTGCGATAGCATCCCCTCGGTGCAACGGGTACACCGAGGCGTCTGCATCGCAGGCAAGCCAGCTCCCACAAGGGTTAGGCGATGATCGTTCGAAGGAATAGCAGCAGCAAGAAATGCGCAGGATAAAGCGCATACGCCCAGCGCCGCATGGCCGGCGGCGACATTTGCCCGGCCTGTCGCAACAAGACCCATCCGGCCAGCGGCGCAATCAGGCATGTCGCCAATCCCAGCATCGCCACCAGCGTGCCGCTGTCGAGCAGGATCTGCCATTGGTTGGCGGCCAGGCACACCACACCCGGCAGCACGCTGAAATACCACGGCCGGCGAAACACCAGCAGCATCGCCAGCGGCAGCAGTACGCCAAAGAAACCGAACATCAGCTGAGCCGAGAAAAACCCCGCCAAAACCAGCGCGATCAACGCCAATCCTCGATCAATTACTGCCTTCTGCTGCCATCCCCGGGCAACCAGCAAGCCCAGTGCCAGGGTCGGCAGCACGTTGAGCGTATCCGCGTCGTCAATGAACATCCGATACGGCACCTCACTGATCACACTGAACAGCAGCAACCAGCCCAGATAGCGCCACTGCCCCGTCACCGGCGCGTCCTTGACCCGATGCAGATTCGCCGCAATCGCCAGGCAAAACCACGGGAACGCCAGGCGTCCCGGCACATACAGCCCGTCCAGGCTCAAACCGACGTAACGCAGGTGGTCCAGCACCATACTCAGCAGCGCCAGCCACTTGAGCAGGTCCAGGGCGCCATCGCGGACGTGGCTTACAGGAAGGTGTTCAGAACCGTGCATAATTCCCCAATGACTTTGCATTAACAGTGCGTGCGCCCGCCCGACAATCTTGGGTAAAGTGCGCACCAACATCGACCACAGGACTGGGCCATGACCGACAAGAGCCAACAATTCGCCAGCGACAACTATTCCGGCATCTGCCCGGAAGCCTGGGCCGCCATGGAACTCGCCAACCAGGGCCATCAACGCGCCTATGGCGATGATGAATGGACCCACCGCGCCGCCGACGGTTTCCGCAAACTGTTCGAAACCGACTGCGAAGTGTTCTTCGCCTTCAACGGCACCGCGGCCAACTCCCTGGCGCTGTCCTCCTTGTGCCAGAGCTACCATAGCGTGATTTGCTCGGAAACCGCCCACGTCGAAACCGACGAATGCGGCGCGCCGGAGTTTTTCTCCAACGGTTCCAAGCTGCTCACCGCCCGCACCGAAAACGGCAAGCTGACCCCGGAGTCGATCCGCGAGATCGCCCTCAAGCGTCAGGACATCCACTACCCGAAACCCCGCGTCGTGACCCTGACCCAGGCCACCGAAGTCGGCAGCGTCTACACCCCGGAAGAGATCCGCGCCATCAGCGTCACCTGCAAGGAACTGGGGCTGAACCTGCACATGGACGGCGCTCGCTTCTCCAACGCCTGCGCATTCCTCGGCTGCTCGCCGGCCGACCTGACCTGGAAAGCCGGCGTCGACGTGCTGTGCTTTGGCGGCACCAAGAACGGCATGGCCGTGGGTGAGGCGATCCTGTTCTTCAACCACAAGCTGGCCGAAGACTTCGACTACCGCTGCAAACAGGCCGGGCAGCTTGCATCAAAGATGCGCTTCCTCTCCGCCCCGTGGGTGGGCCTGCTGGAAAACGACGCGTGGCTCAAACACGCCCGCCACGCCAACCACTGCGCGCAGTTGCTCAGCAGCCTGGTGGCGGATATTCCGGGTGTGGAGTTGATGTTCCCGGTACAGGCCAACGGCGTGTTCCTGCAACTGTCGGAACCGGCGATTGCTGCGCTGACGGCCAAGGGCTGGCGCTTCTACACCTTCATCGGCAAAGGTGGCGCGCGGTTCATGTGTGCGTGGGATACCGAGGAAGAGCGCGTAAGAGAATTAGCCGCTGATATTCGGGAAGTGATGCAGGGCTGAACATCCTGGGCGCGGCCATACCCGCCGCGCCCTCCGGGGTTATAGCTCTACCGGCTTGAGCACCTCCCACGCGTCCACCGGACCAAGGTTTTCGATAAAGGTACCGCCGCCGAATTTCACGGCCAACTTGTTGACCGCGTTCAATGCGGTGGTCACCGCGCCCTCCGCCCAGCCGCCGGTCCAGGAAACATCATCTCCCGCCAGGATAAACCCGTCCGGGTTACTGTCCCGAATACCGTTCATGAACTGTGAAAACAACCGGCGCTGATACTCGTACTGCCCCGGCAGGTTCATCTTGAACGCGCACAGAAAGAACGGCTCGTTCTCCCAGTTGATCTCGACAAACGGGTCCACCCAGCCAAACTCGGCCGCAAGGTTCAGCTGCGAGTCGGCATACACCGTGTCCAGCAGCGTCGTGCATAGCTCAACGTGGGTCGGCAGTGGTGCCATACGATCACCGAGAAACTTCAGGCTGTCGTCGTTCCAGGTGTAGGAGAGGAACAGGCCACTGCCTTTGTGCGGTCCCTGGCTGGCGGAATAGTCCAGCAGATAGGTGCCCCGGGTCAGACGGTCCGACAAGGTCACACTCATCCTGTAGTGATCGTCGGCGCCACGCTCGGTCCAGAACGGGCGCTGGGTCGCTGCGAACACTTTGGTCGACTGCATGTAATGCGTGCCCATCACCGCTTCCCAAGTGGGTTGCGGCAACAAGCTGTCCATCTGCGTGAACCGGTCCTTGCCGTCCATATAGCGAAACTTGTCGAGAATCCGCACGTGAGGCGTGTAGATCACTGCAGGAAAGTTGTAGCGGGCATCCGCCCCCAGATTGCGGTCATGGATATGCACATCGAAGGTGCCGTCCGCGCGCCGACAGATCTGGCGGACTTCCTGGTTGAACGGCTGCGGGATCACCTGACGGGTGAGCGCTTGCACCGTAATATCGTCGCTCCAGCCGACCACCACGTCGCCCAAATCCCCCGGCGAACGGTTCCACAAGCGCTGGGGCAACTCACTGGAGCCGTCATACATCAACAAATGGTTGGTATCCAGCCCGGTGTAGAGCACCCGCAAGACCTCGAGGAAGCAGTTTGGATAGTCGGTATTCCAACCTCCAGTGCCAAAACCGATCTGGCCAAACAGGTCGATATCCGCACGACTCCAGCCGGCCTTCTCGACCATGGCCTCGAAGAAACTCAGGTTGTCCCAACCGTCGGCAAGGATCGAATTCCACAGCCGCTTGATCTTGGCCTGGTCCAGTGAGCCTTCAGACATGGCCGTCTCCATCTCGCTGAAATGGATGGGGTCAGTCTCAAGGAACACTTCAAAGAACAGGCGCTCGATTTCTGCGTAGTTCGGCGGCAAGTCGCTGCCTTCGTAGTAGGTCTGGAGGTTTTGATAGTCGACCACGGTGCTGGCCGTTGCGGCTGAGCCGGGATTGGGGAAGTCTGCTGAATTGAGGGTCATGCCGACCTTGTCGAAGTAATGCAGCAGCGCCTTGCCCGACTTGGGAAAACGCATGGCGCCCAACTCGCAAATCACACTGTTGGCAGGGTCCTGTGGGTCGCCCATGACCCGCGAATACAAGCGCCCGCCGATCCGGTCCGAAGCCTCGACCAGCACAGGATGCAACCCCATGCGCAGCGCCTCATAGGCAGCCACCAGCCCGGCCGCGCCGGCACCGACGATCAACACCCGGGTCCCATGATGCCGCGTGGCAATCTGGCCCAGCGGCTTGCTGTTGGCGGCAGCCTGGGACAGGTAGCGGCCATAGTGAAAAGGAAAATCCGGAATCAGCGCCGTGACGTCATTGGCCAGCAAGCGCTGAACATTGCGGGTACGCGAGGGGATGGCAGACATGGCGGGCTTCCTTGCAATGAGGGAATGTCCACCCCTGACTACAAGGCTAAAGGTGACAACGACGGGACGTGTGGTCAGCGTAGAAGACCGGGCAACGCCTGGTTATACCGCTTCGAAATAAATCTGATTGAGTTCCATGGCAACTGACGAACAGGCATTACTTAAGGAAAGTCTGAAGTAATTATTTATCTATCCCGATTCAATATGCCCTCCACTTACCAGATGCTCCGGCACTCAAACACTATAAAAACAGACCGTGAACCTATGAACGCGCTTTCCGAAAAAACGGCTCCGCCCGTCACCCCCGGCCTGAAAATCGAAACCCGCTCCATCGATTACGTCCCGCGCAGTGAACGCCACGGCAAGGTCTGGCATCAAGGCCCCTTCTGGTTCACCGGCAACTTTGTGCTCACCACCATGGTCACCGGTTTCACCGGCGCAGCCCTGGGCCTGAGCATGGTGTATTCGATCCTGGCGATTGTGATCGGTGTCTGCCTGGGCACCTTTGCCATGGCCTTCCACGCCAACCAGGGCCCGCGCATGGGCTTGCCGCAAATGATCCAGTCCCGGGCGCAGTTCGGTTTGCGCGGGGCAATCGTGCCGTTTATCGCCGTGATCTTCGTGTACATCGGGTTCAACGTGTTCAACGTGATCCTTGCTACCGACGCCATCAATACCGTACTGCCGGGCAGCCGTGCGCCGTGGTACGCGCTGATGATCATCCTGGCGGTGGTGATTGCGGTGATCGGCCATGACCTGCTGCACACCGTGCAACGCTGGCTGACCTACGTGATGATCAGCGTGTTTGCGGTACTGACCGTGGCAGCCCTCATGAGCCTGACCGCCGATGCAGCGGTGGCCAACGCGCACTTCTCCTGGTCGGCATTCCTGATTCAGCTCTCTGCCGCTGCCGGTTATCAGATCAGCTACGCCGTGTACGTATCCGACTACTCGCGCTACCTGCCGCACAAAACGTCATCGCGCAGTGTGATTTTCTGGACCTACCTGGGCGCCGCCGGCTCGGCGTTGTGGCTGATGTCCCTGGGTGCATTCCTGGCTTCCGCCCTGCCCTCGCCCGACGCCATCGGCAGCGTGCGCGCCGTGGGCAACCAAGTGATTCCGGGGTTCGGCACCTTCACCGTGCTGATCGCCGTGCCCGCGCTGATCGGCATCATGGCGGTCAACTGCTATGGCGCGATGCTGACCGGTATCAGTGCGATTGACGGTTTTGTGAAGCTCCAGCCGCGCCTCAAGAGCCGGGTGATGGGTATCAGCCTGGTGGCGGCGGTGATTTTCATGATCACCCTGAGCATTCCCGAGAGCTACCTGGCCAGTTTCAACACCTTTGTGTTGCTGATGCTGTACTTCCTGGTGCCGTGGACAGCGGTGAACCTTGCGGATTTCTACCTGGTGCGCAAAGGCAAATACGCCATCAGCGACATCTTCAACCCGGCCGGTATCTATGGCCAATGGGGCAGCGCAGGCCTGGTTGCCTACTGCCTGGGGCTGGTGTCGATGGTGCCGTTCATGTCGCTGAGTTTCTATGAAGGTCCTGCCGCCGCAGCACTGGGTGGCGCGGATGTGGCATTCGTCATCGGGCTGGTGGTTTCGGCAGTGATCTATTGTGTGATGAGCCGCAACCTCGACCGCGAGGCAGAACGTCGTGCTATTGCCGCCAGCGAGGCGGTGCTGGAAGGAGTTCAGCCATGAATCCTGTACGTGTGATGTGTCATCAACTATCACCACGGATCGCCGATGTACCTTACAACCGCGCGCTCTGCGCCGACGCGATTCGTGGCGCAGCGGCACTGGGCGCACAGGTGGTAGTCCTGCCGGAGCTGATACAAAGCGGCTACGTGTTCAATGACCGAGAAGAAGCCCATGGGGTGTCGGAGACACTGGACGGGCCGACGCTTAGCCAGTGGAAAACCCTGGCCGCCGAGCTGAACATCATCATCGTTGCCGGCTTTTGCGAGCGGCTGTCCGCCGGGCGCGTGGCCAACAGCGCGGCGCTGGTAGAACCCGACGGTGGCCTGACGGTGTATCGCAAGGCGCACCTGTGGAATCGCGAAAAGCTGATATTCACCCCCGGCAGCGCACCGCCGCCCCTGGTGGAAACCGTCGTGGGCCGGATTGCCGTAATGATTTGTTATGACCTGGAACTGCCCGAATGGGTGCGTCTGGCGGCACTCGCTGGCGCCGACCTGCTGTGCGCCCCGGTGAACTGGCCCGACGGCCCACGCCCCGGCGGTGAACGGCCGGGAGAAGTCGTGCGGGTACAAGCCAACGCGGCGGTCAATCGCATGTTCATCGCCGCCTGCGACCGCTACGGCGAAGAACGCGGCGTCAACTGGGTGGGTGGCTCAGTGATTGTCAGTGCCGACGGTTACCCATTGGCAGGCGGTACCGTCCACCAGAAAGAACTGCGGTTAATGGTTGACCTGCCACTGGCTGAGGCCCGGGACAAATCCATCAGCGACTACAACCATGTGCATCAGGACCGTCGACCGGGGCTGTACTGAGCCCGATAACGGATACTGGCGGAGTGCCGAGACTGTTTTTTGATATTTCTGACAGTAATCAACCTGAATTTCTTTGACTAGCCTCTTGGAACCCGGAAAGAAAACACCTCCTTCCGGGACTAACCACCAGCCGAACAATCGGCCGGAAACGGAAATCCAGCAGAGGGCAATACCATGGAAGCACAACGCTACGGCAACAACCTGCAAGGCGAAGGCACTATCAGCACCACCGTCATCGACTGGGACGAGTTTAGAAAAACCGCGAAAATCGGTGACACCATCAGCGAGCCGACGAGGACATTGCGGATCACTGACAAAGTCTATGAACTGACAGCATCAGGCCAGCACTTCGTCGTACACATCTACGCCCAATAACCTCTAACTGATCGTTCCCACGCTCTGCGTGGGAACGCCTCCCGGACGCTCCGCGTCCAGGCCACACCACGATTCAAGGATGAATTGATGGGCAGAAGCCGCTACACCATTACCGAACCTGAAAAGCCACACTTCCTGACTTGCACCGTCATGGAATGGCTACCGCTATTTACCCGCGACTACCTCGTCGGCCACTTATTGAGTTGCTGGCGATATCAACAAACCCACGAACATTTCAATCTCTACGGCTACGTCGTTCTCGAAAACCATCTGCACTTTGTCGCTCAGGCACCGGACCTGGGTAAATGTGTCAGCCAGTTCAAATCCTTCACCGCCCGAACCATCATTGACGACCTGCAGAAACGAGGAGCGGAGCGAGTGTTGCAGCGTTTACGTTTCAGCAAACGGGCGCATAAAACGGACCGGGTTTATCAGCTATGGCAAGAGGGGTCACACGCCGAGTTGGTGTACAGCGAAGCGGTGATGCGCCAAAAGCTTGATTACATTCACCACAACCCTGTGAAACGGGGTTATGTGGACGTGGCCGAACACTGGCGGTATTCCAGCGCTCGCAACTATGCGGGACAGAATGGCCTGATTGAAATTCAGCGCTGGGCCTGATCGTTCCCACGCTCTGCGTGGGAATGCAGCCCGTGACGCTCCGCGTCACACAGCGGGACGCGGAGCGTCCAAAGAGGCATTCCCACGCGGAGCGTGGGAACGATCGGTCCCTGTGAAACGGGGTTACGTGGACTTGGCCGAACACTGGCGGTATTCCAGCGCTCGCAACTATGCAGGACAGGATGGCCTGATTGAGATACAGCGCCGGGCCTCATCGTTCCCACGCTCTGCGTGGGAATGCAGCCCGTGACGCTCCGCGTCACACAGCGGGACGCGGAGCGTCCAAGGAGGCATTCCCACGCGGAGCGTGGGAACGATCGGTCCCTGTGAAGCGGGGTTAAGTGGACGTGGCCGAGCACTGGCGGTATTCCAGCGCTCGCAACTATGCGGGACAGAATGGCCTGATTGAAATTCAGCGCCGGGCCTGATCATTCCCACGCTCTGCGTGGGAATGCAGCCCGTGACGCTCAGCGTCACACAGCGGGACGCGGAGCGTCCAAGGAGGCATTCCCACGCGGAGCGTGGGAACGATCATTAGAACTCGATGCGCACATCGCCCTTCGGCACGCTGCAGCACGACAGGATGTAACCCTCGGCTTCGTCTTCCTCGGTGATCCCGCCGTTGTGGTCCATCTCGACCTCCCCGCCCAGTTTCATCACCTTGCACGTCCCGCAAATCCCCATGCCGCAGGCTTTCGGAATCAGCAGGCCAAGCTTGGCCGCCGCTGCGTGTACGGTCTCGCCCGGTGCCACACGGATGCTTTTGCCGGAGGCAATGAATTCCACCTGGTGCAGGTCGGCCAGGTCGATTTCCGGTGCGTCCGCTGCCTGCTCGGCTTGTTCGACTGCATCCGCGCGAGCTTCCGGCGGTGTCGCGCCAAAAGATTCTTCGTGGTAGCGGCTCATCTCGAAGCCGGCAGCTTCCAGCAGGCGCTTTACCGCGTTCATGTAGGGCGTCGGGCCGCAGCAGAAGACTTCCCGCTCCATGAAATCCGGCACCATCAGTTCCAGCATCTTGTGGTTCAGGTAGCCGCGATAACCGGCCCAGGGTTCCCCCAATCCGTGTTTCTCGCAGATCAGGTGCAGGCTGAAGTTATCAATCCGCGACGCCATGTGCTCCAGCTCGCGGTGGTAAATGATGTCTTTCGGCGAGCGGGCGCTGTGGATAAACGTCATGTCGACGTTGGCGTTGGTGTCGTAGAACCAGCGCGCCATGGACATCACTGGGGTAATACCGACACCACCACTGAGGTACAGCACTTTCGGGCTCGGGAAGTCGATGGCATTGAACAACCCCACCGGCCCGTGCACCGCCAACTCCTGGCCTTCATGCAGCGTGTCGTGCAGCCAGTTGGACACCTTGCCGCCCGGCACGCGCTTGATGGTCACCGAGAAGCTGTAAGGCACCGACGGCGAGCTGGAGATAGTGTACGAACGCATGATCGGCTGGCCGTCGATTTCCAGCTCCAGGGTGACGAACTGCCCGGGCTTGAAAAAGAACAGGATCGGCTGGTCGGCCATAAAGCAGAAGGTGCGCACGTCCCAGGTTTCCTGGATGACTTTGACGCAACGGACGATGTGCCGACCATTGGCCCAGGTCTGGGTGGTTACCGGATTCAGGAAGCTGTTGGACATGCTGTTCTCCACCGCCGTAGTTCGGCTTTATGGTGGCGATTCTGCGTAACGCGAGAACCACCCATTTACCTATCTGCGACATTCACATACTTATCGCGACCAGCCCCCATACCACGGGGGTTGCGCGTCGGGAACAGAGTGGGCCATGTCGCTCATGGATAAGGTTCTGGCCTTTGTGGGGCCCACACTCGCTCCCAACAAAGACGCTTTCTTTACGCCTTGCTGCAAAACCTGATCAGCCACTATTCGCCGGCCACACAGAATGGCCATGAGGACACACACGATGGACGTCACCGCAACCTTAAGCTTGGGCGATCCGCTGGAACCCGCACGCAAGGCCACCGCGCAAATGCTGCAAGAGCGCGAGCGCACCTTTTCGCTGCCGCAGCCGTTTTACTCTGATGAGCGGCTGTTCGATATCGACATGCAGGAAATTTTCCAGAAAGAGTGGTTGATCGCCGGCATGACCTGCGAGATCCCTGCCAAAGGCAACTACATCACCCTGCAAGTGGGCAAGAACCCGATCATCGTGATCCGTGGCGCCGACGGCGTGGTGCATGCGTTCCATAACGTGTGCCGCCATCGCGGTTCACGCTTGTGCACCAGCGACAAGGGCAAGGTCGCCAAGCTGGTGTGCCATTACCACCAGTGGACATACGAGCTGGACGGTCGCCTGCTGTTCGCCGGCACCGAAATGGGCGCCGACTTCGACATGAAGCAGTACGGCCTCAAGCCGGTGAATGTGAAGACCGCCGGTGGCTACATCTTTATCAGCCTGTCTTCGACTCCGCCGGCCATCGACGACTTCCTGTCGACCCTGAGCCACTACATGGAACCCTACGACATGGAGAACACCAAGGTGGCGATCCAGACCACCTTGTTTGAAAAAGCCAACTGGAAGCTGGTGCTGGAAAACAACCGCGAGTGCTACCACTGCAACGCGTCGCACCCGGAGCTGCTCAAAACCCTGCTGGAATGGGACGACGTCACCGACCCACGGGCCGACCAGGCCTTCAAGGACCACGTAGCCGCCTCCGCCGCTGCCTGGGAAGCCGAGAAAATCCCTTACGCCCACGCCAGCTTCGGCCTGCGTAACCGCATCGTGCGCATGCCACTGCTCAAGGGCACCGTGTCGATGACCCTCGACGGCAAGCAAGGCTGCAACAAACTGATGGGCCGCATCAAGAATCCGGACCTGGGCTCGATGCGCATCCTGCACCTGCCACACTCGTGGAACCACTGCATGGGCGACCACATCATCGTGTTCACCGTGTGGCCGATCAGTGCCCAGGAAACGATGGTCACCACCAAGTGGATCGTGCACAAGGACGCCGTGGAAGGTGTGGACTACGACGTGGAGCGCATGCGCAAAGTGTGGGACGCCACCAACGACCAGGACCGTCGCCTGGCCGAAGAGAACCAGCGTGGGATCAACTCCACCGCTTACCAGCCAGGCCCGTATTCCAAGACTTACGAGTTTGGCGTGGTGAACTTTGTGGATTGGTACAGCGAGCGGATGCTGAGCAACCTGGGGGCGGCGCCGGCGCCGTATCTGAAAGGCGTCGCCGTACACGAGTAACCGGCTGACACGCCGCCGATCAAAATGTGGGAGCCGGGCTTGCCCGCGATAGCGATTTAACATTCAACCCCTCTGTTGGCTGTTACTCCGTCATCGCGGGCAAGCCCCGGCTCCCACACTGGCTTGTGGCTGCACAAAATTCATCCAACACCCTGGCAGACCGCTGCCTGCCTTACTTCCAGCCATTGCCCAACAACTTATCCACAAAGCCACCCACAGCAATTGTGGGCAACTGCGCTTTCCCGTCGAAATAAAACCAAGAAAATCCGTGACTTATTCAAAGGTACCGGTTTTATCGCGCATTGATCGTTTTTTAATCAAAATCCTGTAAGCCACGTTCTGCATGGTCTACAGAGGAACGCAAACACCTTATCCACAGAAGCGCCAACAGACTTTGGGGGCAACTTTGGACCCTCTGTGGAAAACCGGCTGAAACTGAGGAGAGTCGCGGGTTTGAGCGCGGAATCAAGCTGAAATGGTGATATTGATCATATTTTAACCAGCAACCTGTAAGCCACGTTTTATATGGCCCACAGCGGATAGCGAACATCTTATCCACAGAAGCACCAACAGACTTTGGGGGCAAGTCTGTGCCGGGCATTTTCATTATCCACAGAAAAACCTAAGGAAAAACCGTCAGTTAGGTTGGTTGTTTTTCGTACAGCGAGCTGGAGGGCTTGATTTGCGTGGGGTGTGGACAGCCGCGAACAGGTTATCCACAGGCGGGTTAACAGGGATTGTGGGTAAAGCCACAATCGCGGCAAAACCGTGTGGGAGCGGGCTTGCCCGCGAAAGCGGTGGATCAGTCGGTAAATGAGTCACCTGACACACCGCCTGCGCGAGCAAGCCCGCTCCCACCGTGGATCAGCGCACCACACCTTCTTCTATAAGCAATTTAAGAATGGCTTCAGCGCCTGCTTCCGGGCTGACACCCTTGAGCACCTGCCCACCGCCACCACTGGCCTTGGCCGTCGCGGCTTTCATACGGTCGGCACCGCTCTTGGCCTTGATCACCTTGAGCCGCTTGGGCCGAGGCTTGGCCGGCTGCAATACAGCGCCTGTGAATAACTCATCCTCCAGCACCTCAACGTCGTGGGCGTCCAGCACCCCGCGCTGAGCCGGGCCGTAGGCGCTTTGCCGTGGCTTGGGCGCGGCGTTATCCACCGTGGCCAGAAACGGCAGGCGCACCTTCAGGCGCCGCCGTTGGCCACGAGGCAAGGCTTGCAGCACATGGGCCACGCCGCCTTCGATGGATTCCACCTGGGCCAGGCCGACAATCAGCGGCCAACCCAGTTGCTCGGCCAGCAGGAACGGCAACATCCCCGAACCTTCGCCGGTTTCCGCCTGGCTGCCGGTGAGCACCACCTGGGCGCCCGCGTCCCGCAGATAGTCACTCAGCACCGGCAAGGCATCCGCGCCAGCCGGTTGTTCAAGGACGTGCAACTGCGGCAAGCCCATGCCCAGGTAAGCACGCAGGGTCGGTTCGGCGATGTCGCCGGCGTGGAGCACTTGCAGGTTATCCCCAGCCAGTTGCAGGCCCAGTTCCACAGCGCGCGCATCTTGCTCGGCGCGGCGCGGGCGGCCGGAAGTCGGGTGGGCGCCGATGGACACCAGGCTGATTACATTCGTCGTCATGGCCATTTCCTTAAGCCGCATCGCGCTTGGCGCGGTTGCGGTAGGCCTCGACCGCAACGATCAAGGCTTGCAGAATCGCGGCGCTTTCGCCGATCACCGACAAGTCGGCACGCTTGATCATGTCGCAACCCGGGTCGAGGTTGATCGCCACCACCTTGTCGCAGGCACCAATGCCTTGCAGGTGCTGGATCGCCCCGGAAATCCCCACCGCCACGTAAACCCGCGCGGTGACCCAGGTACCGCTGGCGCCGACCTGGCGATCCCGGGCCATGAAGCCGTCGTCCACCGCCACCCGCGAGGCGCCTTCGGTGGCACCCAGCGCGGCAGCAGTCTGGTGGAACAGTGCCCAGTCCTTGACCCCGTTGCCGCCCGAGAAGATGAATTCGGCTTCGGCCATGGGAATCGCTCCCGGATCGACCGCCACTGCGCCCAAATCCTCGATGCGCGGCAAGCTGCGGGCCAGGCTTGTGGATAACTCCACCGGCAGCGCTTCGTGACGGGTTTCGCTGACGGGCTCGGCGCATTCCACCGCCGCCAGGATCATGCGTGGCAATGGCCGGGCCAGGTCTTGCTGGCCGGCACCCGCACGGCCAATACATTCCTCGCCCTTGATCTGCCAGACCCGCGTGGCCGGACGTTCCTTGAGGCTTGCGGCAAAGCGCCGACCCAATTCCCCGCCACCGCTGCGGCTGTCCGGCAGCAACCAGTGGCGCGGGTTGAATTGGTTATCCACAGCCCGCAGGCCCTGGACTCGTTGCTCCGGTGAATAACCGTCGAACTCATGCCCGTCCAGCACCAGCAACCGATCCACACCGGCGGCGGCGAAGGCGCTTTCCTTGTGTTCACCGAACACCACGGCCAATACCGCACCATCGTCGCCGGCCAGCTGCCGGGCCAGGCCCAGCACGTCGCGGTCGTGGCTGCTCAGGCGACCGCCGACCATGTCCGGCACCACGTTGATATAGAACGCGGGGGCGGCCACCTGATGCAACGGCAATTGCACTTCCACCGCTGCCGTACGCTTGGCCGCGCCGCCCTGCTGGGCGCCGCTGCGGTCAATACGCTTGATGCCGTTGGGGCCGATAAAACCGACACCGTGCACGTTCTTGCGGATGACCCCATTGGGCCCCATCCAGCTGTGTTGCACCGGCTGCATGGCGGCATGCAGCGGGTGCAGGCGGTTACGGGCGATCCATTCGGCCCGTGGGTCGCGGCGGATAATGTCGCTCATATATGCACCTGCGCAGATTCGCGTTTCGGCGCCTTGGCCGGTGCCGCGTCTTCAAGCAACGCGTCAGCTACCAGTTCGGCAATGTCTTTGATCAACGGACGCGGTTCAACCACGCCTTCCAGCATCGCCGTGCACTGTGGACAACCCACGGCCACCAGTTCGGCGCCGGTCTCGCGGATGTCTTCCATGCGCATGTCGGGAATCCGCTGCTTGCCGGGAATGTCGGTGATCGGCGCGCCGCCACCGCCGCCGCAGCAGCGGGAACGGAAACCGGAGCGCTGCATTTCCTTGACCTCGATCCCCAGCGCCCGCAGCACTTGGCGCGGTGCTTCGTACTCGCCGTTATAGCGGCCCAGGTAGCACGGGTCGTGATAGGTCACGCTGTTGCCTTTGTGCTGGCCCAGGTTCAGGGCGCCGGCGTCGATCAGCTCGGCCATGTAGGTGCTGTGGTGCTGCACCCGGTAGTTGCCGTCGAAGGCGCCGTATTCGTTTTTCAGCACATGGAAACTGTGGGGGTCGCAGGTGACGATGCGCTTGAAGCTGTACTTGGCCAGGGTCTGGATATTGCGCGCGGCCAGCAGCTGGAAGGTGGCTTCATCCCCCAGGCGTCGGGCCACGTCACCGCTGTCGCGCTCTTCAAGGCCCAGGACGGCGAAGTCGACCTTGGCGGCTTTCAGGACTTTGACGAACGAACGCAAGGTGCGTTGGTTGCGCATGTCGAACGCGCCGTCGCCGACCCAAAAGAGTACGTCGACGGTTTTCTTGTCGCTGAGCAAGGGCAGGTTCAAATCCGCCGCCCAGTTCATCCGCCCGCCGGGTGCGAAACCGCCCGGGTTGTCGGTGGCGATCAGGTTTTCCAGGACTTCGGCGCCTTTGTTCGGGGTCGCGCCTTTTTCCAGGGTGAGATGGCGGCGCATGTCGACGATGGCGTCCACGTGCTCGATCATCATTGGGCACTCTTCCACGCAAGCCCGGCAGGTGGTGCAGGACCACAGGGTTTCCGCATCCACCAGGCCGTTGACGATTGGCTGGTGCGGGTTGCCGCTGTGCTCGCCGATGGCTTTGCCAGGGTAAGGGCTGCCGGCGAACTTGGCGTCGGTGCCACCGGCCAGGCCGACCACCATGTCCTGAATCAGTTTTTTCGGATTCAGCGGCTGGCCGGCGGCGAACGCCGGGCACGCCGCTTCGCACTTGCCGCACTGCACGCAGGCGTCGAAGCCGAGCAGTTGGTTCCAGGTGAAATCCACCGGTTTTTCCACACCCAGGGGCGCGGTTTTATCGGCGAGATCCAGGGGCTTCAAGCCGGTGGAACGGCCACCGCCGAAACGCTCGGCGCGGCGGTGCCAGGCCAGGTGCAGGGCACCGGCGAAGGCGTGTTTCATCGGGCCGCCCCAGGTCATGCCGAAGAACATTTCGGACACGCCCCACAGCACGCCCAGGCTCAGCAAGGCGGCGAGCAGCCAGCCGCCGAAGTCCGCCGGCAGAATCCCGGCCACCGGCAAGGTCACCAGGAAGAAGCTCACCGAGAACGCCATCAGGCTTTTCGGCAGGCGCATCCACGGGCCTTTCGACAGGCGCGCAGGTGGATGGCGACGACGCAGGTAGACGAACGTGGCGCCGACAAACATCAGCACCGAAGCCAACAGCAAGGCGTAGCCAAGGATGCGGTTATGCAGGCCGAAACCGTGCACCAGAATCGCCAGCAACGCCGAGAGCACAAAGCCCAGGGCGGTGGCGACGTGGGTGTTGGCGATGTATTTGTCGCGGGCGACGACGTGGTGCAGGTCGACCATGTAGCGCTTGGGCATGGCCAGCAGGCCTTTGATCAGGTCGACTTTGGAGGAGCGGCCGCGGCGCCACATGTTCACCCGGCGCAGGGCGCCGAGGACCGCAAGGCCCAAGGCGGCAAAGAGCAGGATGGGAAGAAGGGTGTTCAACATGGTGAAGCTCCCGAAGACCACACAGGTCTACTGTGAAACTGGCCCGAAATGTGGGAGCGGGCTTGCTCGCGAAGGCAGCGTGTCAGTCGATGCATCCAGTGGCTGACACACCGCTTTCGCGAGCAAGCCCGCTCCCACATTTGACCGAGTACACCTCGTCAGAAATCCTTGCACAGGCGCAGGGCGTCATAGATGGCAGCGTGGGTATTACGCTGGGCCACGCAGTCACCGATGCGGAACAGCAAGTACCCCTCGCCCGGCTCGCTCAGGCACGGCTGCGGCTTGATCGCGAACAAGGCTTCGACGTCTATCTGGCCCTTGTTGCGCGAACCTTCCTTGAGCCCGTAGTAGATCTCTTCATCCGGACGCACGCCGTTCTCGACCACCACCTGGTCCACCACGCGCTCTTCCTTGGCCCCGGTGTATTCGTTCTCCAGCACCGCCACCAGCTTGTCGCCTTCGCGGTAGACCTTTTCCAGCATCATGTCGCCGGTCATGATCACTTCCTTCGGGTACATGCTGCGGTAGTACGTCGGGAACGACGTACCGCCGATGGCCACGCCCGGCTTGATGTCGTCGGTGACGATCTCCACCTGGCAACCCTTGTCCGCCAGGAAATCCGCCACCGACATGCCGGTGAACTCGCAAATGGTGTCGTACACCAGCACATTCTTGCCCGGTGCAACCTTGCCGTCGAGCACATCCCAGCTGCTGACCACCAGGCCTTCCGCCGCGCCCCAGTGTTCGTTCTGCTCCAGGAACGGATGACCGCCCACCGCCAGCACCACCACGTCCGGACGCAGGTCCAGGATGGTGGCCGCGTCCGCCGCCACGCCCAGGCGCAGGTCGACGTTCAGGCGTGCCAGTTCCAGCTGGAACCAGCGGGTGATCCCGGCAATCTGGTCGCGCTGCGGCGCCTTGGAAGCGGTCGTGATTTGCCCACCGATAAATTCTTTCTTCTCGAACAGCGTCACGTCGTGGCCGCGCTCAGCAGCAACCCGCGCAGCTTCCATCCCGGCAGGGCCGGCACCTACCACCACGACTTTGCGTTTCGGCCCGGTGGATTTTTCGATGATGTGCGGCACGCCCATGTATTCACGGGAAGTGGCGGCGTTCTGGATGCACAGCACGTCCAGCCCTTGGTACTGGCGGTCGATGCAATAGTTGGCGCCCACGCACTGTTTGATCTGGTCGATCTGGCCCATCTTGATCTTGGCGATCAGGTGCGGGTCGGCGATGTGGGCACGGGTCATGCCGACCATGTCCACGTAGCCGCCTTCGAGGATGCGCGTGGCCTGGTTCGGGTCCTTGATGTTCTGCGCGTGCAGCACCGGGACCTTGACCACTTCCTTGATACCGGCCGCCAGGTGCAGGAACGGCTCCGGTGGATAACTCATGTTGGGGATAACGTTGGCCAGGGTGTTGTGGGTGTCGCAGCCCGAGCCGACGACGCCGATGAAATCGAGCATGCCGGTGTCGTCGTAGTACTTGGCGATCTGCTTCATGTCCTCGTGGGACAGGCCGTCCGGATGGAACTCATCGCCGCACAGGCGCATGCCCACGCAGAAGTCGTCACCGACTTCGGCGCGCACCGCTTTCAACACTTCCAGGCCGAACTTCATGCGGCCTTCGAAGGAGCCACCCCACTCGTCGGTACGTTTGTTGACCCGTGGGCTCCAGAACTGGTCGATCATGTGCTGGTGCACGGCGGACAGTTCCACACCGTCCAGGCCACCCGCCTTGGCACGCTTGGCGGCGCTGGCGTAGTTGCCGATCACACGCCAGATCTCTTCCGGCTCGATGGTCTTGCAGGTGGCACGGTGCACCGGCTCACGCACGCCGGACGGCGACATCAGGGTCGGCCAGTTAAAGCCATCCCAACGCGAGCGACGGCCCATGTGGGTAATCTGGATCATGATCTTGGCGCCATGCTTGTGCATGGCGTCGGCCAGGTTCTGGAAGTGCGGGATGATGCGGTCGGTGGACAGGTTCACCGAACTCCACCATTCCTGGGGGCTGTCGATGGCGACCACCGAGGAACCGCCACAGATCGCCAGGCCAATGCCGCCCTTGGCTTTCTCTTCGTAGTACTTCACATAGCGGTCGGTGGTCATCCCGCCGTCGGTGGCATACACCTCGGCGTGGGCGGTACTGAGCACGCGGTTGCGGATGGTCAGTTTGCCGATCTGGATCGGCGCAAACATTGCTTCGAAAGCCATGGCTGGGTCCTCGACTTACAACGGCTTGACGGTGAACAGGCCGTCGTCGTGGCCCTCTTCGGAGCCGCCGTAGACCTGTTGCGCAACGGTGCGGATCTTGCTGCCGCGGGCTTCGAGAATCTGGTCCATCGCACCGGCAAACCAGCCGGTGAACATGTAGTCGACCTTGCGCCCGACCTTGCCGTACACGTAGACGAATGCCGAGTGTTCGAGCTTGACGCTGGCGGTGCCTTTGTCGAGGTCGATGTCCTGGATCTTGAACAGGCCCCAGCCGCGCTGCGACAGGCGCTTCATGTAGTGCTCGAACACTGCGACGCCTTCCAGGCCGTGGCATTCAGCTTCTTTTTCACACCAGTGCCAGGCGGATTTGTAGCCGGCCTTGTAGAGGATTTCGGCGTAGGCGTCGGCGCCCAGGACTTCTTCGATGCCCATGTGGTTGTTGACGAAGAAATGGCGTGGCACGTAGAGCATCGGCAGGGCATCGGACGTCCAGACACCGGTTTCGCTGTCGACTTCGATAGGCAATTGAGGGGCGATCTTGGCCATGGAAACTTAACTCCAAACAATTCGGTTTATTGCCCACTGCGCGGACGGCGGCGGGAAAGGATTCAGAGGATGCGGTGGCTTATTCGCCCCAGACGTCCTTCAGGACGTTGACCCAGTTCTCGCCCATGATCTTGCGCACCACGCGCTCAGGATGGCCGCGCTTGAGCAGGGTCTCGGTGAGGTTGGGGAACTCGCCCACGGTGCGGATGCCCAGCGGGTTGATGATCTTGCCGAAGCTGGTCAGGCGGCGGGCGTAGCCCTTGTCGTGGGTCAGCATTTCGAAGAAATCCTGGCCATGGCCCTGGGTGAAGTCGGTGCCGATGCCGATGGCGTCTTCGCCCACGATGTTCATGGTGTATTCGATGGCTTCGGCGTAGTCGTCGATGGTCGAATCGATGCCCTTGGCCAGGAACGGCGCAAACATGGTCACGCCGACAAAGCCGCCGTGGTCGGCGATGAACTTCAGCTCCTCATCGGACTTGTTGCGCGGGTGCTCTTTAAGGCCCGACGGCAGGCAGTGGGAGTAGCACACCGGCTTTTTCGATTCGAGGATGACTTCTTCGGAAGTCTTGGAGCCCACGTGGGACAGGTCGCACATGATGCCGACGCGGTTCATCTCGGCGACGATCTCGCGACCGAAGCCCGACAGGCCGCCGTCACGCTCGTAGCAGCCGGTGCCCACCAGGTTCTGGGTGTTGTAGCACATCTGCACCACGCCAACCCCGAGCTGCTTGAAGATCTCGACGTAGCCGAGCTGGTCTTCAAACGCATGGGCGTTCTGGAAGCCGAAGATGATGCCGGTCTTGCCCTGCTCCTTGGCGCGACGGATATCGGCGGTGGTCTTCACCGGGATCACCAGGTCGCTGTTCTCGCGAATCAGGGTCTGGCTGGCCACGATGTTGTTAATGGTGGCCTGGAAGCCTTCCCAGACCGACACCGTGCAGTTGGCAGCCGTGAGGCCCCCCTTGCGCATGTCTTCAAACAGGTCGCGGTTCCACTTGGCAATGATCAGCCCGTCGATAACGATGCTGTCGGCGTGCAATTCGGCTGGGCTCATCAGGCGTCCCCTTATTGGCGATTCATGCGCCGAATCGTCTGCCGGCGCTTTGGGGCCAGCATATGCCCCGGGACAGAAGGAGCCGGGTGCAAAAACGACAAGGGAATTGCCGAAAGCGTCAATCCGCGACAAAGGCCAACATGACATCTCTGACGGGTATCTGTTCTTTGTCTTACGCTTGAGCCAGAATTTGCTCATCAACTGATATGAGACGGCGCAATGAAATCGATTTTCCTGGCTTTGGCACTCATCGCAACCGGCGTGCACGCCGCTGAAGACACCGACAACACGCCTTGCGATGGCATCGAGAACGACAAGCAAACCCTGGAATGCGCCACCTACAACAAAACCACCGCTGAGCAACTGCTCAAGGATAACTACCAGGGGCTGCTGGAACGCATGGGTTCGACCTATGGCAGCAACAAGACGCAGCTGGCAGACATTACCGCTCGTCTGAAGGATGCCCAGCAGAAGTGGGAAAAGCTACGCGACGCGGATTGCGCCGTGGACACCTTCCCGGCGGTGGTGGGCAGCAAGGATTATGCGATCCAGCAGAATGATTGCCTGGCGCGGATGAGTGATGAACGGTCGGAGTTTTTGGAGTCGATTGGGCAGGAATAAGCGACAATCCCCTCCACTCTTTACTCAGAACCAAGGCTATTCATGACAATCTGCGGCATCGAAATCAAAGGCAGCGAAGCCATTATCGCTGTCGCCTCGCTCGACGGTCAGGCATTGAGCCATGTCGCCCTGGCCACCAAGAAAATCGCCCTTGAAGACGATGATGAGGCGGCCAATGTCAAAGCGTTTGCCGCCCAGGTAAGTGCGTTTGTGCGGGAAAACGCCATCACCCGCATCGCCATCAAGAAGCGCAGCAAGAAAGGCGAATTCGCCGGTGGCCCGACCACGTTCAAGATGGAAGGCGTGTTTCAGCTGCTGGAGGGTGTTGAGGTGACGCTGCTGTCGCCGCAGACCATCAATGCGCAGAACAAGAAACACGACTTTGCCCTGCCGGCGACACTGAACAAGTATCAGCATGAGGCTTACAAGGCCGCGTGTTCGGCACTGATGAAGAAATAAGCCACACCCCATATCTACTGTGGGAGCTGGCTTGCCTGCGATAGCGGTGTATCAGCCAGTACATCTGGCACTGAAACACCGCTATCGCAGGCAAGCCAGCTCCCACATTTGATCTCTGTTGTTCTCGGGAGCGCTGCTCATACCGCTTCCCGGCGCCGATCTTCCCTTGGACACTTGGCAAACCTTGCCCGGTAACTGCGGGTGAAATACGACGGCGACTCAAACCCGCACGCAATACTCACCTCCAGCACACTCAGGTCGCTCTGGCGCAATAGCTGCCGAGCCTTCTCCAGGCGCAAACCCAGGTAGAAGTTGCTCGGGGTGTCGTTCAGGTGCAGCCGAAACAAGCGCTCCAACTGCCGCCGCGTGACCTTGATCGCTTCCGCCAGCGCCAAGGTGCTCAGCGGAGGCTCGGTGTGCTGTTCCATCTCGCCGATCACCTGCACCAGCTTTTTGTTGTTGATGCCGTAGCGCGTGGCGATCTGCATGCGTTGGTGGTCTTTGCGCGGGCGGATGCGGCCGAGCACAAACTGCTCGGACACCTGGATCGCCAACTCGGGCCCGTGGGCCTGGCTGATCAGGTCGAGCATCAGGTCGATGGAGGCGGTGCCGCCCGCCGAGGTGATGCGCCGGCGGTCGATCTCGAACAGCTCCTGGGTCACTGTCAGCTGTGGATAAGACTCCTTGAAGGCGTCGATGGCTTCCCAGTGCAGGGTCAGGCGGTGGCCGTCGAGCAGGCCGGCCTCAGCGAGGACGCAAGCACCAGTGTCGATGGCGCCGAGGATCACGCCGTCGTGATCGAGTCGGCGCAGCCAGTGCTCCAGCGCTGGCGTGGCGAACTTCAGCGGTTCGAAGCCGGCCACCACCCATAAGGTCGAGCCTTTCTTCAGCGGCTCCAGCGCGGCGTCGGCGTTGACCGACATGCCATTGCTCGCCAGCACCGCGCCGCCGTCGGCACTCAAAACGTGCCAGCGGTACAGCTCGCCACGAAAACGATTGGCGACACGTAAAGGCTCGATCGCGGAGATAAAGCCGATGGCGGAGAAGCCCGGCATCAGCAGAAAGTAGAAATCCTGGGACATGGAGCGCTCTCGTAGGACGGACAGCGTGGTCACTGTGATACGCCAGTTCAATCGGTCATTCAAGGGGGCAGGTCGCTGCAGTGCAAGAGCGGGTCGCCGCCGTGCGTTTTGTCGGGGACCAAGCTGCGTAACTTGGCTGCACGGTGCACAAAGACGCCGGACCCCACAATAACAACCTGCCGAGGGAACCACCATGAACCGACTGATCAGCCGCTGCGTGCTCGCACTCAGCGCCAGCGCCATTTTGAGCACCAACGTCATGGCAGCCGATGCGGCTTCTTGCCAGAACGTGCGCATGGGCGTGGTGAACTGGACCGACGTAATCGCCACCAGCGCCATGACCCAAGTGTTGCTCGACGGCCTCGGCTACAAGACCAAACAGACCAGCGCGTCCCAGCAAATCATCTTTGCCGGGATTCGCGACCAGCGCCTGGACATGTTCCTGGGCTACTGGAACCCGCTGATGACTCAGACCATCACCCCGTTTGTCGAGGCCAAGCAAGTCAAGGTGCTCGACAAACCGTCCCTGGAAGACGCCCGCGCTACGTTGGCGGTGCCGACTTACCTGGCCGACAAAGGCCTGAAGACCTTCGCCGACATCGCCAAGTTTGAAAAAGAACTGGGCGGCAAGATCTACGGCATTGAACCGGGCTCGGGCGCCAACACCCAGATCAAGGCGATGATCGCCAAGAATCAGTTTGGCCTCGGCAAGTTCCAATTGGTGGAATCCAGCGAGGCCGGCATGCTCGCCGCCGTCGACCGCGCCGTGCGTCGTAAGGAGGCCGTGGTGTTCTTTGGCTGGGCGCCGCACCCGATGAACGTCAACGTGGCAATGACTTACCTCACCGGCAGTGATGACGCGCTGGGCCCGAACGAAGGCATGGCCACCGTGTGGTCCGTCACGTCGCCGACCTACGCCGAGCAATGCCCCAACGTGCACAGGTTGCTCAGCAACCTGACCTTCACCGCCGCCGACGAGAGCCGAATGATGCAGCCGCTGCTGGATCACAAGGACGCTTTCGAATCGGCCAGGCAATGGCTCAAGGACCACCCGCAAGACCAGCAGCGCTGGCTGGAAGGCGTGACCACCTTCGACGGCAAACCCGCCGCGGCCAACCTGCAATTGACCAGCAAATAACCCGTTTTGAATCACCGTTTCGCAGCCGCTCCTGGCTGCGAACGGTATGACTACGCCTGAAAATCACGCCTGTAAGGAACCTGCCCCATGAACCACGACGTCATCATCACCTGCGCACTCACCGGTGCTGGCGACACGACCGCCAGAAGCCCTCACGTGCCGGTCACCCCCAAACAAATCGCCGCCGCCGCAGTGGAAGCCGCCAAGGCCGGTGCCACCGTGGTGCATTGCCACGTACGTGACCCCGAAACCGGCAAGTTCAGCCGCGACGTGGCGCTGTACCGCGAAGTGATGGAGCGCATCCGCGAGGCGGACGTCGACATCATCGTCAACCTCACCGCCGGCATGGGTGGCGACCTGGAAATCGGTGGCGGTGAGAACCCCATGGAGTTCGGCCCCAACACCGACCTGGTGGGCCCGCTGACCCGCCTGGCCCACGTGGAAGAGCTACTGCCGGAAATCTGCACCCTCGATTGCGGCACCCTGAATTTCGGCGACGGCGACACCATTTACGTCTCCACCCCGGCGCAGCTTCGAGCGGGCGCGAAACGAATCCAGGAGCTGGGCGTAAAAGCCGAGCTGGAAATTTTCGACACCGGTCACCTGTGGTTCGCCAAGCAGATGATCAAGGAAGGTTTGCTCGACAACCCGCTGTTCCAGCTGTGCCTGGGCATCCCGTGGGGCGCACCGGCCGACACCACCACCATGAAAGCCATGGTCGACAACCTGCCGGCAGACGCGGTGTGGGCCGGTTTCGGGATTGGCCGCATGCAGATGCCGATGGCGGCCCAAGCGGTGCTGCTGGGCGGCAACGTGCGGGTCGGCCTGGAAGACAACCTGTGGCTGGACAAGGGCGTGCTGGCGACCAACGGCCAGTTGGTGGAACGCGCCAGCGAAATCCTCAGCCGCCTGGGTGCCCGGGTCATGACCCCGGCTGAAGGCCGCGTGAAGATGGGCCTGACCAAGCGCGGCTGACTGTTCCGAGCACCACCGAACCTTGTGGGAGCCGGGCTTGCCCGCGATTGCGGTACACCTGTACCGAATACAGCTGCTGACACACCGCTATCGCAGGCAAGCCAGCTCCCACATTGATCACCGAACTCTTTAGGAATTTGCCATGAGCTTTATCACTGAAATCAAAACCTTCGCCGCGCTGGGCAGCGGTGTTATCGGCAGCGGCTGGGTGTCCCGCGCCCTGGCCCACGGCCTGGATGTGGTGGCCTGGGACCCGGCGCCTGGCGCCGAAGCCGCCCTGCGCAAGCGTGTTGCCAACGCTTGGGGCGCCCTGGAAAAACAAGGCCTCGCCCCAGGCGCCTCCCAAGACCGTCTGCGCTTTGTGGCCACGATTGAAGAGTGCGTGAAAGACGCCGACTTCATCCAGGAAAGCGCCCCGGAACGCCTGGAATTGAAGCTGGAATTGCACAGCCAGATCAGCGCCGCGGCCAAGCCAAACGCCTTGATCGGTTCGAGTACGTCGGGGCTGTTGCCGAGCGAGTTTTATGAAGGCTCCACGCACCCGGAACGCTGCGTGGTAGGCCATCCATTCAACCCGGTTTACCTGCTGCCACTGGTTGAAGTGGTCGGCGGAAAGAACACCGCGCCGGAAGCGATTCAGGCAGCGATCAAGGTGTATGAATCCCTCGGCATGCGTCCGTTGCACGTGCGTAAGGAAGTGCCTGGTTTTATCGCCGACCGCCTGCTGGAAGCCTTGTGGCGTGAGGCGCTGCACCTGGTCAACGACGGGGTGGCAACCACCGGCGAGATCGATGATGCGATTCGCTTTGGCGCCGGGTTGCGCTGGTCATTCATGGGCACGTTCCTGACCTACACCCTGGCCGGCGGTGATGCCGGGATGCGCCACTTCATGGCGCAGTTCGGCCCGGCCTTGCAGTTGCCGTGGACCTATTTGCCGGCCCCGGAACTGACCGACAAGTTGATTGACGATGTGGTGGACGGCACCAGCGATCAGTTGGGCAAACACAGCATTTCGGCCCTGGAGCGCTATCGTGATGATTGCCTGCTGGCGGTGCTGGAGGCGGTGAAGACGACCAAGGAAAAACACGGCATGACCTTCGCCGAATAACGGCTGTTGATTTCCTGTGGGAGCTGGCTTGCCTGCGATGGCGATGTTGGATTCACCGCCGCCATCGCAGGCAAGCCAGCTCCCACATTTTGACCGAGTACCTACCGGAAACCGAATCATGGCCGCATTGATCACCTACACCACCAAAATCCTCCCCGAGTGGGTCGACTACAACGGCCACCTGCGCGATGCGTTCTACCTGCTGATCTTCAGCTACGCCACCGACGCGCTGATGGACACCCTGGGCCTGGACAGCGAAAACCGCGAAGCCAGCGGCAACTCGCTGTTCACCCTGGAGCTGCACCTCAACTACCTGCACGAAGTGAAGCTGGGCGCCGAGGTCGAAGTGCACACCCAACTCATCGCTCACGACCGCAAGCGCCTGCACCTGTATCACAGCCTGCACTTGGTGGGCGACGAAAAGGAGCTGGCGGGCAACGAACAAATGCTGCTCCACGTCGACCTCGCCGGCCCGCACTCAGCGCCGTTCAGCGAGGCGGTGCTGGGCAAGCTTGCAAGTATCAGCGCCGAACAGACCGACCTGCCGAAACCCGCCCTGCTCGGCCGCGTGATTGGACTGCCACCCCAAAAATAAGGAATCGCCATGCCAACCGCCGCCGCTGTTGCCGACTTCCGTACTTACCCGCTGATCAGTGACCTTGCCGACGTACAAGTGCACAACGACCACCTCAGCGTGCAATGGGCCGATGGGCGGGTCAGCCCGTTCCATCACCAGTGGCTGCGGGACAACTGCCCGTGCCCGTCCTGTGTCTACAGCGTGACCCGTGAGCAGGTGCTGGAAATCGTCGATGTGGACGAAAACCTCACAGCTGTCAGCGCGCGTATCGACCAGGGTTTGCTGACGGTTGAATGGAGTGGCGGGCATCGCAGCCAATACGATCCCGGGTGGTTGCGAGCACATGCCTACGACGATGAATCCCGCGCTGAACGTCGGGCGGCCAAACCGAAATCCCACCTGTGGGACCGTACTTTCCAGCTGCCCGTATTTGACTACGCAGCACTGATGGAAGACCCGAAAGCCCTGCTGCACTGGCTGCTGGCCCTGCGTGACAGCGGCCTTACGCAAGTGCGCGGCGTGCCCACCGAACCCGGCTCCCTGGCATTGATCGCCAAGCGCATTTCGTTCATCCGCGAAAGCAACTTCGGTGTGCTGTTCAACGTGCAATCAAAAGCCGATGCCGACAGTAATGCCTACACCGCTTTCAACCTGCCGCTGCACAGCGATCTACCCACGCGCGAGCTGCAACCGGGGCTGCAGTTTTTGCATTGCCTGGTGAACGACGCCGACGGTGGCGAAAGTATTTTTGTCGATGGTTTC
Organism: Pseudomonas sp. MWU16-30323; assembly: GCF_020515595.1. Taxonomy (NCBI): domain Bacteria; kingdom Pseudomonadati; phylum Pseudomonadota; class Gammaproteobacteria; order Pseudomonadales; family Pseudomonadaceae; genus Pseudomonas; species Pseudomonas sp. MWU16-30323. The sequence goes on from NZ_JAIWYM010000002.1 coordinate 155,593, forward strand.
GCCATCGCCCGTGCGTTGCGCGATGAAGACCCCGAAGCCTTTCGCGCGTTGTGCGAAATTCCCGTGGAGTTTCGCAACAAGGACCGTCACAGCGACTATCGCCGGCTGGCGCCGATCATTGCGCTGGATGCCTTGGGGGAAGTCGCCGAGATTCGCATGGCCAACTTTCTGCGCGGGCCGTTTGAGGCACCGGCAGAGCAGATGCCGTTGCTGTATCGAGCCTACCGCCGGTTTATTGCGATGACCCGGGAGGAGCGTTTTCGGCTGGTCAAACGCCTGAATCCGGGCGAGCTGTGGTGCTTTGATAATCGCCGCACCCTGCACGCGCGCAATGCGTTTGATCCGGCGTCCGGAGCGCGGCATTTCCAGGGCTGCTATATCGATCGGGATGAGTTGTTGTCCCGGATATTGGTGTTGCAGCGGTAGACCGCTATCGCAGGCAAGCCAGCTCCCACATTTTGATTTGTGAATACCTTCAAAGGTGGGAGCTGGCTTGCCTGCGATGAGGCCAGTTGCGCCCCCACAAATCCCAGCCAAAAAAAGCCCCGATCAAGCCGTGACAGGATCGGGGCAGAGTGCTTTGTGTGAGCTGCGCATCCCGAGGGTGACCAAACCTTCAAGCTGCTTGCTGGATTCCAGTGTGCACACTCCCGTCCAATGCGAGTTAACCGAAAACGACCTGTTCATAGGTGTGCCGGACATTCGCGAATTCAGGCCTTGCCGACTCGGTGATGGCCTACCAGAATCGACCTCAGTCCCCCGCTCCCCTAACAAGGATAAACGTCATGATGCACGCGGATTTGATTGACCAGGATGACCTGCTGGGCCAGCTGCGGTCGTTGGGTTTCGAAGTGTCCAGCGGCGCTACCGCCGAGCAGGCTTGTGAATGTGCGGTGCGCGGTTTGAGTGAAGCGCGGGCCAAGGCCCTGAAGAACATGGTTGAGCAGATGTACACCGGCAGCGCGACGATCTTGCCGGCGGTGAGGCAGGCGATCGACAAGCAGTTGTTGCCGGCGTTGGTGCAGTTTCGGCAGAACTCTGGCGCCTGAACACCTACCTTGTGGCGAGGGAGCTTGCTCCCGCTGGAGTGCGAAGCGCTCCCAAAGATTTTGGGGCCGCTGCGCAGCCCAGCGGGAGCAAGCTCCCTCGCCACAAAAGCTCTGGTGGTTTTAGAGCCTTACGCTGGCGAAAGTCGACTCATTCCTGGCCTGGCTCAACGCCGACAACGGCCCGGACAACGGTGACAACACCAGCGCCTGCGGAATCGGCATCATCGCCACCTGCTGCGTGGTGTTGGAACCCACGCGCTCATCCCGCGGCGGAATGCCGAAGTATTCGCGGTAGCACTTGGAGAAGTGCGGCGTGGAGACAAACCCGCACACCGACGCCACTTCGATGATCGACATCGGCGTTTGCTTGAGCAATTGCCGTGCACGGATCAGGCGCAACTTGAGGTAGTAGCGCGAGGGCGAACAGTGCAGGTATTTCTGGAACAGTCGCTCCAGCTGACGCCGGGAAACCGCGACGTACACCGCCAGTTCGTCGAGGTCGATCGGCTCTTCCAGGTTGGCCTCCATCAGCGCGACGATTTCCTGCAATTTCGGCTGGTTGGTGCCGAGCATGTGCTTGAGCGGCACACGCTGGTGATCCTGTTCGTTGCGGATGCGCTCGTACACAAACATCTCGGAGATCGCCGCCGACAATTCACGGCCGTGGTCGCGGCTGATCAGGTGCAGCATCATGTCCAGCGGCGCGGTGCCGCCGGAGCTGGTGAAGCGGTTGCGGTCGAGGGTAAACAGGCGTGTGCTCATGACCACGCGGGGGAAGGCTTCCTGCATCGACGCCAGGCATTCCCAGTGCACGCTGCAATCAAAACCGTCCAGCAGGCCGGCGCAGGCCAGGGCCCAGCTGCCGGTGCACACGGCGCCAAGGCGACGGGACTGGCGCGCCTGGCTTTGCAGCCACGACACATGTTCACGGGTCACAGTGCGCTGGATACCCACGCCGCCGCAGACAATCACAGTGTCCAGGGCCGGGGCTTTGTGCATGGAGGCATCGGGAGTGATTTGCAGACCGTCGCTGGCCCACACCTGGTTTCCGTCCACACTCAACGTCGTCCAGCGATACAGCTCGCGGCCGGAGAGTTGGTTGGCCATGCGCAGGGGTTCGACTGCGGAGGCCAGGGAAATCAGCGTGAAATTGTCCAGCAGCAAAAAGCCGATGGATTGAGGCGCACGGTTCTGGGGTTGAGCCCCTGAGTTGAACGACGTCATCGCGGTATCTCCTCACACAAAGCGGGTGATGGCCTCAGGCGAGGCTCTTGTTATTGCGCTCATCACCTTAAGGAAACTCCCAGGGCAAGAGGCTTTGTATTGATAGAGCAAATGCCATGCCTAAAATTGAATACGTATTCAATAACTCCTGAAAACGACCTCCTGACGCGTCTATATGAGCCCGAGCGTGGAGGGGAAATATGACCCGAAAAACGCGTCAAAGGACGTAGGCTCAATGTGTGTGAGCAGTTCGGTAGCACTTGTGGGAAGGGAGAGAAACGACGTAGGAAAAGTCTGTCACCACACGCACGGGTGACAGAGGGTCATGGCGGGAAATCGTTCGGGAGCTACTTATCTAATTACGACGCGCTAAAAGGTGGCGCTTTTGGTTCTGGTGTTCACTTTATGAGCAGTGTTGCTCTTCTGTGGCGAGGGAGCTTGCTCCCGCTGGAGTGCGAAGCGCTCCCAAGATTTTGGGGCCGCTGCGCAGCCCAGCGGGAGCAAGCTCCCTCGCCACAGCAAGCTCCCTCACCACATAAAAGCTGGATCAACACTCCACCGCACTCACCGCCAACCCGCCCCGCGATGTTTCCTTGTACTTGTCATGCATATCCGCCCCGGTATCCCGCATGGTGCGGATCACCCGGTCCAGGGAGATAAAGTGCTGGCCATCACCCCGCAGCGCCATCTGCGCCGCGTTGATCGCCTTCACCGCAGCAATCGCATTACGCTCGATGCACGGCACCTGCACCAACCCGCCTACCGGGTCGCAGGTCAGGCCGAGGTTGTGTTCCAGGCCGATCTCCGCCGCGTTGCACAATTGCTCCGGCGTAGCACCGAGGATCTCCGCCAACCCCGCCGCCGCCATGGCGCACGCCGAACCGACTTCACCCTGGCAACCGACTTCGGCGCCCGAAATCGACGCGTTCTTTTTACACAGGATGCCCACCGCCGCCGCGCCGAGGAAATAGTCGACCACGTTGGCCTCGGTCACCTCTTCGCTGAACTTCATAAAGTAGTGCAGCACCGCCGGTATGATCCCCGCCGCGCCGTTGGTCGGTGCCGTGACCATGCGTCCGCCGGCGGCGTTTTCTTCATTCACCGCCAGGGCGAACAGGTTGACCCATTCCATCGCGCTCAAGGTCGAGCCGATCACATTCGGCTTGCCCAGCTCCTGCAAGCTGCGGTGCAACTTGGCTGCACGCCGCCTTACATTGAGGCCGCCGGGAAGAATGCCTTCGTGCTTGAGGCCTTGCTCCACGCAATCCTGCATGGCGCGCCACAGCTTCATCAGGCCGCTGCGGATTTCTTCTTCCGAGCGCCAGGTTTTTTCATTCGCCAACATCAGTTCAGCGACCCGCAGGTTGTGGGTCTTGCACAGCTGCAGCAACTCCACCGCACTGGAAAAATCATAGGGCAGCTCGGTACGGTCCATGTCCGCCACGCCGCTGGCGGCCTGGGCTTCATCCACCACAAACCCGCCGCCCACCGAGTAGTAGGTGTCGCGGTGCAGCTCGCCGTTATCACCGAACACCACCAGGGTCATGGCATTGGGATGGAACGGCAGGTTTTCGTCGATCAGGCGCATGTCCCGTGCCCATAAGAAAGGCACCGGCAAATGTCCGTCCAGCAGCAGTGTGTGGGTCTCGCGCAGGGTTTCGATGCGGATGCCGATCTGCGATGGATCGATTGCGTCCGGCCACTCGCCCATCAGGCCCATGATCACGGCGTTGTCGCTGCCGTGCCCGATGCCGGTGGCCGATAAGGAGCCATACAGCTGAACTTCGACGCGGCGGACTTGTTCCAACCCATCACGTTCACGCAATCCTTGAACGAACAACGCCGCGGCGCGCATGGGGCCGACGGTGTGAGAACTCGAAGGCCCAATGCCGATCTTGAACAGGTCGAAAACGCTGATAGCCATTGACGTGAAACTCCTCGATGAGCACAGGCCAGGCGCACATAACGCCTGGTGACGGAGCTGCTACGCTCATGTCGCAATCCGCCGAGAGGCGGCCATCATCAAGCTTTTGTTGGCGCTCGCGGCGTCTCACACCGACGTACCCATGCTCATCAGCGCCGCTGTTGTGGAAGGCGACGTTTTGGCCGTTTTTTGCAGTGCAGATCGGTAAAAAGTGCAGTTTTGCCGTTGAAAAAATCTGTAAGCGACGTCACCGACACTGGATACGACCATCCCTGTACTGGATACGACGCCCCCTGTAGGCGTCAGATTTTCACTGGTACATGATCAGTCTCGACTCGTTTGCACAGTTGCGTGGCAGAGCTGTGCCGCACGCCCAACCGCAACACCTATAAGCGCGGTGTTATTGCCGCCAGAAAAACACCAGGAGTCCACCCCCATGAAAGGTTCCCCGTCGTTGTTGTTGGCCGCCATGCTGAGTCTGCCGGTCCTGGCTCACGCTGCAGAACCGGCGCAATGCCAGACCGTCAACTTCTCCGATGTCGGCTGGACCGACATCACCGTCACCACCGCCACCACCAGCGAAGTCCTCAAGGGCCTCGGTTACAAACCCCGCACCACGATGATTTCCGTACCGGTGACCTACAAGTCCCTGGCCGACGGCAAGAACATGGACATCTTCCTCGGCAACTGGATGCCGACCATGGAAAACGACATCAAGCAGTACCGTGATGCCGGCACCGTGGAAACCGTGCGCGCCAACCTGGAAAACGCCAAGTACACCCTGGCCGTACCGGAAGCGCTGTACAACAAGGGCCTGAAAGACTTCGCCGACATCGTCAAATTCAAGGATGAGCTGGGCGGCAAGATCTACGGGATCGAGCCGGGTAACGATGGCAACCGCACCATCCAGACCCTTATCGACAAAGACGCTTTCGGCCTGAAAACCGCTGGCTTCAAAGTGGTCGAATCCAGCGAAGCCGGGATGCTCTCGCAGGTGGAACGCGCCACCAAGCGCGACCAGGCAATCGTGTTCCTCGGCTGGGAACCGCACCCGATGAACACCCGCTTCAAGATGAAGTACCTGACCGGGGGTGATGATTCATTCGGCCCCAACTACGGCCAGGCCACCATCTACACCAACGTCCGCAAGGGCTACACCCAGGAATGCAGCAACGTGGGCCAGTTGCTGAAAAACCTGTCGTTCACCCTGAACATGGAAAGCACCCTGATGGGTAACGTCCTGGACGACAAAATGAAGCCTGACGCCGCCGCCAAGGCGTGGCTGAAGAAGAACCCGCAAGTGCTCGACACCTGGTTGGCTGGTGTCACCACCGTCGATGGCAAACCCGGTCTGGAGGCCGTCAAAGCGTATCTCGCCAAGTAAGTGCTGACCCCGGGCCGGCACGCTGGCCCGGGATGTTTTTCCTCTTCGCATGTGGACATTCACTACCATGCTGACTGAACATAAAATCCCGCTAGGCCAGTACATCGCTGCCTTCGTTGAATGGTTGACCCAACACGGGGCGGCCTACTTCGACGCAATCGCATCGACCCTGGAAACGATGATCCACGGCGTGACGTTCGCGCTGACCTGGTTCAATCCACTGGCATTGATCGGTCTGATTGCGCTGCTCGCTCATTTCATTCAACGCAAATGGGGCCTGACAGTATTTGTCATCGCCTCCTTCCTGCTGATCCTGAACCTGGGGTACTGGCAGGAAACCATGGAGACCCTGGCGCAAGTGCTGTTCGCCACCCTGGTCTGCGTGGTGATCGGCGTGCCGCTGGGCATTGTTGCCGCGCACAAACCGATGTTCTACACCCTGATGCGGCCGGTGCTCGATCTGATGCAGACCGTACCGACCTTCGTCTACCTCATCCCTACCCTGACCCTCTTCGGGCTGGGTGTGGTGCCCGGGCTGATTTCCACGGTGGTGTTTGCGATTGCCGCGCCTATCCGTCTGACTTACCTGGGTATCCGTGATGTGCCGCAAGAGTTGATGGACGCCGGCAAGGCCTTTGGCTGCTCGCGCCGTCAGTTGCTCTCGCGGATTGAACTGCCCCACGCCATGCCGAGCATCGCCGCCGGCATTACCCAATGCATCATGCTGTCGTTGTCGATGGTGGTGATCGCCGCCCTGGTGGGCGCCGACGGCCTCGGCAAGCCGGTGGTCAACGCACTGAACACCGCCGACATCGCCCTGGGCTTTGAAGCAGGCCTGGCGATCGTATTGCTGGCCATCATGCTCGACCGCATCTGCAAACAACCCGACGCCAAAGTAGGGGGTGATGCATGAGCATTATCCGATTCGAAAATGTCGACGTGATCTTCTCCAAAGACCCACGCGAGGCGCTCAAGCTGCTGGACCAGGGCATGACGCGCAACGAGATCCTGAAAAAGACCGGGCAGATTGTCGGCGTTGAAAACGCCAGCCTGGATGTGGAGAAAGGCGAAATCTGCGTGCTGATGGGCCTGTCCGGCTCGGGCAAGTCGAGCTTGCTGCGCTGCATCAATGGCTTGAACACCGTCAGCCGCGGCAAGCTGTTTGTGGAGCATGAAGGTCGGCAGATCGACATCGCTTCCTGCACCCCCGCCGAGCTGAAAATGATGCGCACCCAACGCATCGCCATGGTCTTCCAGAAATTCGCCCTGATGCCTTGGCTGACGGTGCGTGAAAACATCAGCTTCGGCCTGGAGATGCAGGGCCGCCCGGAGAAAGAGCGGCGCAAGCTGGTGGATGACAAGCTGGAACTGGTGGGCCTGTCGCAGTGGCGCAACAAGAAGCCCGACGAGCTTTCCGGTGGCATGCAACAGCGTGTCGGCCTGGCCCGCGCATTGGCGATGGACGCCGATATCCTGCTGATGGACGAACCCTTCTCGGCACTCGACCCGCTGATCCGCCAAGGCTTGCAGGATGAGTTGCTGGAGCTGCAACGCAAGCTGAGCAAGACCATCGTATTTGTAAGCCACGACCTGGATGAGGCGCTGAAACTCGGCAGCCGCATCGCGATCATGAAAGACGGCCGGATCATCCAGTACAGCGTGCCGGAAGAGATCGTGCTGAACCCGGCGGATGACTATGTGCGGACCTTCGTGGCCCACACCAACCCGTTGAATGTGCTGTGTGGCCGCAGCCTGATGCGCACGGTGGACAACTGCACCCACGTCAACGGCTCCATCAGCCTGGACCCGGGTGGCGACTCGTGGCTGGACCTGGCCGAAGGCAACACCATCAAGGGCGCGCGGCAGAACGGCTCGGTGCTGAACCTGCAGAACTGGGCACCCGGGCAATCGGTGGAAGGCCTGGGCCGGATGCCGACGCTGGTGGACTCCAATATCGGGATGCGTGAGGCGTTGCAGATTCGCTATCAGACAGGCAACAAGCTGGTGCTGCAGGACAACAACAAGGTGGTGGGGATCCTGGGTGACAGCGAGCTCTACCATGCGTTGCTAGGCAAGAACCTGGGGTAAATCCTCCGAGGGAACTGGGTCAATGTGGGAGCTGGCTTGCCTGCGATAGCTGCAGTGAATTCACCACTGCTATCGCAGGCAAGCCAGCTCCCACATTTGACCCCATTCCAACCTTGGAACAGCGGCGCCAGTGAAGGCGCCGCTTTGATCGTTCCCACGCGCTGCGTGGGAATGCCGCCATGGACGCTCTGCGTCCGCTCTTGAAATCGTGACGCGGAGCGTCACAGGATGCGTTCCCACGCGGAGCGTGGGAACGATCATCACCAATAACCTTTAGCTATAGACACGGCCAAGGAGCTGCCGATGGCTTTCAAACTGATCGAGCACGTCCCGGGTGATCTGCTCCTGGGTGAAGCCCATCAGGTCGTACTCTTGAGGCCCGTTGTGCAGGTAAACCTCGGCGCGGTAGTAGCGCGTGCGCTCTTCCTCGGGCAAGTCGTCCGGTGCCGACGAATAAGCATCCAGGCTCACCTCGTAGACAAACGGATTGCCCTCTTCCATCTCGATGCGCACACCAATGCAGCGCTTGGATTTGCCCAGCAGGGTCTGCACTTCCAACCCCTGATCACGCAACGCAGTCGCCGCCTCTTCCAGCGCCGGCGTGACGTGCTTGTCCATAAAGCGTTGCACAGTACCCTGACTCGGTTGCAGGTCCAGGGCAGTCAAACGCTCGCTGAAACCACGACGACCACGTTCGGCCAATTGCGCCTGCTCCAGCTCGGTCGCCACGTCCTGGCGCATCGCCTTGTGCAGGCCGAACATGAAGAACACCAGCACCACCGAGAACGGCAAGCCCGCCAGCACCACCATGGTTTGCATGGCTTCGAAGTTACCGGCGAACAGCAGGCCGATGGTCACCAGGGTGATCACCGCCGACCAGAAAATCCGCAACCAGTGGGGCGCATCTTCGTCAACGTTGCCGCCTTTGCAGGACAGGTTCGCCATCATCACCGCGCCGGAATCCGCCGGGGTCAGGAAGAGTACGAAGCCCACGAAGATCGACACACCGATGACGATTTTCGACGCCGGGTAATGCTCAAGCAGTTGGTAGATCGCCATGGACGGCTGTTCCAGCGCCGTCTTGCCCAACTCCACCGCGCCATGGTTGACCACCAGATCCAGGGCCGAGTTACCGAAGATCGACAGCCATGCCAGGGTGAAGCCCAGCGGGATCAGCAGCACGCCGGCCACCAGTTCACGCACGGTGCGGCCACGGGAAATACGCGCGATGAACATGCCCACGAATGGCGCCCAGGAAATCCACCAGGCCCAGTAGAACAGAGTCCACAGGCCCATCCAGCGTTCGGTCTTGTCGGCGTCGCCTTCGTACACGTACAGGTCGAAGGTCTTCAGCACAATGCCGTTCATGTAGTCGCCGATGTTCTGCACGAAGCCGTTGAGCAAGTGCAAGGTCGGGCCGAACAGCAATACGAAAATCAGCAGGCCGCTGAACAGCACGATGTTCAGGTTGGACAGGCGGCGAATGCCGTTCTCCACACCCGACACGGCAGCGATGGTCGCCACGGTGCTCATCACGATGATCACGATCAGCAGGTTGGTGTTGCTGTGCTCCATGCCGAACAGGTTTTCCAGCCCGGACGACACCTGCATCGAACCAATCCCCAGGTTCGTCACCAGGCCCAGCAGCGTGACGAACATGCCGAAGCCGTCCACCGCGTGACCGGCCGCGCCTTTGACCCAACGCTCGCCCACCAGCGGGTACAGCGCCGAGCGCAAGGCCAGCGGCTGGTTATGACGGTAGGCAAAGTACGCCACGGCCAGGCCGACCAGTGCGTAGATCGCCCAGCCGTGCAGGCCCCAGTGCAGGAACGTCAACTGCAAGGCCTGGCGTGCAGCTTCGCCGGTGGCCGATGCGCCTTCAGGCGGGTTGAAGTAGTGGTCCAGCGGCTCGGAGGCGCCGAAGTACAGCAGCGAGATGCCGATGCCCGACGAGAAGAGCATGCCGGCCCAGGCGCCGTAGCTGAAGTCCGGGGTGTCGTCCTTGCTGCCCAGTTTCAATTTGCCGTAGGACGAAAACGCCAGGCCCACCACAAACACCAGGTAGGCGGCGATCACGACCATGTAGTACCAGCCAAAGCTTTTCGACAACCAGGCTTGGGCCACACCGAGCATCCTGCCGGCTTCCTGCGGGGCGATGATCAGAATCGCGGTCAACAACAGAATCAGCGCGGTGGAGGTGTAGAACACCCAACCGTTGACCCGCACCTTTTCCGGCGGGGTCTTTATAAGAGAGGCAGAACTCATGGCACAGATGCTCCGGGCAGTGCAGAGAAACACAAGGCAACGCATGACCCGAGCCATCGATTTTTCGGCAGTCGACGGACGGGTGTATAAAGACACCCCGAAAAACCACGAACCCCGGCGAACCGCTGTGCCGGGCTGTTTCATGGGGTTTCCCGATGTCAGGTGGCACCACATGCACGTAGGAAATACCTGTAGGCAGCGACCATTTGTCGCAGATCTTATTCTTTGTTGATTGAACGTTCAATCAAAACAAAATAGACTGGCCCATAAGTCGACGGACGTTTATCGCCCGTTGGCAGGCCTAAGGAGAGGTGCACGATGCCCAAGGTCGGTATGCAACCCATACGCCGCCAGCAGTTGATCGAAGCCACATTGACTGCGGTCGATCAGGTTGGGATGGGAGACGCCAGCATTGCGCTGATCGCCCGTCTGGCCGGTGTCTCGAACGGCATCATCAGTCACTACTTTCAGGACAAGAATGGCCTGATCGCCGCCACGATGCGGTACCTGATGAACGTGCTGATCGAGAACGTCACCGAGCGCCGGTTGGCGCTGAAAGATGACAGCCCGCGGGCTCATCTTCAGGTGATCATCGAAGGCAACTTCGACGCCAGCCAAGTCAACGGCCCGGCGATGAAAACCTGGCTGGCCTTCTGGGCCACCAGCATGCACCACCCGTCATTGCACAGGTTGCAGCGGATCAACGATCACCGTCTGTATTCCAACCTGTGTTGCCAGTTCCGCCGAGCGTTGCCGTTGTCCGAGGCACGCAGCGCAGCCCGAGGCCTGGCGGCCCTGATCGACGGTTTGTGGTTGCGCGGCGCCCTGTCGGGAGACGCTTTCGACACGGAGCAGGCGCAACGGATCGCTTACGAATACATGGATTTCCAATTGGCCAAGCAGGCGAGTTAGAGCGCACATAACCGCTCAACTCCCGAACCGCGCCAACCACTTATGCACTTGCGAGGACTTTATGGCCCGTTTCGAACTGCAAAAACTCTACATTGACGGCGGCTACTCCGACGCTGGCAGCGATGCCACTTTCGAAGCCATCAACCCGGCTAACGGTGAAGTTCTCGCCAACGTGCAACGCGCCACCAAAGAAGACGTTGAGCGCGCGGTGGTCAGTGCCGAAAAGGGCCAGAAAATCTGGGCCGCCATGACCGCCATGGAGCGTTCGCGCATCCTGCGTCGCGCCGTCGACATCCTGCGCGAGCGCAACGATGAGCTGGCCGCCCTGGAAACCCTGGACACCGGCAAGCCATACTCCGAAACCCAATACGTCGACATCGTCACCGGCGCCGACGTGCTGGAATACTACGCAGGCCTGGTGCCCGCCATCGAAGGCGAGCAGATCCCGCTGCGTGACACCTCGTTCGTCTACACCCGTCGCGAGCCGCTGGGCGTCGTGGCCGGTATCGGCGCGTGGAACTACCCGATCCAGATCGCCCTGTGGAAATCCGCACCTGCCCTGGCGGCCGGTAACGCGATGATCTTCAAGCCAAGCGAAGTCACCTCGCTGACCACCCTGAAACTGGCTGAAATCTACACCGCAGCCGGCGTTCCGGACGGTGTGTTCAACGTCCTGACCGGCAGCGGCCGTGAAGTCGGCACCTGGCTGACCGAGCACCCGCGCATCGAGAAAGTCTCCTTCACTGGCGGCACCGACACCGGCAAGAAAGTCATGGCCAGCGCTTCGAGCTCCTCGCTCAAAGAAGTCACCATGGAACTGGGCGGCAAATCCCCGCTGATCATTTTCGACGACGCCGACCTCGACCGCGCCGCCGACATCGCGATGATGGCCAACTTCTACAGCTCGGGCCAGGTCTGCACCAACGGCACCCGCGTGTTTGTTCCGACCGCCCTCAAAGGCGCGTTTGAAGCCAAGATCGCCGAGCGCGTTGCCCGCATCCGCATCGGCAACCCGGAAGATGCAAACACCAACTTCGGCCCGCTGGTCAGCTTTGCCCACATGGAAAGCGTGCTTGGCTACATCGCCAAAGGTAAAGAGCAAGGCGCGCGCCTGCTGTGCGGCGGCGACCGCCTGACCGACGGCGAATTCGCCAAGGGTGCCTACGTGGCCCCGACCGTGTTCACTGACTGCACCGACGAGATGACCATCGTCCGTGAAGAAATCTTCGGCCCGGTGATGAGCATCCTCACCTACGACACCGAAGAAGAAGTGATCCGCCGCGCCAACGACACCGACTTCGGCCTGGCCGCTGGCCTGGTGACCAAGGACCTGAACCGCGCTCACCGCGTGATTCATCAGCTGGAAGCCGGTATCTGCTGGATCAACGCCTGGGGCGAGTCCGACGCGAAGATGCCGGTGGGCGGCTACAAGCAATCGGGCGTGGGCCGTGAAAACGGCATCAGCTCGCTGAACAACTTCACTCGCATCAAATCGGTACAGGTTGAACTGGGCGACTACGCCTCGGTGTTCTAACCCCTGATTGAGCCTGGCATGGCCCATGTGGCGAGGGAGCTTGCTCCCGTCGGGCTGCGAAGCAGCCCCATGCCAGGTACCGCAGTTCTTTCAGACAGAACTCGAGCGCTGACTTTGCGACTGCTGCGCCGTCGAACGGGAGCAAGCTCCCTCGCCACAAAAGCAGCCTGAACCCACTTTCACGAGGGTGCATTTAATGTCCCAAGAATACGACTACATCATTGTGGGTGCCGGCTCCGCCGGTAACACCCTGGCGACCCGTCTGACCGAAGACGAAGGCGTCACCGTCCTGCTGCTGGAAGCCGGCGGCCCGGACTACCGTCTCGATTTCCGTACCCAGATGCCCGCCGCCCTGGCGTTCCCGCTGCAAGGCCGCCGCTACAACTGGGCCTACGAAACCGATCCAGAACCACACATGGACGGTCGCCGGATGGAATGCGGTCGCGGCAAAGGCCTCGGCGGTTCCTCGCTGATCAACGGCATGTGCTACATCCGCGGCAACGCGATGGACTACGACAACTGGTCGAAACTGCCGGGCCTGGAAGACTGGACCTACCTGGACTGCCTGCCGTATTTCCGTAAAGCCGAAACCCGCGACATCGGCCCGAACGACTACCACGGTGGCGACGGCCCGGTCAGCGTGACCACGCCAAAAGCCGGCAACAACCCGCTGTTCCACGCGATGGTTGAAGCCGGTGTACAGGCCGGCTATCCGCGCACTGAAGACTTGAACGGCTACCAGCAGGAAGGCTTCGGCCCGATGGACCGTACCGTGACGCCGAACGGTCGTCGCGCCAGCACCGCTCGCGGTTACCTGGACACGGCCAAGAAGCGCTCGACGCTGACCATCGTCACCCACGCCCTGACCGACAAAGTCCTGTTCGAAGGCAAGCGGGCCGTCGGCGTGCGCTACCTGATCGGCGCTGCGGAAGAACGTGTTGAAGCCCGTGCCCGCAAGGAAGTCCTGGTGTGCAGCGGCGCAATCGCTTCGCCGCAACTGCTGCAACGCTCCGGCGTTGGCCCGGCCAAACTGCTGGAAAGCCTCGACATCCCGGTGGTCCACGACCTGCCAGGCGTCGGCGAAAACCTGCAGGATCACCTTGAGCTGTACCTGCAATACGCCTGCACCCAACCGGTCTCGCTGTACCCGTCGCTGCTCTGGTACAACCAGCCGGCCATTGGTGCCGAGTGGCTGTTCAACGGCACCGGCATCGGCGCCAGCAACCAGTTCGAAGCGGGCGGTTTCATCCGTACCCGTGAAGACTTCGATTGGCCGAACATCCAGTACCACTTCCTGCCGGTAGCGATTAACTACAACGGCAGCAACGGTGTGAAAGAGCATGGTTTCCAGGCGCACATGGGCTCCATGCGTTCGCCGAGCCGTGGTCGCGTGCAGTTGAAGTCGAAGAACCCGCGGGAATACCCGAGCATCCTTTTCAACTACATGTCTACCGAGCAGGACTGGCAGGAATTCCGCGACGGCATCCGCCTGACCCGTGAAATCATGCAACAGCCGGCACTCGATCAATACCGTGGCCGCGAAATCAGCCCGGGCATCGACGTACAGACCGACGAGCAACTGGATAAATTTATCCGTGAGCACGCCGAGACCGCGTTCCACCCGTCTTGCTCGTGCAAGATGGGCACCGACGAGATGGCCGTGGTTGATGCCGAAGGCCGTGTGCACGGGATGCAGGGTCTGCGCGTGGTTGACGCGTCGATCATGCCGATCATCACCACCGGCAACCTGAACGCGCCGACGATCATGATCGCCGAGAAAATCGCCGACAAGATCCGTGGCCGCCAGCCACTGCCGCGCAGCACTGCGGATTACTACGTAGCAGGCGATGCGCCGGTGCGTGGCAAACCGATGCGTGAAGTAGGTCCTACTGCGCAGTAACTGATAACACTGTGGCGAGGGAGCTTGCTCCCGCTGGGCTGCGTAGCAGCCCCAAAGTCTTGGGAGCGCTTCGCACTCCAGCGGGAGCAAGCTCCCTCGCCACAGGTAATCAGCTTTCCTTGATCAGCTCCCCGCCTCAGGCCTACTCTATTTGCCTGCCCGCGCCGAGCCGCCCACAAGGAAGGCCCCATGTTCGAACACCACGCCACACTCAAAAAGCAGTTCAGTGCCCTGCGCACCACCGCCGAATTCTTCTCCCTGCGCTATGTCCGCGAGTCCGGCCAGTACCTGTCGGTACGCAAGAACGTCGCCGAGCCGCCACACCTGAGCCAGGACGAAGGCGCGATGCTCACCGTGCGCCTCAATGGCGTCGAAGCCTACGCCGCCACCCACGACATTTCCCTGCCCGGCCTGCAAGCCGCCCTTGAGCGCGCCGAACAGCAAGCCCGGTTGATCAAGCCCCACGCCCTGCTCGACCTGCGCGACCAGCCGGTGTCCAGCGACATCGCCGACTACCTGTCGCCGAGCCTCGACCAGCCCTTCCCGTCCCTGAGCGACTGCTACCAGCTGCTCGGCGCCGAATCCGCCGCCGTGCCCAAGGACGAGCGCCTGGTGAACTGTGAAGTCAGCCTGGGCACCACCCACGTCGAACAGATCTACCTCAACAGCGCCGGCGCCGAACTGCGCCAGGCCCAGCGGTTTGTGTTCCCCGGCGTCAACGTCACGGCCTACGACGGCAACGACAGCCAGACCCGCACCCTGGGCGGCACTAACTTCGGCCAGCAAGGCGGCTTTGACGTGATCAGCCGCTTCGGCCTGGTGGGCGCCGCGCCGCAGATTGCCGACCAGGTACTGCAACTGCTGTTGGCACCAAACACGCCCCAGGGCCCGCGCGACCTGCTGCTGATGCCCGACCAGATGATCCTGCAGATCCACGAATCCATTGGCCACCCGCTGGAACTCGACCGTATCCTGGGCGACGAGCGCAATTACGCCGGCACCAGCTTCGTCAAGGCCAGCGACTTCGGTCACCTGCAATACGGCTCCAACCTGCTGAACGTAACCTTCGACCCGGACATTCCCGAGCAGCTCGCCAGCTACGGGCATGACGACGACGGCACGAAGGCCAGCAAACAATTCCTGATCCGCGAAGGCCTGCTGCTCAAGCCATTGGGCGGTGCGCTGTCGCAATACCGCTCCGGCATGCAAGGCGTGGCCAACAGCCGTGCCTGCAGCTGGAACCGCGCGCCGATCGACCGCATGGCCAACCTGAATATCGAGGCCGGCGACCAGAACATGGCGCAACTGATTGGCGGTATCGAGCACGGCATCCTGATGTCCACCAACCGTTCCTGGTCGATTGACGATGCACGCAACAAATTCCAGTTCGGTTGCGAATGGGGCCAGTTGATTGAAAACGGCGAGCTCAAAGGCGTGGTGAAGAACCCCAACTACCGGGCGATTTCCGCGCAGTTCTGGCGCAACCTCAGCGCCGTGGGCGACGCCAGCACCTTCAAGGTGCTGGGCACGCCGAACTGCGGCAAGGGCGAACCCAACCAGGTGATCCGCGTCGGCCATGCGTCGCCGGCCTGTGTGTTCAGCAACGTGGACGTGTTCGGGGGAGACGCCTGATGAATAATTTCAAAGCCTTGGTGGACTGGCTCAAGCAGGCCATCACCGACCACGAACAATTCCACCTCGGCTACGCCGACGAATCGTCCGAGTTTGTGCGTTTCAACCACGGCAAAGTGCGCCAGGCCGGCCAGGTGCAACAGGCCAGCCTGAACCTGAAGCTGATCAACGACGGGCGCCACGCCGACCTCGGCATCACCCTGGCGGGCGAGCCTGAACTGGACCGCCAGCGCCTGGCCGACGGCCTGCAACAACTGCGCGAGACCCTGCCGTTGTTGCCGCAGGATCCGTACCTGCTGCTCAACCACAACGCCTGGCAAAACAAGGACCAGCAGGACCGACCACTGCCAGACCTGGCCCAGGTGCTGGAAGCAATCAGCGTGGCCGCCGAGGGCGTGGACATGGTCGGCTTCTACGCCGCTGGCCCGATCAGCCGAGGTTTCGCCAGTTCATCAGGCGCCTTTGGCTGGCACCAGGCCAACAGTTTCAACTTCGACTTCAGCCTGTTCCACGCCAACGGCGAAGCGGTGAAAGCCAGTTACGCCGGCAACGATTGGGACAGCGCGGCCTTCGCCCAGCGTTTCCAGCAGGCCCGCGAGCAACTGGAATTCCTCGGCCGCCCGCTGCACCCACTGGCACCGGGGCAATACCGCGCCTACCTGGCCCCGGCGGCCATGGAAGAGATCATCAGCATGCTGACCTGGGGCGGGTTTTCCGCCCAGGCCATCGCCAGCAAGGGCAGCCCGCTGCAACGGTTGTACAACGGTGATCAGGCCTTGAGCCCGCTGGTGACCCTGGACGAACAGGTCAGCGGCTCCCTGAGTTCGGCGTTTTCCCGCGACGGCTATCCGCGCGGCGACGTGAAACTGATCAATGCCGGCAAGGCTGAAGGCCAACTGGTGAACTCCCGCAGCGCGGCCGAATACGGCCTGAGCACCAACGGCGCCAGCGGCGATGAATCCCCCAGCGCGTTGCAGATGGCCGCCGGCAACCTGGCCCAGGCCGACATCCTCAAGCAATTGGGTACCGGCCTGTACATCAGCAACCTGTGGTACCTGAACTATTCCGACCAGCCCGCCGCGCGCCTGACCGGCATGACCCGCTTCGCCACGTTCTGGGTCGAGGATGGCGAGATCAAGGCGCCGGTCAGCACCATGCGCTTTGATGACAGCGTGTACAGCCTGCTGGGCTCGCAACTGGAAGCGCTGACCGCTGATCGGGAATTGCTGCTGTCGGCGAGTACGTATAGCCAGCGCAATACCTCGTCCAACCTATTACCGGGCGCATTGGTCAAGCGCCTGACCCTGACCTTATAAGCAACGCAAAACCCATGTGGGAGCGGGCTTGCCTGCGATAGCACAGTGTCATTTAGCACATCTGGTACTGATACACCGCTATCGCAGGCAAGCCAGCTCCCACAGTTGATCGCATTCCACATTTTGATTCGCTTCATCCTCAAAACCCCACTCCAGACACCTGGCCGTCCGGCCAGTTGTCGCTCGCGGAAAACCTCGTTATAAAGGCTAGTGGCATCTAGCCACGTCCGCGCGGTAAAAAAACTCAAACAACACCCCGCCGTCCTCAACCCACTTGCACGCAAGTGATGCATGACCTTGCCCGGGATAGGGCAAGCTGGAGCGTTGACATGAACCATGGAAGTTTTGTCATTGAAAAGCTGTTCAAGCACTACAACGTTCACGTAGAGCAGCTTGGTAACAACCCAGAGAAGAAAACCGTGCTGTTGGTCAATGGCGCGCTGTCCACCACCCGCTCGTTTGCCCGTACCAGCAAGTGCCTGTCCGAGCACTTCAATGTGCTGATGTTCGACTTGCCGTTCTCCGGCTATTCGCGCCCCCACAACACCGACCTCGACCTTGTGACCAAGGACGATGAAGTGCAAATCCTGCGGGCACTGGTGGAACGCTTTGAGGTCAACCACCTGGTGTCCGCCTCCTGGGGCGGGATTTCCACGCTGCTGACCCTGGCCCATAACCCGCCTTCCATTGAAAGCTCGGTGGTGATGGCACTGGCGCCCCACCTCAATCAGGCGATGCTCGAATATGTGGAACGGGTGCGCGTACTGATCGAGGCCGATGACAAATCCGCCGTCGGCCATCTGCTGAATGAAACCGTGGGCAAATACCTGTCGCCCCGGCTCAAGCGCAACAACCACCGGCACCTGTCGACCATGGCCACCACCGAGTATCGCCAGGCACGCTTCCATATCCACCAGGTGCTGGCACTGGGTGACGGCAACTACCTGCCGCAACTGACCCGGATCGAAACCCCGGTGCACTTCCTCAACGGTGCACTGGACGAGTACACCCCCGCAGACGAAGCCCAACTGTTCAAAAAATACGTGGGCCGCAGCAGCTTCGCCACCGCCGAACACACCGGCCATTTGCTCGACCTGGAATCCCGCGAAGCGGCCCTGGCCGTGCACCGGGCGTTGATTGATTTCCTGGTGGGCAAAGACGTGGCGTTGTCAGATATAGACGAAGCGCCAGTGGGAAAAGGAGTTGCCGATGGCGCATAATCGCCGACACATAGGCTGCTAACAAAAAGGTAACTCATGCCGAATCGCGCCCCTCTCGATGCCAAGACCGCCCGCTGGCTACCCTGGGTGGTAGCGATTGCCTTCTTCATGCAATCGCTGGATGGGACGATTCTCAACACCGCTTTGCCGGCCATGGCCCGAGACCTGGCGGAGAACCCGCTGCGCATGCAAGGCGTGGTGATCGCCTACATGCTGACCGTGGCGTTGCTGATCCCGGCCTCCGGTTGGGTGGCCGACCGCTTCGGCACCAAGAAGATTTTCTTCGGCGCGATCATGCTGTTCAGCATTGGCTCGTTGCTCTGCGCACTCTCCAGCACGCTGACCATGCTGGTGGGCGCCCGGGTGATCCAGGGCCTGGGCGGGGCCTTGATGTTGCCGGTGGGCCGGCTGGTGGTGCTGCGCGCCTACCCGCGTTCGGAGCTGGTGCGGATCATGGGCTTCATCACCATTCCCGGGCTGCTGGGCCCGCTGCTCGGCCCGACCATGGGCGGCTGGATGGTGCAATACCTGACCTGGCACTGGATCTTCCTGATCAACCTGCCGGTGGGCATCATCGGCTGCTACGCCGTCTGGAAATTCATCCCCGACCTGCGCGGCAGCGAGCGCACCCGTTTCGACGGGGTGGGCTTCCTGCTGTTCGGCGCGGCGATGGTGCTGATCACCATCGCCATGGAAGGCCTCGGCGAATTGCACCTGCCGCACCTGCGGGTGATGCTGCTGCTGTTCGGCGGCCTCGCGTGCCTGGCGGCGTATTGGCTGCGGGCCGGGCATATCGACAATCCACTGTTCTCGCCGGTGCTGTTCAAGACCCGAACCTTTGCCGTGGGCATCCTCGGCAACCTGTTCGCTCGCCTGGGCAGCGGCGCGTTGCCGTTCCTGGTGCCGCTGCTGTTGCAGGTGGCGTTGGGTTATTCACCGTCCGAGGCGGGGATGAGCATGCTGCCCCTGGCGGCGGCGGCGATGTTTGCCAAGTCCATCGCCCGGCCGCTGATCGAGCGCCTGGGCTACCGCGTGGTGCTGACCGGCAACACCCTGGCGCTGGGCATCATGCTGGCGAGCATGGGCCTGGTCAGCGAACACACGCCCTACCCGCTGCTGCTGGGCATGCTGGCGATCCTCGGGGCGATCAACTCGCTGCAATTTACCGCGATGAACACCGTGACCCTGATCGACCTCGACGACGCCCAGGCCAGCAGCGGCAACAGTTTGCTGTCGGTGGTGGCGCAGTTGTCCCTGAGCCTGGGGGTGGCCTGCGCCGGTGCGCTGCTGGGTGGTTTTACCGCCGAAGTGGGCAACGACGGGGTCGACACCGTGCTCGGCGCGTTCCAGTTGACCTTCGTCACCGTGGGCATCATGGCGATGCTGGCGGCGGCGATCTTCCTGCAATTGTCGCCAAAAGACGGCAAACGCATGGTCAGCCGTGAGCACGACATTGAGCATTAACAGGCTTCTCGTCTAGAACTTGCAGGGAAAATCCCACGAGGCTGGTACACTGCGCGACATTTTGTTTTGCAGAGCCAGTCCCGTGACTACCATCGCCACCGCTTTTAATACTTTGCCCCTGTCCGCCGCCATGCTGGCTAACCTCGACTCGCTGGGTTATGTCGAGATGACGCAGATCCAGGCGCAAAGCTTGCCGGTGATCCTCAAAGGGCTGGACCTGATTGCCCAGGCCAAGACCGGCAGCGGCAAGACCGCCGCCTTCGGCATCGGCCTGCTGAACCCGATCAACCCGCGCTACTTCGGCTGTCAGGCACTGGTCATGTGCCCGACCCGCGAGCTGGCTGACCAGGTGGCCAAGGAAATCCGTCGCCTGGCCCGCGCCGAAGACAACATCAAGGTGCTGACCCTGTGCGGCGGCGTGTCCCTCGGCCCACAGATCGCCTCCCTTGAGCACGGCGCCCACGTCATCGTCGGCACCCCGGGCCGCATCCAGCAGCACCTGCGCAAGGGTTCGCTGGTGCTGGACGGCTTGAATACGCTGATCCTCGACGAAGCCGACCGCATGCTCGACATGGGCTTCTACGACGCCATCGAAGACATCATCAGCAAGACCCCGGCCCGCCGCCAGACCCTGCTGTTCTCGGCCACCTACCCGGTGAGCATCAAGCAGTTGGCCTCGAAATTCATGCGCGCGCCGCAGCAGGTCAAGGCCGAAGCGTTCCACTCGGACGATCAGATCGAGCAGCGCTTCTACGAGATTTCCCCGGAAGAGCGCATGGACGCGGTGACCAAGGTCCTGGCGCATTTCCGTCCGGCTTCTTGCGTGGCCTTCTGCTTCACCAAGCAGCAAGTGCAGGAAACCGTGGACCACCTGACCGCCAAGGGCATCTCCGCCGTCGGCCTGCATGGCGATCTGGAACAGCGCGACCGTGACCAGGTGCTGGCGATGTTTGCCAACCGCAGTACGTCGGTACTGGTGGCCACCGACGTAGCCGCCCGTGGTTTGGACATTGATGCACTGGACATGGTGATCAACGTCGAACTGGCCCGCGACTCGGAAATCCACATTCACCGCGTGGGCCGTACCGGCCGTGCCGGTGAGACCGGGATCGCTATCAGCCTGGTTGCTCCGTCCGAAGCCCATCGCGCCCAAGCCATCGAACAGCTGCAAAAGTCGCCGCTGAACTGGGACCAACTGGACAACCTCAAGCCTCAGAGCGGCGGCCCGTTGCTGCCGGTGATGAGCACCCTGTGCATTGCCGCCGGCCGTAAGGACAAGGTTCGCCCGGGCGACATCCTTGGCGCACTGACCGGTGAAGCCGGGATTCCGGGGGCCCAGGTTGGCAAGATCGCGATCTTTGATTTCCAGGCCTTCGTGGCCGTGGAACGCGGGATCGCCAAGCAGGCGCTGCAGCGCTTGAATGACGGCAAGATCAAAGGCCGTTCGTTGCGCGTGCGTATCCTGTAAAAACACCGCGTTCCTGTTGAAGGAACCGAATCAATGTGGGAGCCGGGCTTGCCCGCGATGCAGGCGACTCGGTCTGACAAATTGACCGAGTTGATGCCATCGCAGGCAAGCCAGCTCCCACATTTGATTGCATTTCAGATCAATATTTTTGTGAGGACATGGCTGTGCGCTCGACCGAAGTTGTGATCATTGGCGCCGGCGCCGCAGGCTTGATGTGTGCACTGACCGCCGCCGGCCGTGGGCGCAAGGTGATGTTGATCGACCACGCGAACAAGGCCGGTAAAAAGATCCTGATGTCCGGCGGTGGTCGCTGCAACTTCACCAATATGTACACGGAGCCTGCCAACTTCCTCTCCCACAACGCGCACTTCTGCAAGTCCGCCCTGGCCCGCTACACCCAGTGGGATTTCATCGCGCTGGTGGCCAAGCACGGCGTGCCGTACCACGAGAAGAAACTCGGCCAGCTGTTCTGCGACAACAAGTCCAGCGACATCCTCGGGATGCTGCTGGATGAGTGCATCCAGGTCGGGGTGAGCATGCACCTGGACACCTCGGTGCAGGAGATTGCCAAGGTCGATGGCGGCTATCAGTTGCAAACCACCCTGGGTGAGTTGCGCTGCGAATCGCTGGTGATCGCCACCGGCGGCCTGTCGATCCCGACCCTGGGGGCCACCGGCTTTGGTTACCAGGTAGCCAAGCAGTTCGGCCATGAACTGCTGCCGACCCGGGCCGGGCTGGTGCCGTTCACCATCACCGATCAGCTCAAGGAGTTGTGCGGTGAGTTATCCGGTACGTCCGTCGATTGCCTGGTGAGCTGCAACGACCAGAGCTTTCGCGAGAACATCCTGTTTACCCACCGTGGCCTGAGCGGGCCGGCGATCCTGCAGATTTCCTCCTACTGGGAACCCGGCGACACCGTGGAAATCAACCTGCTGCCCGACCACGACGCCCACACCTGGCTGCAAGCGCAACAGGTGGAGCGCCCGAACAGCGAGCTGAAAACCCTGCTGGGTGAGATCTTCACCAAGAAGATGGCCAACCTGCTGGCCGAAACCTGGTTCGTTTCCAAGCCGATGAAGCAGTACACCCACGCCGAGATTGCCGACATCGCCGGCAAACTGGGGAGCTGGCAGTTGGTGCCGGCGGGCACTGAAGGCTATCGCACCGCCGAGGTCACCCTGGGTGGCGTGGACACCCGGGAGGTTTCGTCCAAGACCATGGAATCCCTGAAAAGCCCCGGTTTGTACTTCATCGGCGAAGTGTTGGATGTGACCGGTCACCTGGGCGGGTTCAATTTCCAGTGGGCGTGGGCCTCCGGGTATGCCGCTGCCCAATTTGCCTGACGCAACGCGGTAAAAAAATGTGGGAGCGGGCTTGCTCGCGAAGGCGGAGTGTCAGCTAATACATCAGTGACTGACACACCGCCTTCGCGAGCAAGCCCGCTCCCACATTGATAATGTCGGGCCCGGAACATATTTTGCTCTCAGATGTGATCGCCACGCTTGCCGTGGCGTCATTACTGGCTCAATTTAGCGGCATCGTCCCGGAAGACCCCAGACTTCATGTCATCGACCTCCTTCAAGCAGTCCATGCGGCGCCTTTGGGCACTGGATAAGTTCAGTTACAGCGTAAGGGTATTCATCGCCCTGACCGGCAGCATGGCGCTGTGCTGGTACCAGAATGAGATGGCGCTGCTGATCCCGCTGTTCCTGGGGATTATCGCCAGCGCCCTGGCCGAGACCGATGACAACTGGCAAGGCCGGCTCAACGCCCTGGCCGTGACACTGGTGTGCTTCAGCACCGCGGCACTGTCCGTCGAACTGCTCTTCCCCTACCCCTGGATCTTCGCGATCTTCCTGGCGCTCTCCAGCTTCGGCCTGACCATGCTCGGTGCGCTGGGGGAGCGTTATGGGGCGATCGCCTCGGCCACCCTGATTCTCTCGGTCTACACCATGATCGGCGTGGACCAGCGCGGTGGTGCGGTCACCGACTTCTGGCATGAACCTTTGCTGCTGGTGGCCGGTGCCGCGTGGTATGGCGCGCTGTCGGTGCTGTGGCAGGTGCTGTTTTCCAACCAGCCGGTGCAGCAGAGCCTGGCGCGGTTGTTTCGTGAGCTGGGGCGCTACCTCAAGCTCAAGTCCTCATTGTTCGAACCGATCCGCCAGCTGGATGTGGAAGCCCGGCGCCTGGAACTGGCGCAGCAAAACGGCCGGGTGGTGGCAGCGCTGAATGCCGCCAAAGAGATCATCCTGCACCGGGTCGGCAATGGCCGCCCGGGCTCCAAGGTCAGCCGCTACCTCAAGCTGTACTTCCTGGCTCAGGACATCCACGAACGCGCCAGCTCCTCCCACTACCCTTACAACGCCCTCGCCGAAGCCTTCTTCCACAGCGACGTGCTGTTCCGCTGCCAGCGCCTGTTGCGCCAGCAAGGCAAGGCCTGCCAGACCCTGGCCGAATCGATCCAGATGCGCCAGCCCTTCGTCTATGACGACAGCTTCGCCGAAGCCCTGGGCGACCTGAATGCCTCCCTGGAACACCTGCGCATCCAGAGCAACCCGGCCTGGCGCGGCCTGCTGCGCTCCCTGCGCGCCCTGGCCGCCAACCTGTCGACCCTGGACCGCCTGCTGGGCGACGCCGCCAACCCCGACAGCCTGGCCGATGCCACCGACAGCAGCCTGCTGGACCGTGCACCGCGCAACCTCAAGGAGATGTGGACCCGCCTGCGCACGCAGCTGACACCAACCTCCTTGCTGTTCCGCCACGCCCTGCGCCTGCCCCTGGCACTGAGTATCGGCTATTGGATGGTGCACCTGATTCACCCGTCCCAGGGCTACTGGATCATCCTCACCACCCTGTTCGTGTGCCAGCCGAACTACGGCGCCACCCGGCGCAAACTGGGACAGCGGATCATCGGCACCGCCATCGGCCTGACCATCGCCTGGGCGCTGTTCGACCTGTTCCCCAACCCGCTGATCCAGTCGATGTTCGCCATCGCCGCCGGCCTGGTGTTCTTTATCAACCGCACCACCCGCTACACCCTGGCGACCGCCGCGATCACGCTGATGGTGCTGTTCTGCTTCAACCAGGTGGGCGACGGCTACGGGCTGTTCCTGCCACGGCTGTTCGATACCTTGCTCGGCAGCCTGATCGCCGGGCTGGCGGTGTTCCTGTTCCTGCCGGACTGGCAGGGCCGACGCCTGAACAAGGTGCTGGCCAACACCCTGACCTGCAACAGCATCTACCTGCGCCAGATCATGCAGCAGTACGCCGCCGGCAAGAGCGACGACCTGGCTTACCGTCTGGCCCGGCGCAACGCCCACAACGCCGACGCCGCACTGTCCACCACCCTGGCGAACATGCTGATGGAACCGGGGCATTTCCGTAAGGAGGCAGATGTGGGGTTCAGGTTCCTGGTGCTGTCACACACGCTGCTCAGCTACCTGTCGGGCCTGGGTGCCCACCGGGAAACCCAATTGCCGGCGGAGGTGCGCGAGCACTTGATCGAAGGCGCCGGGAAGACGCTGGCGGCGAGCATCGACGAGATCGCCACGGGACTGGCCAATAAGCAGCCGATCGCGATTCAGAGTGATGCGGAAGAAGCCTTGGTGGTGGATCTGGAGCAGATGCCGGATGAAATTGACGAAGGGCAGCGGCTGGTGCAGACGCAATTGGCGTTGATCTGCCGGCAACTGGGGCCGTTGCGCACGTTGGCGGCTCACCTGATCAAAGACACCAGCGAAGCCTGAACCCCTTTCGCGAGCAAGCCCCGCTCCCACATTTGACCGAGTTCCACCTTTGGAATGCGATCGAATGTGGGAGCGGGCTTGCTCGCGAAGGGGCCATTAGCCTCACTACATCCCATGCTGCTTCATCAACCGCGCATAACTGCCATCCACTTTCATCCTGGCAATCTCCCGATCAAACCCGGCAACAATCTGCTCATGCTGCGGATTTTTCAGGCTGACCAGAATGTGCAGGCTGTTTTCGCTCAACGGCACCGGCAAAAACTCCACCGCATTGCGCACCGTGGCAGACTCCCGCGCCAGGTAATAGCGGGCGACGAACTCATCTTCCACCGTCAGCCGCACCCGCCGTGCCGCCAACATGCGCACGGCCATGGCGAAGTTATGCACCGGGACTTTCTGCAATTGCACATCGGCGTCGAACGCCGCCGAATAAGCGTACCCACGCACCACCGCGACGGGATAATCGTGCAATTGCTCCAGCTTCTGGTACTCGATGGGGTCATCCCGACGCTTTAGAAACAGCACCCGATTGAGCAGGTATTCGCCGGAAAACTGCCCCAGTTGAGTTCGCGCGTCGTCGTACCAGGCGTTGATGAGTACGTCGTAACGCCCATCGCCTACCCCCATCAGCGCGCGGGCCCAGGGCACCTGTTCAAAGTCACTGGCGTAGCCGGCGCGGGCCAGGGCGGTGGTGACGATGTCGGTGGCCAACCCGCCATTGATCAGGGTGGCATCGGTAAACGGCGGCCAGGCATCCGCCACCAGGCGCAAACGTTCTGCCGCCGCCGTCTGGGCCAGCAACAACAAACCGATCAAAGCAACGGCACGAGAAAATCGCGGCATGCTTAAGTCCTTGGCGGGCGTTCGATGGCCAGACCTCAGGGTTGAACCCGAGGGTTTAACAGTAGCTCATCAATGAGCCTGTACCCCAGATTACACAAAGACGGCAGCGGCGCATGCACAGAATAGTGGCAATTTGATCTCACTCACAAAAACGCCGCAATTTAGACACCCGCCTCCTACGCGCTTACTATCCTGAGCAGACAATTAGCCGAGAGAACACCATGACAGTCGAATGGGTCTGCAAACACCACAGTGATCTGGGCAAGGAACAGCTGTACGCCATTTTGCGCCTGCGCTCGGAAGTCTTCGTTGTCGAACAGAAATGCGTGTACCAGGACATCGATGGCCAGGACCTGGACGGTGACACCCATCACCTGATGGCCTGGAGCGACGGTCAATTGCAGGCCTACCTGCGCCTGCTGGATCCTGAATCCCAGGGCGGCGACGTGGTGATCGGCCGGGTGATCGTGGCACCGAGTGCACGAGGCACCGGGCTGGGCCACCAGATGATAGATGAAGCCCTCAGGCAGGCAGAGAAACAGTGGCCCGACGTGCCGATCTATCTGTCGGCCCAGGCGCATTTGCAGGGGTATTACGGGCGGTACGGGTTTGTGGTGGCGGGTGAGGAATACCTTGAGGATGACATTCCACATATAGGTATGCGCCGGGCTTAGTACGTCATCGCGGGCAAGCCCGGCTCCCACAGGAGTACTCGGTCAACTGTGGGAGCCGGGCTTGCCCGCGATGGCGTCGGAACAGGCAACCGTTATCTCAGGGGTAACCCAATACCTGCTTGATCTGCGGCAGATTTGCCTCGATCCATCGCCGATCAATCGCGCCCCAATCACGAATCCGATAGCGCCCGGCATGGTTGCGAGCGCCGTCTTCCTGCTCAAACTCACACACAATGTCCAGGTCCGCCAACGCCGCAATGGTGTCCTGGGCGGTGCGTCGGGGCATGCCCGTCACCTCGGTCAGTGCCGGGACGCTGCTGGCCAACTGGCTGTCGATCAGATGAGCCACATACAGGCGCCGGTAGAAGCTGCTTTTGGTCTTGCTCACATCCATGCTCGATCGCCTTTGAAGGTTAGGGCTTGCCCTGCAGGTCGCGCCAGGTCAGGTAAACCCGCAGGTCGAATTCCACCTGATGGTAGCCCGGCAGCATGTATTCACAGAGTTTGTAGAACGCCTTGTTGTGGTCCGACTCCTTGAAGTGCGCCAGTTCGTGTACCACGATCATACGCAAAAACTCCGGCGCGGCTTCCTTGAACAGCGAGGCGATGCGGATTTCTTTCTTCGACTTGAGGTTGCCACCCTGCACCCGGGAGATGGTGGTGTGCAGGCCGAGGGCGCGGTGGGTCAGGTCCAGGCGGTTATCGAACAGCACTTTGTCGATGGCCGGGGCATTGCGCAGGTGCTCCTGCTTCAGGGCCTGGGCGTAGCTGTACAAGGCTTTGTCACTCTGCACACCATGACGTTCGGGGTAGCGCTGGGTCAGGTAGTCGCCCAGTTGATCCTTGGCAATCAACTGGCGCACTTGCTCCTGCAATGCTGAGGGGTAGGCCTGGAGGTATTTCAGCGCGGTCATGGGGTCAACAACGGGTATTTGAATGGGCGCCAGTGTAGCGAATTCAGCGCAACGCTGCGCGCAGGTGCCAGTCGGCAATTTCATCGGCCATCAACGGTGGCGCTATCTGCGGCCCCTGGATGAACTGGCAACCATTGGCCTTTAGCCACTCCGCTTGCTCCTGGGTCTCGACGCCCTCGGCAATCACCAGCAGGTCGAAGTGCCGGCACAGTTCGATAATGCTCCGCGCCATCGCCGCATCCCGGGATGAGCCTGGCAGGCGGGCCACCAGCTTCGGGTCGAGCTTGAGGGTGTCGAACTCCAGGTCCCGCAGGTGCGCGAGGGAGCAGTTGCCCGCGCCGAAGTCATCGAGGGCGATCCGCACCCCTGCCCGGCGCAACAGCTTGAGCTGCTTGGTGGACTCGTCCAGGTTGTGCATCAGGCTTTCTTCGCTGATCTCCACCTCAAGCTGCCGGCCCTGCAGCCCATGTCGCTCCAGCACCTGCTGCAGCTGGCTGGCCAGGTTCGGCATGTTGAACTGGCTGCTGCTCAAGCTCACGCTCAGTACCAGCCCGTCGCTGAACACCGCCTTCCATTCCTGCCGCTGGGCGGCCACCTGCTGATAGATCCAGGAGCTCAGTTGGCTGATCAGCCGCGCCTCTTCCAGCAACGGCAAAAACAGGCCCGGCGGCACATCGCCGACACTCGGATGCTGCCAGCGCAATAGCGCTTCGACACCCCGCAAGTGACCGTCGTGCAGCGAGACCTGCGGCTGGTACACCAGGGTGAAATCCTTGCTGTCGATGGCGTTGCGCACGCTGTCTTCGAGCATCAGCCGCGAGCGGGCCCGGCCGTTCATTTCCTGGTCGTAATAGCGATATTGCTGACGCCCGGCGCGCTTGGCCTCGTACATGGCGACGTCCGCTGCCCGCAGCAGGCCGTTGAGGTCCGAGCCGCAGTCCGGGAAGGTGGCGATGCCGATACTGACGCCCAGCATCACATCCAGACCGTCGACCTGCTGACAGATCGACACCCGCTCGATCAATTTTTCCGCAATCTTGGCCGCCTGCTCCGGGAATTCCAGCTCCAGCAGCGCGGTGAATTCATCCCCGCCCATGCGGCCAAGAATGTCGTAGGAGCGCAGGCACGCCTTCAACTGCTCCGAAACCCAGCGCAGCACCCGGTCACCGGCGTCGTGCCCCAAGGAATCATTGACCCGCTTGAACCCGTCGAGGTCCAGGTACAGCAGCACCAGCGACTGTTCGCTACGCTCGCTGCGCAACAACACATTGTCCACCGCCTGGTGAAACCCGCGCCGGTTGAGCAAGCCGGTCAGCGGGTCGGTAACCGCCTGGAACTCCAGCTGCTGATGCAGATGGCGCACCTCGGACATGTCCAGCACCGTCACCACCATGGCTTTCTGCTCGGCCGGCAACGGCGCGCAGGACATCGCCACCGGCAGTTGCTGGCCGGGCGCGGTGCGCAAGATCGCGTCGTGCAGGCGCCAGGTTTCGCCGCGCTTGTAGCCTTCGTACAAGGCCGAGTCGGGCCAGCCAGGCACGTGAGGCTTTTGCAAAAAAGCGAGGAACTCGGCGCCCTGCAACTCGGCGACCGGCGCATTCAGCAGCCGCGAAATCGCCGGGTTGGCGTAGCTGATCACGCCGTCCTCGCCCACCACCAGGATGCCTTCGGCGGCGTTGTCGAGCACCGAGGCATTGAAGGCCCGGGCTGACTCCAGGTCATGAGTCAGGCGCTGCAAGGCCCGGCGGTTACGCTGGTGCTCCAGCAGGGCCTGGACCTTGGGCTTGAGGATATTGGGGTCAAAGGGTTTGAGCAGGTAATCGATCGCGCCGCTGGCATAGCCTTCCAGCACCGCAGCCGGCGATTGGGCGTGGGCGCTGAGAAAGATGATCGGGGTCATTTGCGTGCGCTGGCTGCCGCGCATCAGCCGGGCGACTTCAAAGCCGTCCATGCCGGGCATCATCACATCCAGCAACACGAGGTCGACGTCATGCTCCAGCAGTAATCCCAGGGCTTCAATCCCGGACGCCGCCGTCACCACATGCCAGTCTTCACGCTGCAATAGTGCACGCATGCTGATCAGGTTCTCGGGATAGTCATCGACCACCAAAAGCACTGAACAACCATCGCGAGGCTTGATTGGAGCGCATTCCATTGCTGCTTCTCTTTCGTCGGCGTCACTCCGGTCATTTTTGCGACAAAACCGGATGAACAATAAGGACTCACTCTATCCCTGGATCCCATAAAGCAGAAGCCACGACGGTGCCATCATCGCGCCAAAGTCCAGACAACCGACTAACGGTCAGTGTCTACAGCCCGCGGTTTACGGGAAACATGGCTTTTTGACATTTAGCTGACGCCAACAAACCGCCACAAAATCATTAACAATCCATTTCGAGCCACCTATAAAGAAAGTGCCGGCCCCCGAGCCAAGGCCTTCTCTCCCCGTTAAAGGCGTATTCAATGATTGATCTGTCCACCTGGAACCTGAGCATCCCCGTCGGCTCCCCGCCCTCGACCATCGACACCCCGAAACTGCTCAGCGGGTTCAAGGACCAATACTTCCAGGCCGAAGGCAGCAGCGTGCAATTCTGGACGCCGGTCACCGGCACGCGGACCGAGAACGCCGTTTATCCTCGCAGCGAACTGCGGGAAACCTACGCCGACGGCCGCCTGCGCAACTGGCTGTACAGCGACGCCGACAACTACCTGCGCGCCACATTGGCAGTCAACCAGGTGCCGTCGTCCGGCAAGGTGGTGATCGGTCAAATCCACGCCTACGAAAGCCAGAAGCCACTGATCAAGGTCGAGTACCAATACAAGGAAAAAACCCAGACCGGCAACATCGTCGCCAAGGTGCGCATGCGCCCCGACGAGTCAGAAGGCCGGGTGATCATCGTCGCCGAAAACGTACCGCTGGACCGCGACTTCACCTACGTCATCCACCTGAACAAGGCCGGATTGTTGAGCATCGACGCCGCCAATGGGCAATGGAACGAACGCATCGGCGCTGCGTGGGGCAAACAACCGCTGTACTTCAAGGCCGGCGCCTACGTGCAGGACAACAGCGGCAACAGCAAGGAAGGCGCCCGGGTGACGTTTGCCAAGCTGGATATTGATCACGAGTGAGGCTGTCGGCTCGTAGGCACAGTCCTAAAGACCCAAGGATCATTCGGTGCTCAACAACAATCCATTAAACACCACTGATCCCTGTGGGAGCTGGCGGTGCGACGATTCGACTTGCCCGCGATGGTGGTGTATCAGCCAACTTATTCTTCGACTGGCACACCGCCATCGCGGGCAAGTCGAATCGTCGCACCGCCAGCTCCCACAGGGGCTCTGCGTCCTACAGGGCCGTTGCGGTGAATCGGAGCGCCGCTTATAGTTCGCCCCGTCGCCGACATTGATCGGCGATAGGGTTTCGCAGCCCTAACGATACGTGTGTAACCAAGCATCATGAATGCAACGACTAGCGCTTCTACGTCCGTCGTTTATTTTATGGTGGCTGTGTGTGGGAGACCTTCGGGTCTGCCGGGTTCCTCGTATCCTCGGTCTGCGAACCCGCACACAGCTACCACCCATTCGTTTCGCAGCGAACGGCGGTAGTCCTTTTTAGATACGAGGAATATTTGCCATGAAGCCACAACTCCCGCCCCGCCGCTTCACCCCTTGCACCGAAACAGCCACCGAATACCCCGTGCTATTGATCGACAGCGATGCCCCCCTCACGGACCTGCACGCCTGCCTGCGTGAACGCCTCAACGCCGCCCTCGAACACCTCAACCTGATGGCGTGCTCCAGCCTGCCCGATTTTGCGGAGCGTGACCTGAACCACGTAGCCAACACCGCGCGCATCCTGGTGCAGGACGTAAGCGACGTATTCCGCGTCATTGAATACCGCGGCTTCGACACACCCACAGCCGCCTGATCAAATTTCAGCCACAAAAAAGCCCGCATCGCTGCGGGCGCTTTTTTCTTAAGGGGACAGATTTATTTGTCGAACTATCCGACACTCTCCTACCACTCTGCCCATGCCCTATCAGCTTCATTCCCCAGTCACATCACACCACACGTGACGCCCCGAACCCTGCTTTTCCGAGTGCTACACTTTTATCTCTCTACACGGACGTAGGAGGTCAAATGCCCAGAATGGCACGGCTGGTACTGCCTAATTACCCACACCATGTGGTTCAGCGTGGTCATAACAAGCAGGTCGTCTTTGCTGATGTAGCAGATTTCGAAAACTACCTCGCAAACTTGCGGGAGCTGAAACAAGCATTAGCTGTGAAGGTGTACGCCTTTTGCCTGATGACTAATCATGTACACCTCTTGCTGGATCCGGGCGATGACCCTACAGCGTTAGCCAAGCTAATGAAGGTCTTAGGCGCACGTACCACGCGTTACCGCAACCGACTGGAAGGCCGCACGGGCACGCTTTGGGAAAGTCGATACCGTTCAAGCATTGTTCAGAACGATACCTATCTACTTGCGTGCACCCGATACATCGAACTCAATCCAATCCGAGCCAGGATGGTGGCTCACCCACGCGACTATCCGTGGTCCAGCTTCAATACACGTTTCAACACAACGCCCGAGGCGGACTGGCTGGATGAGGTCCCTTGTTTTGAAGCCGCGGGTCTAGCACCTGATGAAAAGCGAGCACGCTACGCCGTTCTTATTGAGCAGGGCATTCCGACATCTGAAATTCAATTGATCAGGAACGCATTGCAAAGAGGCCAGTTGACGGGCAATTCAGTTTTTGTAGATGAGATTGAGAAAATTACAGGGTTGCGTATCACCAATCGAGGGCGGGGTAGGCCATGGTGATTTAAATAAATCTGTCCCCTTTATCGCTCGTCCCCTTTATCGCTCCTTTATCCGGTCCCCTTTATCCGTTATCCATTCGTCGGAACTGTGATTTCTAACAGGTAGCCACATAAGTGATGCATCACTAGAGTGTTATCACGTCGTCAATTCATGACGACCCTTTACAGAAGGATATTGATCATGGCTGCCTATATTGATAGCGCGCAAGGCGGAGCCGCTCAAATTACAGTTTCAGGAAGGGGCACGCCCGGTTATCGGGTTTACTTGAATCAAGCTGGTACGGGAGCCACTCTAGGGAGCGGGGTTGTTGGCTCAAACGGCATATACTCCTTTACCACCCAAGAAGCGATTGTGCAGAACTTCCGCGGACAAACCATTAACGTACAAGTGAGAGAGACTGTAGATAACGTCAACTATTCGGACTGGAGCCTAACCACACCAGTGACGATTTCCTGACTTCCTACTCCAAACTTATTAGTTATCGGCATATCTATTGAATACAGTTAACCTTTCAAGGTTCAGTTCGACAATAAAGATAAGGAATATGAATAAAAAAGCCCGCATCGCTGCGGGCTTTTCATTAACGCGTAAGGCTTAGTTGACCTTGGCGTTCAACTCACCTTTCAGGTAACGCTGGTACATCGCTTCCAACGAGATAGGCTTGATCTTCGAAGCGTTGCCCGCAGTACCGAAGGCTTCGTAACGTGCGATACATACATCACGCATGGCAGTCACGGTAGCGCCGAAGAATTTACGTGGGTCAAATTCGCTCGGGTTGGTGGCCATCAGGCGACGCATCGCACCGGTGGAGGCCAGGCGCAGGTCAGTGTCGATGTTGACCTTGCGCACGCCGTACTTGATGCCTTCGACGATTTCTTCAACCGGCACGCCGTAGGTTTCTTTGATGTCGCCGCCGTACTGGTTGATGATCGCCAGCCACTCTTGCGGTACCGAGGAAGAACCGTGCATCACCAGGTGGGTGTTCGGGATGCGCTTGTGGATTTCCTTGATGCGGTCGATGGCCAACACGTCGCCGGTAGGTGGCTTGGTGAATTTGTAGGCGCCGTGACTGGTGCCGATGGCGATGGCCAGGGCGTCAACTTGGGTCTTTTTCACGAAGTCGGCGGCTTCTTCCGGATCGGTCAGCATTTGGCTGTGATCCAGTACGCCTTCGGCGCCGATACCGTCTTCTTCACCGGCCATGCCGGTTTCGAGGGAACCCAGGCAGCCCAGCTCGCCTTCAACCGAAACGCCACAGGCGTGAGCCATGGCCACGGTTTGTTGGGTGACGCGTACGTTGTATTCGTAGTCGGTCGGGGTCTTGCCGTCTTCGCCCAGGGAACCGTCCATCATCACCGAGCTGAAGCCCAGCTGGATGGAGCGCTGGCACACGTCAGGGCTGGTGCCGTGGTCCTGGTGCATGCACACCGGGATGTGCGGGAATTCTTCGATCGCGGCGAGGATCAGGTGACGCAGGAACGGGGCACCGGCGTATTTGCGCGCGCCGGCCGAAGCCTGGACGATCACTGGAGAGTCAGTCTTGTCAGCGGCTTCCATGATGGCGCGCATCTGCTCAAGGTTGTTGACGTTGAAGGCTGGAACGCCATAGCCGAATTCGGCTGCGTGGTCCAACATCTGGCGCATGCTGATAAGTGCCATTGTGAGTCTCTCTCCCGGTCGAGGGTCGTTAATCGTGCAAGCCTGCCGTAGCGGCGGCTGCTATTCAAGTTATTGAAGGTCAGGCTTTCAAAGCCTGCCCTGCTGAATCGTTATTGCTGTCGGGGTTACTGTGCTTTACAGCCGCGCCCGATCAAATCGTCGGTGGCAACCCAGTAAACCAGGCCTTCCTCACCTTTTGTGTGAAACGCCAACTGGCCGTCGCTGTACAGCACGCCCGAAGCCGCCACGTCCTGCTTGAGGCGATACACCTGGTCTGAGCCGCCGAGGCGTACATCCACCTGGGTGCGGGCCTGGTCGGCAAAGCGCCAGTTGACTTGCGCCTGGCTGTCACACGTCCAGGTGGTCCACTTGTCTGCCGGCTCTGCCTTCTTGTCGAACATGTTCAGGTTGGTGCATCCGGCCAATAACGCCAGTGCTGCCAGGGCGAAAACGCCTTTCATTGCCAATCCTCAAGCGGCGACCTGCGGCCACCGCTGCTGTCGGTTAGTGAATCAGACCCGTCAAGGGCAACCCTGTTCCTGACCGTTGGGCGCAGAGTCGTATTTCTCCAACCCGTCCGGCCCGATGCGCTTATTGATCACCGGCATGGTTTCGGCTTGCCAGTCAGCCTGGTAGCAACTCTTTTGCCGCGCCGCCCCGGCCTTTTCAGACTCGGGCGCCACTTTAGGCGTGCTGCCGCAACCAGCCAACACGCCCGCAGCTATCACCAGTGCCAACGACCTGATCATCGGAATGCTCCTTTTCCTCAGCAAGTGCTTCAGCCCTTCGCTCGGCTTTCCAGCACTTCGACAGCCGGCAGTACCTTGCCTTCGACGAATTCGAGGAATGCACCACCACCCGTAGAAATGTAGGAGATCTGGTCAGCAACGCCATATTTATCGATGGCCGCCAGGGTGTCGCCACCGCCGGCGATGGAAAATGCCGAGCTTTCAGCGATGGCGTGGGCCAGCACTTTGGTGCCGTTGCCGAACTGGTCGAACTCGAACACGCCGACCGGGCCGTTCCACAGGATGGTCTTGGACGACTTCAGCAGTTCAGCGAAGTTGGCTGCAGTTTGCGGGCCGATGTCCAGGATCATGTCGTCGGCGGCCACATCAGCGATCAGCTTGACGGTGGCTTCGGCGCTTTCAGCGAATTCCTTGGCCACGACTACGTCCACCGGCAGCGGCACGCTGACCTTGGCCGCGATGGCGCGGGCGGTGTCCAGCAGGTCCGGCTCGTACAGCGATTTGCCCACCGGGTGACCGGCAGCGGCCAGGAAGGTGTTGGCAATGCCGCCGCCGACGATCAGCTGGTTGCAGATCTGGCTCAGGCTGTTCAGTACGTCGAGCTTGGTGGAGACCTTGGAGCCAGCAACGATGGCGGCCATCGGTTGGGCCGGAGCACCCAGCGCCTTGCCCAATGCGTCCAGCTCAGCGGCCAGCAACGGGCCAGCAGCGGCGACCTTGGCGAACTTGGCCACGCCGTGGGTCGAGCCCTCGGCGCGGTGAGCGGTACCGAAGGCGTCCATCACGAACACGTCGCACAGGGCAGCGTATTGCTGGGCCAGTTCATCGCTGTTCTTTTTCTCGCCCTTGTTGAAGCGCACGTTTTCGAACAGCACGATGTCGCCGGCCTTCACGTCCACGCCGTTCAGGTAGTCGGCAACCAGCGGCACCTCGCGGCCCAGGGCCTTGCTCAGGTACTCGGCTACCGGCTTGAGGCTGTTTTCTGCCGAGAACTCACCTTCGGTCGGGCGACCCAGGTGGGAGCAGACCATCACGGCCGCGCCTTTTTCCAGGGCCAGCTTGATGGTCGGCAGCGAAGCCAGGATTCGCGCATCGCTGGTGACAACACCGTCCTTGACTGGGACGTTGAGGTCTTCGCGGATCAGTACGCGCTTACCTTGCAGATCGAGGTCGGTCATCTTCAACACGGTCATGGGGGGCAATTCCTGAGAGCTAAAGTTGTGGAGAGGCTGTTTGCAGATAGTGTTCTGCAACGTCCAGCATACGGTTGGCAAAACCCCATTCGTTGTCGAACCACGCCAGGATGTTCACCAGCCGTGGGCCGGAAACGCGGGTCTGGCTGGCATCGACGATGGCCGAATGCGGGTCATGGTTGAAATCACAGCTGGCGTGGGGCAACTCGGTGTAGGCCAACAGGCCTTTGAGCGGGCCGCTGGTGGCGGCGTCGCGCAGGATCCGGTTGACCTCGCCGGCGTCGGTGTCGCTGACGGTTTGCAGGGTGATGTCCAGGCAGGACACGTTCACCGTCGGCACCCGTACGGCTTTGGCCTGGATTCGCCCGGCAAGTTCCGGCAACAGTCGCTCGATACCACGCGCCAGCCCGGTGGACACCGGAATCACTGACTGAAACGCCGAACGCGTGCGGCGCAGGTCTTCATGGTGGTAGGCATCGATCACCGGCTGATCGTTCATCGCCGAGTGAATGGTGGTGATCGACACGTATTCCAGGCCGATCGCCTGGTCCAGCAGGCGCAACAGCGGCACGCCGCAGTTGGTGGTGCAGGAGGCGTTGGACACCAGCAATTCAGCGCCGGTCAGGCAATCCTGATTCACGCCGTAGACGATGGTGGCGTCGACATCCGCCTCGCTGGCCATCGGCTGGGAGAACAGGACCC
Organism: Pseudomonas sp. MWU16-30323; assembly: GCF_020515595.1. NCBI lineage: Bacteria > Pseudomonadati > Pseudomonadota > Gammaproteobacteria > Pseudomonadales > Pseudomonadaceae > Pseudomonas > Pseudomonas sp. MWU16-30323. Next base: position 192,280 of record NZ_JAIWYM010000002.1, read on the forward strand.
GCGGCGCGCCGGCGTCGAGAAACCGCTGGCCATCGGCACGGGTGTGGTAGGCACCGGAGCATTCCAGCACCAGGTCGACGCCCAGCGCCGCCCAGTCGATGCCCTCGGGGGTGGCGCTGCGCAAAACCTTTACGCAGTAGCCATTAATATGCAGACAGTCGTCTTCGACGCGCACTTCGCCGGGGAACCTGCCGTGGGTGGAGTCAAAGCGTGTCAGGTATTCGATGCTGGCCATGTCAGCCAGGTCGTTGATCGCGACAATTTCAAACCCGGCCGCCGCCCCTCGCTCGAACAGAGCACGCAAGACGCAACGACCAATCCGGCCGTAGCCGTTGAGTGCAACTTTGTAGGGACGCGGTTGAGGCATGGGGTTCTCGATTACCTTGGGTAATGGGGCGAATGTGCCGCCGCCTTCGCGAGCAAGCCCGCTCCCACATTTAGACCGCGATCTAATGTGGGAGCGGGCTTGCTCGCGAAGAGGCCAGTACAGCCACCCAATCTACAGGCTTAGTCTTCCAGCAGCTCTTCAGCCTGACCCAGAATGTTTTCCAGGGTAAAGCCGAACTCTTCGAACAACGCTGGCGCCGGCGCCGACTCACCGTAGGTGGTCATGCCGATCACGCGGCCTTCCAGGCCCACGTACTTGTACCAGTAGTCGGCGTGAGCCGCTTCGATGGCGATACGAGCGCTGACCTGCAACGGCAGGACGGCTTGCTTGTAGCCAGCATCCTGGGCTTCGAAGACGCTGGTGCACGGCATGGAAACCACACGCACGTTGCGACCGGCAGCGGTCAGCTTGTCGTACGCCTGAACTGCCAGGCCCACTTCGGAACCGGTGGAGATCAGGATCAGCTCCGGCTCGCCGATGCAGTCTTTCAGCACGTAGCCACCACGGCTGATGCCTTCGATCTGCGCCGCGTCGCGGGTTTGGTGCTGCAGGTTCTGACGGGAGAAGATCAGCGCCGAAGGGCCGTCTTTACGCTCGATCGCGTGCTTCCAGGCCACAGCCGATTCGACGGCGTCCGATGGGCGCCAGGTGTCGAGGTTAGGCGTGGTGCGCAGGCTGGTCAGTTGCTCGACCGGCTGGTGCGTCGGGCCGTCTTCGCCCAGGCCGATGGAGTCGTGGGTGTAGACGAAGATCACACGCTTCTTCATCAACGACGCCATGCGTACGGCGTTGCGGGCGTATTCCATGAACATCAGGAAGGTCGCGCCGTAAGGCACCAGGCCGCCGTGCAAGGCGACGCCGTTCATGATGGCGCTCATGCCGAACTCACGCACGCCGTAGTACATGTAGTTGCCGCTGGCGTCTTCTGCCGACACTCCTTTGCAACCTTTCCACAGGGTCAGGTTGGAACCGGCCAGGTCAGCCGAACCGCCGAGGAACTCAGGCAGCAACGGGCCGAATGCGTTCAGGGTGTTCTGGCTGGCTTTACGGCTGGCGATGGTTTCGCCCTTGGCGGCCACTTCGGCGATGTAGGCCGAGGCTTTTTCCGAGAAGTCGGCAGGCAGGTCACCAGCGAGGCGGCGAACCAGCTCGTTGGCCAACTCAGGGAATTCGGCGGAGTAGGCCGCGAAACGCTGGTCCCACTCGGCTTCGACAGCCAGGCCGGCTTCCTTGGCGTTCCACTCGGCGTAGATGTCAGCCGGGATTTCGAACGGGCCGTGGTTCCACTTCAGCGCAGCGCGGGTCAGGGCGATTTCCGCGTCACCCAGTGGGGCGCCGTGGCAGTCTTCTTTACCTTGCTTGTTCGGCGAACCGAAGCCAATGGTGGTCTTGCAGCAGATCAGGGTCGGCTGCTCGCTTTTGCGGGCCGTCTCGATCGCAATCTTGATTTCTTCCGGATCATGACCGTCGACATTGCGGATCACCTGCCAGTTGTAGGCTTCGAAACGCTTAGGGGTATCGTCGGTGAACCAGCCTTCGACTTCGCCGTCGATGGAGATGCCGTTGTCATCGTAGAAGGCAATCAGCTTGCCCAGGCCCAGGGTACCGGCCAGGGAAGCGACTTCGTGGGAAATGCCTTCCATCATGCAGCCATCACCCAGGAACACGTAGGTGTGGTGGTCGACAATATTGTGGTTCGGGCGGTTGAACTGCGCACCCAGCACTTTTTCAGCCAGGGCAAAACCCACGGCGTTGGCCAGGCCCTGGCCCAGTGGACCGGTGGTGGTCTCGACACCCGGGGTGTAGCCGTATTCCGGGTGGCCCGGGGTGCGGCTGTGGATCTGGCGGAAGTTTTTCAGGTCGTCGATGGTGACGTCGTAGCCGGTCAGGTGCAGCAACGAGTAGATCAGCATCGAGCCGTGGCCGTTGGACAGGATGAACCGGTCACGGTCGGCGAACGACGGGTTGCTCGGGTTGTGTTTCAGGTAGTCACGCCAAAGTACCTCGGCGATATCCGCCATGCCCATCGGGGCACCGGGATGGCCGCTGTTGGCTTTTTGCACGGCATCCATGCTGAGGGCACGAATGGCGTTGGCACGCTCACGACGGCTGGGCATCGCTGATCTCCTGGAGAGTGAATAAAAGAAACGGAAAAAAGGATCGGCATTTTCCCTCAGCCACGGCCCTCGGGGCAATGACAGATAGTCACTTGAGGGTGTTTTTCCTGCGGATTGGCTGGAGAAACGGTTTACCGCTTCGTCCAGGGGTTATAGCGGCTGCTTATAACCACCGATTATCGACCAATATCAAAACTTTTTGATATTGCCCTTGCGGGGTTTTCCCACCGTCACTAGACTGCTGGCCTTATGAACCTAAGCGCATCTTCCATTCGCCCCGACGACAGCGACGAGCTGGCAGCCCTGTGCAAGGCCGGCGGTGATCCGTTGCGCCTGAATGTATTGCGCGCGCTGACCAACGATTCGTTCGGGGTGTTGGAGCTGGCGCAGATCTTCGCCATCGGCCAGTCCGGCATGAGCCATCACTTGAAGGTACTGGCCCAGGCCGGTCTGGTGGCAACCCGCCGTGAAGGCAATGCGATTTTTTACCGTCGTGCCCTGCCCCACACCGAACAGTTGGGCGGCAAGCTGCACGCGGCGCTGCTGGAAGAAATAGACAGCCTGGCCCTGCCGGCCGACGTGCAGTCGCGCATCAGCCAGGTGCACGGGCAACGCGCTGCGGCCAGCCAGGACTTTTTCTCACGGGTAGCCGAGAAATTTCGCGCCCAGCAGGATCTGATCGCCGGCCTGGCGCAATACCGCGAAAGCGTGCTGGCACTTTTGGACAAGCTGAGCTTCAGTAATGAAGCCACGGCGGTTGAAGTGGGCCCCGGTGACGGCGGTTTTCTGCCGGAGCTGGCGCGGCGCTTTCATCAGGTCACGGCGCTGGACAACAGCCCGGCGATGCTGGAGCTGGCCCGCCAACTGTGTGAGCGCGAGGCCCTGGGCAATGTCCACCTGCAGTTGGCGGACGCCCTGAATGACACCAGCCTGCGGGCCGATTGCGTGGTGCTGAACATGGTCCTGCACCATTTCGCCGCCCCGGCAGAAGCCCTCAAGCAGATGGCGAATTTGCTGCAACCAGGCGGCAGCCTGTTGGTCACGGATTTATGCAGCCACAACCAGAGCTGGGCCAGGGAGGCCTGCGGTGATCTCTGGCTGGGTTTTGAACAGGACGATCTGGCCCGTTGGGCCACCGCTGCGGGACTCGTTCCCGGGGAAAGCCTCTATGTAGGTTTACGTAATGGTTTCCAGATTCAGGTCCGCCATTTTCAGCGGCCGGCTGGCGACACTCACCATCGGTAAATATCAGGAAAACATCGAGATGAGCGAATACTCCCTTTTCACCTCCGAGTCCGTGTCTGAAGGGCATCCGGACAAAATCGCCGACCAGATCTCTGACGCGGTGCTGGACGCCATCATTGCTGAAGACAAGTTCGCCCGAGTGGCGTGCGAGACTCTGGTGAAAACGGGCGTGGCGATCATCGCCGGCGAAGTCACCACCTCTGCCTGGGTAGACCTGGAGCAGATCGTTCGTGACGTGATCATCGACATTGGCTACAACAGCTCCGACGTCGGCTTCGACGGCGCGACCTGCGGCGTGATGAACATCATTGGCAAGCAGTCCCCGGACATCAACCAGGGTGTCGACCGTGCCAAGCCTGAAGATCAGGGCGCCGGCGACCAGGGCCTGATGTTCGGCTACGCCAGCAACGAAACCGACGTGCTGATGCCAGCACCGATCACCTTCTCCCACCAGTTGGTGAAGCGCCAGGCCGAAGCCCGTAAATCGGGTGTGTTGCCATGGCTGCGCCCGGACGCCAAGTCCCAGGTGACCTGCCGTTATGAAGGCGGCAAAGTCGTCGCCATCGACGCTGTCGTACTGTCGACCCAGCACAACCCGGACGTGTCCTACAGCGACCTGCGCGAAGGCGTCATGGAGCTGATCGTCAAGCACGTACTGCCTGCCGAACTGCTGACCAAGGACACCCAGTTCCACATCAACCCGACCGGCCAGTTCATCATCGGTGGCCCGGTGGGCGACTGCGGCCTGACAGGTCGCAAGATCATCGTCGACAGCTACGGCGGCATGGCCCGTCACGGCGGCGGTGCGTTCTCCGGCAAGGATCCATCCAAGGTTGACCGTTCCGCCGCCTACGCCGGTCGTTATGTAGCCAAGAACATCGTGGCTGCCGGCCTGGCCGAGCGTTGCGAGATCCAGGTGTCCTACGCCATCGGTGTGGCCCAGCCTACGTCGATCTCGCTGAACACCTTCGGTACCGGCAAGATCAGCGACGACAAGATCGTCAAGCTGGTGCGTGAAATCTTCGACCTGCGCCCTTACGCAATCACCACCATGCTCGACCTGCTGCACCCGATGTACCAGGACACCGCGGCCTACGGCCACTTCGGTCGCACCCCAGAGCAGAAGACTGTTGGCAACGACACCTTCACCACGTTCACCTGGGAAAAGACCGACCGCGCCAACGACCTGCGGACCGCCGCCGGCCTGTAATCGCCTTACGGTGTACACAAAGCCCTGCCGGGTTATCCCGGCGGGGCTTTTTATTGCCGGATGATTTGCGGGCAATGCTCATTTTTTTGGATCCAATACTTGCAGGCTAAATGATGGCCCACTAAAATCCGCGCCCTCCCGGGCCTTCACCTTTTATTGGATATTGCACTGCGCCTGCCCGGGGTCGATAAGCGCGCAGGCAATCGTACATTGAGGTTTTCCATGCGCATTTCCACACTCGCCCCTGCCGCCCTGCTGCTCAGCCTGTTTGCCCTGCCGGCGCACGCCGACTTGAGCGCACTCAGCGGCCTGACTTCCCAGCTGGGCGTGTCTTCCGGTGATTGCGAAAAACAGGGCAAAGACCTGCAAGCCAAGGTCGACGCAGCCAACGCCAATGGCGAAGAATTGAAAGTGAAGGCCATGCAGGCCGCCCTGGATCAAGTAAACAAAGGTTGCAAAAAAGTCGGCGAGTCCCAGGCCAAGCTCGATGCCAGCCAACAAAAGCAGCAGGCCAAGGCGGACAGCAACGACACCGTGAAAACCCTGGGTGGTCTGTTCAAGTAAACCGAAACATCGGGTAAAAAGCCTCGCGGTTGCGGGGCTTTTTTATGCCCGCAGGGATGACTTAGGCTGGGCGCCCTTTCAGAGCAAGGATGCTCATGATGACGTTGCCTATGCGCTTACTGTTCTTCTTTTTACTCAGCGTCTCGTCGCTTATTGCGTGGGCGCAGGAGTGTCCCGACTGGGAGGCCGACCACGCCCGAACCCAGATCGCCACCCTGGCGCAGCAAGTCCACCTGTGGGATGACAGCTATCACCGACTCGGCCAGTCATTGATCAGCGATGAACTCTATGACCAGGCCCGCCAGCGCCTTGCCCAATGGCGCAGTTGTTTCGCCCCCTCCGTGCCGGCCAAGGACAATCCGCTGGCCAGCGCGCGAGGCACCATCGCTCACCCGACGCCACACACCGGCCTGGAAAAACTGCTGGACGACAATGCCGTTCAAACCTGGCTGAGCACTCGCCAGGACGTGTGGATTCAGCCCAAGGTCGATGGCGTCGCCGTCACCCTGGTTTACCGCGAAGGCCGACTGAGCCGGGTCATCAGTCGCGGCGATGGCCGACTGGGCCAGGATTGGTCAGCCTCCGCCCGCAGGATTCCCGGGATCGTCCAGCAACTGCCCGAGCCCGTAGACTTGTTGTTGCAAGGCGAACTCTATTGGCGACTGAATGATCACGTTCAGGCCGCCAAAGGTGGCCTCGGCGCCCGCAGCAAAGTGGCTGGGCTGATGAACCGCCGTCAGTTGAGCGAAGCCGAAGCCGCCGGAATCGGCCTGTTTGTATGGGCCTGGCCCCACGGTCCCGAGGATTTTCCCAAACGACTGAGCCAGCTTGCGCAATGGGGCTTCACCGACAGCAGGCGCTACAGCCACCCGATCAAGGACATTACCGAAGCGGCGCACTGGCGCAGCTACTGGCACAGCCACCCACTGCCCTTTGCCAGCGACGGCGTGGTGTTGCATCAAAGCCAGCGGGCGCCGGCCGAGCGCTGGCGGGTCAGTTCGCCCTATTGGGCGGTTGCCTGGAAATACCCGGTCGTCAAGGCACTGGCCCATGTGCGCAAGGTGCATTTCAAGATTGGTCGCACCGGGCGCATTACCTCCATCCTGGAGTTGGAGCCAGTACTGCTGGATGACCGGAAAATCACCCGGGTCAGCGTTGGCTCCCTGAAACGCTGGCGGGAACTGGATGCCCGCCCGGGCGATCATGTGTCCATCAGCCTGGCTGGCCAGGTCATTCCGCGTCTTGACAACGTCATCCTGCGCAGCCATCCACGGGTCGAGTTGCAGATCCCCCAGGCCAGTCATTTCCACCCTTTGAGTTGCTGGGAACTGACCCCAGGCTGCGAGGAACAACTGCTTGCGCGCCTGACCTGGCTGAGCGGCGCCCAGGGACTGGCCTTGCCACATGTCGGTCGCGAAACCTGGAACACCTTGATCCAGGCCGGTCTGATCGGTGGCCTGCTCGATTGGTTAACCCTGGATGAGGCAGAGCTTGCTAACATTGACGGCTTCGGCGAACGCCGCAGTACGCGTTTACTCGACAGCTTGCGCAGCGCCCGGCAGCGACCGTTCGCGCAATGGCTGATGGCCCTGGGAGTACCGCCCACGGCCCGTAACAATCTACAAGGCGGCTGGCAAACCCTGGCCGCCAAAGACACTCAAGCCTGGCTGGCCGAAGACGGCATAGGCCCGGGCCGCGCGGCGCAACTGAGCGCTTTTTTTCGCGACCCGCAGGTGCTGGCCTTGGGTGAAACATTACGGGCTGCCGGGATAGATGGTTTTTGACCGCTGCCCGACAGCCTTAACCGGTGCCGGCAGAATTCATCCTGCCCACCTGATCGCGACCTTGTTTCCCTTGGAGCCTCTATGAAATTCCTTGCACCTTTTGCCCTGCTGACCGTCGCCACGTTCATGGCCACACCACTTTTGGCGGCAGAGGAAACCCCGCCACTCACCGGCTGCGCCGCCAAGCGCCAGGCCATCAGCACCCAAATCGAACAAGCCAAGGCCCACGGCAACAGCGAGCAGCAAGCCGGCCTGGAAAAAGCCTTGAGTGAAGTCACTGCCAACTGCACCGACGCCTCCTTGAAAAAGGAGCGCGAAAACAAGGTGCTCGACGCCAAGCACGAAGTCAGCCGCCGTCAGGCTGACCTCGACAAGGCGATGAAAAAAGGTGATTCCGACAAGATCAACAAGCGCAAGGACAAGCTGGCCCAGTCTCGCAAGGACTTGCAGGAAGCCCTGGACGAACTGGACAAGTAAGACGCCTCAATGATCGCGAAACTGTTTGTGGCACGCGGTGCAGGCATCTTCGACTTTCTGCACGGCCGGCCCAAGATTGCTGGCCTTGTAGGGCTGGACCTGGCTGGCGATCACCAATTCACCAGTGGCCGCTTCAAGGTTGCGGGCCATCTCCTGGAAGCGTGCCTGTTTCTGCCATACGTCGTCCTTGGCGCTGGTGTGGTCTTCTTCACGCACGCTCGGGAAGTGTTTCCACGGCTCATGGGACAACGCATCAAGCTTGACCGCGCCTTCGGCAAATTTGGCGCCGTCGAACGGAATGCGCCCGCGCAGCATGCCGCCCAGGTCTTCGCCGGTCTTGAGCATCTGCTTGAAAATGGCCTTGCGCTGGCCAAGGGGCGAATTCGGATCAACCCCGCCGCAGGCGGACAGTGTCAGGCAGGCCAGCAATACAAGGGTCAGTCTTTTAAAAGTCATGATGGCTCAAGGTCACGGGAAACGGCGGCCAGTATCCTCGCCCCGCCCGCAAACACCAATACCCCCATTAATAATAAGGGTTGCTCGAGCACCAACCAGCGCGGGCAATCGCTTCAGGAATTGATTGTATGAGTAGCCGCTTTAAACCCTGGAGCCGCCGCCTGGCGTGGGCTCTGCCAATGATCGCGTTGCTGGCCGGTTGCGACACCGGCAAGGACGAAAAAGCCAAGCCCCACGCCATCGCCACCTACGTCGGCGCTACCTGGGAAAACCTGCCAGCCGTGTCTGACAGCGACCTGCAAGCCGGTTTTGAATCCTGGCGCAGTGCCTGTCAACGACTCAAGGCTGACCCGGTGTGGGGCACGACGTGCGCGGCATCGGCCACTGTGCCGTCGACGGCAATGGCAATTCGCGATTTCCTCAAGGCCAACCTCGATGTCTACGGCCTGCGCTCGGCCGACAACAGCCCCAACGGCCTGATCACCGGCTACTACGAACCGGTTTACCCCGGCAGCCTGACCGAAACCGCCACCGCCCATGTGCCGGTGTTCGGCGTGCCGGATGACCTGATCATCGTCAACCTGGAAAGCATCTACCCGGAGCTCAAGGGCAAACGCCTGCGCGGCCGCCTGGAAGGTCGGGTACTCAAACCCTATGACGACGCTGCCGCCATCAACCAGCAAGGCTCCACCGCCAAGCCCATCGCCTGGCTTACCAATCCGATGGACCTGCAATTCCTGCAGATTCAGGGTTCGGGCCGCATCCAACTGGCCGATGGCCGCCAATTGCGTGTCGGTTACGGCGACCAGAATGGCTACCCGTACCGCCCCATCGGCCGCTGGCTGGTGGAGCAAGGCGAGCTGAAAAAAGAAGACGTGACCATGGGCGCCATCGCGGCCTGGGCCAAGGCGCATCCGCAGCGCATTCCTGAATTGCTGGCAAGCAACCCCAGCTACGTGTTCTTCAGCGCCCGCCCCGACAGCAACGAAGGCCCCCGTGGCTCGCTGAACGTGCCACTGACGGCGGGTTATAGCGTCGCGGTGGACCGCAAGGTAATTCCGCTGGGCAGCTTGTTGTGGCTATCGACTACGCGACCGGATGGCGCGCCGATTGCCCGCCCCGTGGCCGCACAGGATACCGGTGGTGCAATTACCGGCGAAGTGCGGGCCGACCTGTTCTGGGGAACCGGCGAGGCTGCCGGCGAGTTGGCGGGCAACATGAAACAGCAGGGCCAGATCTGGATGCTGTGGCCGAAAGGCGCAGCGCTGCCGAAAGTGCCGGACGCGCCGACAGGAACCTGAATAACACCACTGACCTATGTGGAAGCGGGCTTGTGTGGGAGCGGGCTTGCTCGCGAATGCGGTGTGTCAGTCACCGGATGTATCGACTGATCCCCCGCATTCGCGAGCAAGCCCGCTCCCACATTTGAACAGTGTCAGGCTTCAGATCGAGACAAAGAAGAAACTCGCAATCAACGCCATCCCCACCGCCCACACCAGCGACCGCAGGATTGCCCAGTCCGCCAGGTAGCAGATGATGTAAAGCAGCCGGCTGGTAATAAACAGCACCGCCAGCACGTTGATCGTCACCAGCGACGCAGCGCCGGCCAAATGGGCAATGATCACCGCCGCCGCAAAGGCCGGGGTCACTTCAAAGCTGTTGAGTTGCGCACTGTGGGCACGCTTGGCGAACCCCTCGAGGGTTTCCAGGAAAGCTCGCGGGTCATGGTTCTGCCGGGGCCCGAACTTGCCGCCGCTGAACTTGGCCACGCCCGTGCACAGGTACGGCAGAAAAATAGCGATCAACACACACCAGAAAGCGACTGTCATAACCCATTCCTTTTTTAGTTTTGTCCGACGGTTAGAGTTTCATCACGAACATGCCGATCAGCACCAACCCGCAGGCTATGAGCCGTGGGCGGCCGAAAGGTTCTTTCAGGTAACGCATGCCGAACAGCACCACCAGGATCACGCTGACTTCCCGCAGCGCGGCAGCCTCGGCAATCGAGCCCAACTGCATGGCCCAAAGCACCAGAGCGTAGCTCAACAACACGCACAACCCGACACTCAGCCCCAGTCGCCATTGCGTGCGCCAGAACAGCCCGAACGCCGCCCGTTTGCGCACAACCGCCAGCAACGGAAACGGCCACGCACTGATCAGGGTCAGCCACACCAGGTAGTCCAGCGGGTGCGACCAACGGCGCAACGCCTGGCCATCGAGGAAGGTGTAGCAACCGATGCACAGGCCGATCAACGCCACCACCGGCAGCATCGACCAAGGCAACCGATCGCCACCGCCGCCCTGCCACAACAGGCACAGCATGCCGAACGGAATCAGCAGAATGCCAAGAATCTGCTGGGTACTGAGCACCTCACCGGCAAACACCAACGTCAACGCCAGCACCACCAAAGGCGACAAGCCACGCATCAGCGGGTACACCAAGCCCAGGTCACCGACGCGATAGGCCTGGATCAGCAGGTAGCGGTAGAGCAATTCAAACAGTGCCGAGGCGATGATCCACGGCCAGATTTCCAGCGGCGGAAACGATACAAACCCCACCGCCAGCACCACAAACAACAACGCCACCGTGTCCATGCATGCGATGACCAACAGGCGCTCGCCGCTGAATTTGATCAAGGTGTTCCACGTCGCATGCAACAACGCCGCTACCAGTACCAGAGCTGTTGCAATCACCGGTGACTCCCCAGTCATAAAAAGCAGAATTGATTCGCCATATTTCAGCACCTGTTTATACTAAAGCCGACCACGCCGCACTCAGTTGCGCAAAGACCTATACCTATAAATTTCTGCTGCTGCCCGATCTCCCCCGATCCGGGCCTCGGCATGCGTATGCCTGATCAGAGCGTCACGATTACCGACAGGAGATCCTCGCATGCCGCTCGCCCTGCTTGCACTGGCCGTTGCCGCCTTTGGCATCGGTACCACCGAGTTTGTCATCATGGGCTTGTTGCCCGATGTCGCCCGCGACCTGTCCGTAAGCATTCCAAACGCCGGCCTGCTGATCACCGGCTACGCCCTCGGCGTGGTGTTCGGCGCACCGATCCTGGCGATCGGCACTGCCAACATGCCGCGCAAGGCCACGCTGCTGGGCATGACCGTGATGTTCATCCTTGGCAATGTGCTGTGCGCCTTGGCGCCGAACTACGCGACGCTGATGGCCGCCCGGGTGGTCACCGCGCTGTGTCATGGGGCGTTGAACCAAAGCGCCTTCAACCTGAGCAACGCTGCCGGCGCCTGGATCGGCGGGAGGGTGGTGGCCAGCGGTGTGGACCTGTCAGACCTGCCGTGGACCGGCGCACTGCTGGGCTGCCTGACGGTGCTGGCGGCACTTTTCTTCATTTACCTGCAACGTCGCAGTACAACTGCGGTCAACGTACCCAACTGATAAATGTGTTCTGTGTGGGAGCTGTCGAGCTTTAGCGAGGCTGCGATGCAGACGCTGCGGTCTTGCAGGCTCACCCAGGTGATGCCATCGCAGCCTCGCTGGGGCTCGACAGCTCCCACAGTTGATCTCCACTCACTCCTCCATCCAAGGACCCCGGATGCTTGAACTTGTCGCTGCGTTTATTTGCCTGACCACCCTGCTCACCTACGTGAACTACCGCTTCATCGGCCTGCCGCCCACCATCGGTGTGATGGTGACGGCGCTGATGTTTTCCCTGCTGCTGCAAGGCTTGAGCTTTATCGGCTACCCCGGCCTTGAAGAGCGCATCCAGCAGTTGATCGGCCAGATCGACTTCGGCGACTTGCTGATGAACTGGATGCTCTCGTTCCTGCTGTTCGCCGGCGCCTTGCACGTGAACCTGAGCGACCTGCGCAGCTACCGCTGGCCCATCGGCCTGCTCGCCACCTTCGGCGTATTGATCGCCACGGTGGTGATCGGCAGCCTGGCCTTCTACATCTTTGCCCTGTTCGGCTGGCATGTGAGCTTCCTGTACTGCCTGCTGTTCGGTGCGCTGATTTCTCCCACCGACCCGATTGCCGTACTCGGTGTGCTGCGGACCGCCAACGCGTCGAAACCGCTGAAAACCACCATCGTCGGCGAAAGCCTGTTCAACGACGGCACGGCGGTGGTGGTGTTCACCGTGTTGCTGGGCATCGCGCAACTGGGTGAGACGCCTACCGTCGGCGCCACGGCCATGCTGTTTGCCCATGAGGCGATTGGTGGCGTGGTGTTCGGCGGGCTGATCGGCTACATCGTGTACCTGATGATCAAGAGCATCGAGCAGTATCAGATTGAAGTGATGCTGACCCTCGCCCTGGTGATCGGCGGTTCGGCGATGGCCACCGAGCTGCACGTCTCGGCACCGATTGCGATGGTGGTCGCCGGGCTGATCATCGGCAACCTGGGCCGCAAGCTGGCAATGAACGACATGACCCGCCGCTACCTGGACGGTTTCTGGGAGCTGCTCGATGACATGCTCAACGCCCTGCTGTTCGCGCTGATCGGCATGGAGCTTTTGCTGTTGCCGTTCAACTGGCTGCACGTGTTGGCGGCCAGTTTGCTGGCGGTGGCGATCCTGTTGTCACGCCTGTTGACGGTGGCCCCGGCGATCCTGCTGCTGCGGCGCTGGCGCACAGTGCCCCGCGGCACCATCCGCATCCTCACCTGGGGCGGCTTGCGCGGCGGGGTTTCCGTGGCACTGGCCCTGGCCCTGCCGCTGGGCCCGGAGCGCGACTTGCTGCTGAGCATCACCTACATCGTGGTGCTGTCGTCCATCCTGTTGCAGGGCTTGAGCATCGGCAAGCTGGTCAAGCATGTGACCAAGGATGAGCCAGCGCCTGCTGCGGTGCCGGAGACTCACTGATCCTTTTTGATCTGCTGCGGATGCCTCGGGTCCGCAGCAGCCTTGCCCGGCAAGCTGCTTTCACTGCGAATCTGGGCATGGCTGATCAGTGCAAAGATAAAGCTGCCGCCGATGATATTGCCCGCCAGCGTCGGCCCGGCGAACACCAGCCAGAAGTCTTTCCACGGCAGCTCGCCGGCAAATACCAGATACGACACTTCCGCCGAGCCCACCACGATGTGGGTGAAATCCCCCAGCGCCATCAGGTAGGTGATCAGGATGATGATCCAGATCTTGGCACTCTCCATGGACGGGATCATCCACACCATGGTGGCGATCATCCAGCCGGACACAATGCCCTTGGCGAACATCTGGCCGGGGTCGTTTTCCATGACCTTGCGCCCTATTTCAAGGAAGGCCAGGTCGGTCTTGGTGTCGAAGATCGGCAGGTGCAGCATCACGTACGCCACCAGCAAGGTGCCGCACAGGTTGCCCACCAGCACCACCGTCCACAGGCGCAACAAGCGCCCGGCATTGCCCAGGGTTGGCTTGCTCATCACCGGCAGCACCGCCGTCAGGGTGTTTTCGGTGAACAACTGCTGGCGCGCGAGGATCACGGCAAGAAAGCCGGCGCAGTAACCAAAACTGGCGATCACCTTGAACTCTTCGCCATCCGGCAGGCGCGAGTTCAGCAGGCCCATGCCCATCAAGGACAGGCCCATGGTCAGGCCGGCGGCCAGCGCCGACCACCACAGCGCAGCCACGCTGCGCTCCAGTTCCTGGTCGCCTTGAGTGCGGATGATTTCATGCAGAACCGCCGCGCGAGGCGGCTGGTTCTTGTCGACGTCGTGTTGCTCTTCCTGCGACAGGTTGGGAGTCTTACCGTCTTTATCAGTGGCCATGGCGTTCCTGAGTCCGTTGCGTGCTTTTAGCTACGACACGCGGCGTTCAGGGCTGTTCAGTGGCCCTATCACTTAACTGGCAGGCGCCATGCCCTGGCCATTTCGACGGTGGTGGAACTGAGTGGCGTCTTCCAGGGTTTATTGCGCGCCACATAGTGGTTGATGATGTTGTCGAGCACCCGGTTGAACTCGGCCGGCGTCGTGACCTTTGACAGGTCATATTCGGCCTGGCGCAACAAGGCGACATTGGAGTCCGGCTGGCCTGGGCGGAACAGCGACGGGTAGATCACCTCCCGCGTGAAGTTGCCGGCAATCAGCGAGATATCGCGCCGTTTCATCTCGGCAACCGCGTGGATCATGACCTTGGACATCGTGACCTTATCACCCGATGGCTTGGCCATGACTTGCAGAAGCTGTTGGAAATTGGGACTGCCCACGGCGTTCAGTCGCCGCCCCAGCCATTCCACATGCTCAGGCCGGCGGGCGAGCGCATCCAGGTTACGCAAGGCAGATGCGATCTTCGGCGTGATCGTCAATGTGTCCTTTGCCTGATTGGCTTCGGCGATAGCGTTATCCAGGGCCTGCAAAACCTGGGTGGCGCTCTTTCGAAACTGCAGCACATCGCCTGCGGCCCTGTCCTTTTCCAGGGCTGCCTGCGCACTGGCAAACATCTCGTCGTCCATGGCCAGTACGGCTTCGTCCAATGAGCCGAATTGATGCTGCTCACGCACTGTGGCACGGCTCTCCATGTGGGTCTCGACCGCCTTGCGGGCCAGCATCTGTAGATTTTTCTTCTGCTCGGCAGTCATGGTGAAATTCACCGTGCCGTTGAGCAGGCTGCGAAAATCACCCTTGTCGGTATTCAGGGGCAGCGTCACGCTCTGATCTGCCACGTCCTTGAGTCGGACGTTTTGATAGGCCTGGGCAGCCGAGTGGGGCGTGTCGGTGATGCCGTCGACCAGGCTATCGCCAATGCCGCCGCGGTCTTTGGGCCTGGCGGGAGCCTCGGACTCGAAGTCGATCACCAGCGACTCGGCCTTGCTCAAAGGGCTTTCTGGAAACGCAGGGTCAACCACACCCGAGGCGGGCGTATTGAGCAGCAGGCCGCCATCCTTGAACGCGGTCTCTTCGGCTGACGCCTGGAAGCCGTGGCCTTTTTCGGTCGGGCTCTTGAACAGCACCGGCAGCGAACCCGAAATATGCGCCGCCCGGGCGATGTCCATGTCCGGCGTGAGGCTGGCGTTGAACACCACCAACTGCGGTCGCCCGTCAAACATGCCGGTGCCAGTGATGTTCAGCTGCTTGATCGCAGGAATGTGCCGGCTCAACACCGCCAGATCGCCAAAGGTGGGTGCTCCACCGGCGCTGAGTTTGTCGGCAATCTTCATGACCTCGGCGGGACGGGTCTGCCTGGGCGTCTTGGCGATGTGCGCCAGAATCGACTTGCGTGACTCGTTACGCACCAACTCCTCAAGCGGCTGCGCTTCGGTTTGCAGGCGCGGCAGCATCGTGAATAGCAGTTGGGAAATATTGCCAGCGGCGCCGGGCAAGCGCCCAGCGAGCTTGCCGAGTTTGGAACTGGTATTTTGCAGCCACGCCACCAGAGGGTTTTTGCTGTTCAGCAGTTCAGGGAGATCAAGGTTGTTGGAAAGCGTTTCGAACGCCTTCGCGTCCATGCCACTGGCCAGTAAGGCGGCGGAGATCGCACCCGCAGACGAACCGGAAATAACCTTGATGCCTGCCAAGGCTTTGTTTTCTTCAAGCGCCTGCACGACACCCGGAAAGGCAATGCCCTTGGCCCCGCCGCCGCTGAGTACAAGATGCTTGATCGGCCCCGGTGATAACAGCACCTCGGTCTGCCCACTGCTGGTGCGAGCGAGGGTCAGTTTGCGCTCGCCTGCGTTCTCTACCAGGGTAGTGTTTGCAGTTTTAGCGGGCGCCGCAGAGGTTTCGGGACGCTTGATGGCCGGCGCCACGGCAGGTTGGCTTTGCGAGGTTTTAGGTAATTGCATACGCGGGTTCTCTCTTCAGGAGGTAGTCCTGAGTGACGAGAGAGCCCGGAAACGATCCGACCGGAACGATTCAGTAAAGAATCACCCCGGCTCCGGGTTATTCGCTGATGCCGTCTTCCTGGAACTGATCCTTGACGTACTTGATCTCGGTACGGCCATGGGGCGCCGGCAAACCGTCTTCACCCAGGTTCACGAAGACCATTTTTTCCACGGTCAGGATGCTCTTGCGGGTGATCTTGTTACGCACTTCACAGGTCAAGGTGATGGAGGTGCGGCCGAACTCGGTGGCGGTGATGCCCAGTTCGATGATGTCGCCCTGGCGCGAGGCGCTGACGAAGTTGATTTCAGAGATGTACTTGGTCACCACCCGCTGGTTGCCCAACTGGACAATCGCGTAGATCGCCGCTTCTTCGTCGATCCAGCGCAGCAGGCTGCCACCGAACAGGGTGCCGTTGGGGTTGAGGTCTTCGGGTTTTACCCATTTGCGGGTGTGGAAGTTCATGTTCACTCCAAAGCGTGTTGCGAAATGATGGGCAACATCATGGCAGAGGCCGGGCCCAAGCTCTATGAGCCATTGCCTATCAACCCCATGAGCGATCTTCATGCCGCCGACAGAAAGGCTTTAGAAGTCAGGCGCAGGCGGCTATAATCGCCTCCGCTTCAAAACGGTCATCTTCGATTGATACCGTTCTCCCGCCACCTGTCCGAGGGGCGCTGCAGCAGGCTCGACCTGTCAGGCTCGGATGGGGCGTTGTCCGGCCTGGTTAGCCAGCTGGATACTAAACGCACAACGGCGCCCATTCGCACACTACGAATGGAGGCTCTTCATGAGCGCTGTAATCACGCCTGCAGGTTTTACCGACTACAAAGTCGCCGACATGTCCCTCGCTGCCTGGGGCCGTCGCGAAACTTTTATCGCCGAATCCGAAATGCCAGCCCTGATGGGCCTGCGTCGCAAGTACGCCGCTGAGCAGCCGCTCAAGGGTGCGAAGATCCTCGGCTGCATCCACATGACCATTCAGACTGCCGTGCTGATCGAAACCCTGGTGGCCCTGGGTGCCGAAGTACGCTGGTCGTCCTGCAACATTTTCTCGACTCAAGACCAGGCCGCTGCCGCTATCGCTGCTGCCGGGATCGCTGTTTACGCCTGGAAAGGCGAGACCGAGGAAGAGTACGAGTGGTGCCTGGAGCAAACCATCCTCAAGGATGGCAAGCCATGGGACGCCAATATGATCCTCGACGACGGCGGCGACCTGACCGAGCTGCTGCACAAGAAGTACCCGCAGATCCTCGACCGCGTCCACGGCGTGACCGAAGAAACCACCACCGGCGTTCACCGTCTGCTGGACATGCTGGCCAAGGGCGAGCTGAAAATCCCGGCCATCAACGTCAACGACTCGGTGACCAAGAGCAAGAACGACAACAAGTACGGCTGCCGTCATAGCCTGAACGATGCGATCAAGCGCGGTACCGACCACCTGTTGTCCGGCAAGCAAGCGCTGGTGATCGGCTACGGTGACGTGGGCAAGGGTTCGTCCCAGTCCCTGCGTCAGGAAGGCATGATCGTCAAGGTTTCCGAAGTTGACCCGATCTGCGCCATGCAAGCCTGCATGGACGGTTTCGAAGTGGTTTCGCCGTTCATCGATGGCGTCAATGACGGCACCGAAGCCAGCATCGACAAAGCCCTGCTGGGCAAGATCGACCTGATCGTGACCACCACCGGCAACGTGAACGTGTGCGATGCAAACATGCTCAAGGCCCTGAAAAAGCGCGCCGTGGTGTGCAACATCGGTCACTTCGACAACGAAATCGACACCGCTTTCATGCGCAAGAACTGGGCATGGGAAGAAGTGAAGCCACAGGTGCACAAGGTTCACCGTACCGGCGCGGGTGATTTCGACCCACAGAACGATGACTACCTGATCCTGCTGGCCGAAGGCCGTCTGGTCAACCTGGGCAACGCCACTGGCCATCCAAGCCGCATCATGGATGGCTCGTTCGCCAACCAGGTACTGGCCCAGATCTTCCTGTTCGGCCAGAAATACGCCGACCTGTCGCCCGCCCAGAAAGCCGAGCGCCTGACCGTGGAAGTACTGCCGAAGAAACTCGACGAAGAAGTGGCCCTGGAAATGGTCCGCGGCTTCGGCGGCGTCGTGACTCAACTGACCAAGACCCAGGCCGACTACATCGGCGTGACGGTCGAAGGCCCGTTCAAGCCGCACGCTTACCGCTACTAAGTCCTACTGTAGGCACCGGCTTTAAGTGGGAGCTGGCTTGCCTGCGATAGCATCACCTCGGTGTGACTGACGCACCGAGGTGCCTGCATCGCGGGCAAGCCCGGCTCCCACACAAGCCCGCTCCCACATTGACGGTGTACACCTTCTGGCTTTATGAGTTTCCATAGGTATGACCATGTCCCAAGACCGTCGCTACAGCTTCGAGTTCTTCCCGACCAAGACCGATGCTGGGCATGAAAAACTGATGGCGACTGCCAAGCAGTTGGCCAGCTTCAACCCCGATTTCTTCTCCTGCACCTACGGTGCCGGTGGCTCCACCCGCGATCGTACGATCAACACCGTGCTGCAGCTGGAAAGCCAAATCAAAGTCCCTGCTGCTCCGCATTTGTCCTGCGTGGGCGACAGCAAGGCCGACCTGCGCAGCCTGCTGACCCAATACAAGCAAGCCGGCATCAAGCGCATCGTCGCCCTGCGCGGTGACCTGCCGTCCGGCATGGGCATGGCCAGCGGCGAGCTGCGCTACGCCAATGACCTGGTGAGCTTCATCCGTGAAGAAACCGGCGATCACTTCCATGTCGAAGTGGCCGCTTACCCGGAGATGCACCCCCAGGCGCGCAATTTCGAAGACGATCTGCGGAACTTCGTGCGCAAGGCCAACGCCGGCGCCAACAGCGCGATCACCCAGTACTTCTTCAACGCAGAGAGCTACTTCTACTTCGTTGAGCGTGTACAAGCGATGGGTGTAACTATCCCGATCGTGCCGGGTATCATGCCGATCACCAACTACAGCAAACTGGCGCGCTTCTCTGACGCCTGCGGTGCTGAAATCCCGCGCTGGATTCGCAAACAACTGGAAGCCTACGGCGACGACGTCAAGAGCATCCAGGCGTTCGGCGAGCAGGTCATCAGCGAGATGTGCGAACAATTGTTGCAAGGTGGCGCGCCAGGGTTGCACTTCTATACCCTGAACCAGGCTGAGCCTAGCCTCGCTGTCTGGAACAACCTGAAGCTGCCACGCTAAGGTCTGTTCCGAAATACAAAGGCCCTCATAATGAGGGCCTTTGCCGTTCTAAACGCCCACGGAATCCTGCAGTCCATGAATACAACCGCCCCGACGTCCCGCCCGCAACTGGTCTACCTGGTATTCGGCGCCGAGACTTACCATCAGGAAGCGGTATTCAGCATCGCCAGCGCCCTGGCTTTCCTGCGGGATACGCCGGATGCTGGCATCGACATCCAGGTCTTCAGCGACAACCCCGAGCCCTATCGCTTGCTGCCGGTACGGGTGCGCCCGCTGGATGAAGCCACGCGCAAACGCTGGAGCGAGCCCCATGGCTACCACTTCCGCACCAAGCACGTGGTGCTGCGGCAAGTGTTGCAAGAGTCGGAAGTGGCGCTGCTGATCGACACCGACACGTTTTTCCACCATTCGCCCCTGGCGCTGTTTGAGCGCGTGCAGCCCGGCACCCTGCTGTGCAACGCCTTCTACACCAAGTACGGTGACAACCACGAAAGCATTCTGTACAGCGCCTTGTACCAGCGCCTGCTGGACATGGGCGTGGCCGACGACGACATGATGACCCTCAACTCCGGGGTCATGGGCCTGACGCAGCAGGACGCGCACATCCTCGACCGCTCGATCGAGTTGATGGACGAACTGTTCCCCCACGCCCAGGGCGCCTACACCCTGGAAGAGTTCTGCCTGTCCATTGCCGCCTATCGCACCCTCAATGTGCGCGAATGCCCGGACCTGATCCACCACTACTGGAGCCGCAAGCAGCTGTTCCGCGCCAAGGTCAAGGCGTGGATCACCAAGCACGGGGCGAACCCCACCAGCGCCACGGCCCTGGACGATACCCGCCAGGTCTCCGCCCACCTGCCCCGCCCGCCGCGCCTGCAACGGCTGATGTACAAGCTGATTACCCTGGCATTGCCCAAGCACCAGCAGCAGTTCATCCGGGAAATTCTCTACGGTTGCTATGAACATGAGAACGAGTTCGACCAGGCGTGTGGCCCGGTTTGGTGGGACAAGGCCCGACAAAATCAGGAAGAGCGCCAGGGTCGCCCGGTGGATGCCCACCTGCTGGAGCACTGGTTTGCCGATCCCGTGGTGCGGCTGATCCTCGGCGAACGGCGCGAGGCAATCTACGAACACCTGATCAAATCTCCGGGCAAGTAAACCGTGCGGGCGCCCGCAGATCGCTGTGCCAGAGCTTCTCTTTAGCCCGATACAGTCGTAATCTCAGGGCATGCCTGTCACTTTCCGGTTGTTGACTGCTGTTCTTTTCGCTTGCCTGAGCCTCAGTGCCCACGGCGAGAAACTGCGTATTGTCACCGAGCCCTGGGCGCCTTACGTGTATGACGACAACGGCACCATGCGCGGGCTCGACTACGAGACCACGGTGATCGTATTCCAGCGCCTGGGCATCGATGTGGAGTGGCAATTTCTGCCCTGGAAGCGCTGCCTGGCGATGCTCGACCAGGGCCAGGCCGACGGCGCGCTGGATATTTTCCACAGCCACGAACGCGATGCGGTGCTGCTGTACCCCAGCGAGCCGCTGTCCGACGTGGAGTTCGTGCTGTTCTATGCCAACGAGCGCCCGCATCCTTTCCAATCCTTCGACGACCTGCGCGGCCTGACCATCGGCACGTCGCCGGGTTACCTCTATGGCGCCGAGTTCAGCGAGTCCACCCTGTTCAAGCAGGAGCCGGCCGCCAGCCACGAGGCCAACTTCGGCAAGCTCGCCCTCGGGCGGATCGACCTGGTCATCACAGACCGCCGGGTCGGCCAGCATGTGCTCAAGGCCCTCGGACTTGAGGACCAGATCACCCAGGCGCCCCAGGTGGTCAGCAGCCAGCCACAATTCCTGGCCGTGCGCCGGGGTGCCGGCATGGACTTGCTGGTGCAACGCTTTGCCGCCGAGCTCAGACGCTTCAAACAAGAGCCGGCCTACGCGGCCTTGAGCGCCAAATATGCCGGTGCGAGCCTCCAAACCAGCGCATCAGCCCTGCCTGCCAGCACCGTTGAGCAGCAGGAAAGCAGCGCGAAGTGATTGCTCTGTTATACTCCGGCCTTTCCGCCAGGCTTACGCCCGGACGCTTCGGTCTTGCAAAAGGCACCCGACCCCGCTACAGCGCAGCTTTCAAGCCCGCGCGAGCCGTCTGAGTGCCTGCCAGCCCCAGCAGGACCGGACGGGATTGCGTTCATCTAAACGCCATTCACGCCAGGCAAGACTATCCCTCTGGGCCAAGCCCTAACTAAAACAGGATTACTCATGTCCTTTGCTTCCCTCGGTCTCTCCGAGGCTTTAGTCCGCGCCATCGAGGCAGCGGGCTATACCGAGCCTACTCCGGTGCAACAGCGGGCCATTCCCGCCGTGTTGCAAGGCCGCGACCTGATGGTTGCGGCTCAGACAGGTACTGGTAAAACCGGCGGCTTCGCCCTTCCGATCCTGGAGCGGTTGTTCCCCAACGGTCACCCGGACAAATCCCAGCGTCACGGCCCGCGCCAACCGCGCGTACTGGTCCTGACCCCTACCCGCGAACTCGCCGCCCAGGTGCATGACAGCTTCAAGCTGTATGCCCGCGACTTGAAGTTCGTCAGCGCCTGCATCTTCGGCGGCGTCGGCATGAACCCACAGGTTCAGGCCATGTCCCGTGGTGTCGACGTACTGGTTGCCTGCCCGGGTCGTTTGCTCGACCTGTGCGGCCAAGGCAGCGTCGACTTGTCCCACGTGGAAATCCTCGTGCTGGACGAAGCCGACCGCATGCTCGACATGGGCTTTGTCCATGACGTGAAAAAGGTCCTCGCGCGCCTGCCGGCCAAACGCCAGAACCTGCTGTTCTCGGCCACGTTCTCCAACGACATCACCGCTTTGGCGGGCAAGTTGTTGCACAACCCGGAGCGTATTGAAGTCACGCCGCCGAACACCACGGTCGAACGTATCGAGCAGCGCGTATTCCGCCTGCCGGCCGCTCACAAGCGTTCGCTGCTGGCCCACCTGATCACCGCCGGCGCGTGGGAACAGGTGCTGGTGTTCACCCGCACCAAGCACGGCGCCAACCGCCTGGCCGAGTACCTGGACAAGCACGGCCTCACCGCCGTCGCCATCCACGGCAACAAGAGCCAGAACGCCCGCACCAAAGCCCTGGCCGACTTCAAGGCCGGTGAAGTGCGCATCCTGGTCGCCACCGACATCGCCGCTCGCGGCCTGGATATCGACCAACTGCCCCACGTGGTCAACTTCGAGCTGCCAAACGTCGACGAAGACTACGTGCACCGTATCGGCCGTACCGGCCGGGCCGGTCGTTCGGGCGAGGCCATTTCCCTGGTCGCACCGGACGAAGAAAAGCTGCTGAAAAGCATCGAGCGCATGACCAAGCAGAAAATCGCCGATGGCGACCTGATGGGCTTCGACTCCAGCACCGTTGAGGCTGAGAAGCCTGAAGTGCGCGAGCGTCCGGACGTGCGCAACCCGCGCAACAACCCACGTGGCCCGAACGGCGGCGGCGGTGGTGGCGGTCGTAAAGACAAGGGCAAGGACAAGGGCGGCAAGGACAAGGCTGCGACCAATGGCCGTGGCGAACGCCCGGCCCGTGAGCAAAAGCCCCGTGAAGGCACCCCGGCCCGCGAACAGCGCCAGCCGAGCCAGCCGCCACGTGCTGCTGCCGACCGTGCTCCGGACGAGTTCCTGGACGACGACGTAGACAACTTCGGTAACCGCGTTGACTACGTGCCCCAGGCCAAGCCGGCCCAGGGTCGTGGTCGTCGTCCGGGCGCTCCAGCCCAGGGCGCAGGCGCAGGTTCCGCACCCCGCACCGGCGGCCAGCCACAAGGTCGCCAGAACGGTCCGCGCAGCAGCAACGGCGCCACCACCGGCACCCCGCCGGCCAAGCGCAGCGGCCCGCGCAACGGTGCACCCCGTGACGGCCAGGCCCGTCGTGAAGAGTCGCGCAACCGTCGTCCGGCCCGTGATGATCAACCTCGCCTGTCTGAGCCAGCGGTGCAAAACCCGCGCGGCGGCCCGGCACCGAAGATCATCCACAAAGAGTCGAAAAGCGATCGCACGCTGACACCTGAGCAGTTGGATCAACTGCCGGGCCGTCCACGTGGTGAAAAACCGGCGTTGCTGACCCGCAACCGCTGAGTTTTCAAAGCGCCATAAAAAATGCCCCGGATCGCGAGATCCGGGGCATTTTTGTGTGGCTGGCGAAAATTACTTCGCTTTCACACCTTCAAACGTCACGTACAGCTCAACGTTGTTGGACGCTGGGCCCAGGTCCATCTGCTTGCCGAAGTCCTGGCGGTTGAAGGAGGTAGTGCCTTCAAAGCCGGCACGGTAGCCGCCCCATGGATCCTTGCCTTCACCCAGGAAGGTCGCCTTGACGACGATCGGCTTGGTCACGCCGTGGAAGGTCAGGTCGCCGGTCACGTCTGCAGTGACTTGGCCAGCGGCATTCTTGCCGGTGGTCTTGACGCTGGTGGAGACGAACTTGGCGTCGGCAAACTTGCCAACGTCCAGGAAGTCTTTGCTGGCGATGTGCTTGTCACGTTCGGCGTGGTTGGTGAACACGCTGGCGGTACGGACGTTGAACTCAATCTTGCTGTCTTCAGGCTTGGCAGCATCGAAGCTGAACTTGCCGTCCAGGTCCTTGAAGGTACCGGTGATGAAGCTGTAGCCCAAGTGGCTGATCTTGAAGTCAACGAAGGCGTGCTGGCCTTCCTTGTCGACAACGTAGTCAGCCGCCATCGCCTGACCGGCAGTCAGCAGGGCAGAACCGATGGCCAGAGCGGCGAGAGTCTTTTTCAACATGCTTTCTATTCCTTGTGAGTCGAGGTTGAACATCAGGCTTTGCGCCCCAGCATACGAACCAGGGTCACATCACGATCAATGAAATGGTGTTTCAACGCGGCCACGCCATGCAGGCCGGCGAACACCACCAATACCCAGGCCAGGTACAAATGCACCACGCCTGCGGTGTCTGCCTGGTCCGGTAGCCCGGAAACCAGTGCAGGAATCTCAAACAGGCCAAACACCGGGATCCCGACACCGTCTGCGGTGGAAATCAGGTAACCGGCAATCATCACGGCAAACAGCCCGAGATACAGGAATGCGTGGCCAAACGCAGCCCCCAGACGCGTCATGCGGCTATAGCTGGCAAGCGGTGGCGGCGGCGGGCTGACCAGGCGCCAGACGATCCGCACGAGCATGATGGCGAACAGCGTGATGCCGATGCTTTTGTGCAGGTCCGGGGCGTCTTTGCGCCAGGCACTGTAGTAGTCGAGGCCGACCATCCACAGGCCCAATGCGAACAGACCGAACACCACCAGGGCCACGCCCCAGTGCAAAACGATGCTGACCCAGCCATAGCGCGCCGGTGAATTACGTAGTTGCATGTCCCAAATCCCGTAAGAGCTGTGGCAAGACTATCGATTTACCTATCGAATTAAAGCGGAAAATTTCGCTTTGAAATATCGAGAAATACGATCAAGAGCGTATGCAGAGTAAGTTAACAAGAGATTAAGGACTATCCAGAAGAAACGTGACGGACTGTCCTGCGTTTACCACCAATTTACCCTTCAGACTCGCAATGGGTTGTGACACAGGTCTGCATTGCATAGGCTTGCGCGATTGTTTCGCCCGCGCACGTCGCGAGCCGCTTCGAGGAGAATGAACATGGGTTTGAATAATCAGTGGATGCAACGCGACCTTGCAGTGCTGTGGCATCCCTGCACCCAGATGAAAGACCACCAGCAACTGCCGTTGATCCCGATCAAGCGCGGTGAAGGCATCTGGCTGGAAGACTTCGAAGGCAAACGCTACCTCGACGCCGTCAGCTCCTGGTGGGTCAACGTGTTTGGCCACGCCAACCCGCGCATCAACCAGCGTATCAAGGACCAGGTGGACCAGCTGGAACACGTGATCCTCGCCGGTTTCAGCCACCAGCCGGTGATCGAACTGTCCGAACGCCTGGTGAAGATGACCCCCGAAGGCCTGACCCGCTGCTTCTATGCCGACAACGGTTCGTCGTGCATCGAAGTCGCGCTGAAGATGAGCTTTCACTATTGGCTCAACCGTGGCCTGCCGAACAAAAAGCGCTTTGTCACCCTGACCAACAGCTATCACGGCGAAACCATCGCCGCGATGTCGGTAGGCGATGTGCCGCTGTTCACCGAAACCTACAAGGCCTTGCTGCTGGACACCATCAAGGTGCCGAGCCCGGACTGCTACCTGCGCCCCGAAGGCATGAGCTGGGAAGAACATTCCCGGAACATGTTCCTGGCCATGGAGCAGACCCTCGCCGACAACCACGACACCGTGGCCGCCGTGATCGTCGAACCGCTGATCCAGGGCGCCGGCGGCATGCGCATGTACCACCCGGTGTACCTCAAGCTGCTGCGCGAGGCCTGCGACCGCTATGGCGTGCACCTGATCCACGACGAAATCGCCGTGGGCTTTGGCCGCACCGGCACGATGTTCGCCTGTGAACAGGCCGGCATCCGCCCGGACTTCCTGTGCCTGTCCAAGGCCCTGACCGGCGGCTACCTGCCATTGGCGGCGGTGGTCACCACCGACGATGTGTACGACGCCTTCTACGACGACTACCCGACCCTGCGCGCCTTCCTGCATTCCCACAGCTACACCGGCAACCCGCTGGCCTGTGCGGCGGCCCTGGCGACCCTGGATATCTTCGAAGAAGACAACGTCATCGAAAACAACAAGGCCCTGGCCCAGCGCATGGCGACCGCCACCGCGCACTTGGTGGATCATCCCCACGTTTCGGAAGTGCGCCAGACCGGCATGGTGCTGGCCATCGAGATGGTGCAGGACAAGGCCACCAAGACCGCCTACCCGTGGCAGGAACGCCGTGGCCTGAAGGTGTTCGAGCATGCCCTGGAGCGTGGCGCGTTGCTGCGGCCATTGGGCAGCGTGGTGTATTTCCTGCCGCCCTACGTGATCACCCCGGAGCAGATCGACTTCCTGGCTGAAGTGGCCAGCGAAGGGATTGATATCGCCACCCACAGCAAGGTCAGCGTGGCGGTGCTCAAGGATTTCCACCCGGGGTTTCGTGATCCGGGCTGATGGAGTTCACTTGATTAATCGGGTGCACGGGCTGCCGCGATCGCGAGCAAGCTCGGCTCCCACAGGTTTTGTATTTCTTCCGAGAACAGAAATGAGACTGTCCCGCTTTTTTGTCGACGCCCCCCTGAGCCTTGGCGACCACGAGTTGCCGGAGGCCCAGGCGCATTACATCAGCCGCGTGTTGCGCATGAGCGAAGGCGACGCCGTGCAACTGTTCGACGGTTCCGGCCAGGAGTTTCGCGCCAGCTTGCTGGAAGTCGGTAAAAAACGCGTAGTGGTGCAAGTCACCGAGGCCTTTGCCGGGCAGGTCGAATCGCCCTTGCAGATTCACCTCGGCCAGGGCCTGTCCCGTGGCGAGCGGATGGACTGGGCGATCCAGAAAGCCACCGAGCTTGGGGTGAATGAAATCACCCCGATCTTCAGCGACCGCTGCGAAGTGCGCCTCAAGGACGAACGCGCCGACAAACGCCTGCAGCACTGGCGCCAGGTGGCGATCAGCGCGTGCGAGCAGTGCGGTCGCTCGCGGGTGCCGGTGATTCACCCACCGCTGTTGCTGGCAGATTGGTTGAAGCAGGCCGAAGCGGATTTGAAGTTGGTGCTGCACCCGGTAGCCGAGCCGCTGGTGAGCCACGCCAAGCCGGGAAGCCTGGCCTTCCTGATCGGGCCGGAAGGCGGCTTGACCGATGGCGAAGTCGAGACGGCACAAGGCGCGGGTTTTCATTCTGCACGCCTGGGCCCACGCGTACTGCGTACCGAAACCGCGCCGGTCGTGGCGCTGGCGGTGGCTCAACAACTCTGGGGCGACTTCTAAACCCGCCGTGCAAACCCAATCAAATGTGGGAGCTGGCTTGCCTGCGATAGCGGTGGGTCAGCTACACCTATGTTGCTGATACACCGCTATCGCAGGCAAGCCAGCTCCCACATTTTGATCGGGTTTCCACTCCACTACTCCACCGGGTCACTCACAGGCGTCGCAATAATCGCCTTCAACTCACTGGTCATCGGGAATTCCAGGTTCAGGCCCTTGGGCGGAATCGGCTGTTCAAACCAGCGCTGGTAAATCCCGTTGATCTCCCCCGAGCTGTACAGCCCGGCCAGGGTTTCGTTGACCACCGCGAGAAACTGCGGATCGTCCTTGCGCACCATGCAGCTGTAGATTTCCCGCGACTGCTCTTCCCCCACCACCACCCACTTGTGCGGGTCCTTGGCCTTGGCGCGTTCTCCGTAGAGCAATGCGTCGTCCATGTAGAACGCCGCCGCCCGACCCGATTGCAGCATCTGGAAGGCTTCGCCATGGTCCTTGGCGCTGATCACCGACATGTTCAGTTTGTGGTCGACGTTGTAGCTCTTGAGGAACCGTTCGTTGGTGGTGCCGGCGGTGGTCACTACGTTCTTGCCCTGCAGGTCGGCGAAGCTTTTGATGCCGCTGTCGTTGGCGGTCAGCAACTGGCCTTTCACATAGATAAACCCGTAGGAAAACGCCACCTGTTTCTGCCGCTCGGCGGTCACGCCGGTGGAACCGCATTCCAGGTCCACGGTGCCGTTTTGCACCAGGGCAATGCGGGTCTGGGAAGTCACCAGGTTGTACTTCACGTTGAGCTTCGGCACCCCGATTTTCTGCTGGATGCGCTCGACGATCTTGTTCGCCAGCTCCACCGAATAGCCCATCGGCTTGCCGCTGTGGTCACCCACATAGGAAAACGGCACCGAGGCATCGCGGTAGCCGAGGGTGATGCTCTTGGCGTTGGCGATCTTGCTCAGTGTGCCTTCCAGGGGGGCCTCGTTGGCGTGGGCCTGAGCCCCCAATAAAAGCCCCAGGGTGCAGCCGATCAACGTGATTTTTTGCATTGTTATTCTCCGTTGGTGTTTAAAGGTTCAGGTACGGCGCACCGCAATGACACTGATCTCGACCAGCACATCCGGTCGCGCCAACTGCGCCTGCAACGTGGTACGCGTCGGTGCCTGCCCCGGCGATAGCCAGGCGGACCAGGCTTCATTCATCGGGGCAAAACCCTCCTGGATATTGTTCAGGTAGAGGGTCGCATTCAGCAGATGATCCTTGTCGCTGCCGGCCTCCGCCAGCAGCGCATCAATCTTGGCCAACACCTCTTCGGTCTGGGTCTTCACATCGCGGCCGTCCCCCGGCACCTGGCCGGACAAAAACACCAGGTCCTGAAACACCACGGCGCCAGACAGGCGACTGTTGCTGTTGATTCGGGTGATGCTCATCGAAATATCCTCAAGCGGCACGGGGCGCGAAGCCCTGCATATCAATGGAAGTGGTGTGCCGGCCAATCAACTCGGCCAGCACCTGGCCGCTGCCGCAAGCCAGGGTAAACCCGAGGGCGCCGTGGCCGAGGTTAAGCCACAGATTGCTATAGGCGCTGGCACCAATCAGCGGCACGCCGGTGGGCGTGGCCGGGCGCATGCCGGCCCATTCGACCGCCTGCGAGTAATCTCCGGCCAGCGGGAACGTCTCAAGTGCCTGACGCTTAATCAGTGCCAGGCGCTTGGGTTCAAGGCGGGTGTCGAAGCCAACGATGTCCACCATCGCCGCCACCCGCAGTTGCTCACCGATGCGCGCGTAGACGATCTTGCGGTCGTAGTCGGTGATGCTGATGTTCGGCGCCTGATGCTGCGCACCAATCGGCACGCTCAGGCTGTAGCCCTTGAGGGGGTAGACCGGCAGCGACATGCCGGGCAAGGCCAGCTCGGGGCCGCGGTGCCCGGCGGCCAGCACCAGGTGTTCCACCGGCAGGGCCTGCTCACCCATCTCGATCAAGTGTACCCGGCCCCCATGATGATGGATCCGGGTCACCTTGCGCCCCAGCAGGAACGTGCAACGCCCCGACGCCTCAAGGCGCGCCGTCAGTTGTTGGCAGAACGCGTGACAGTCGCCAACTTCTTCATTGGGCGTATAGATGCCGCCAGCAAAACTGGCGCTGTCCAGGGTCGGCTCCAGCCTTGCACAATCCGCCGCCGAGAGCACTTGTTGCTGCAACGGGTCCGTCACTTTATTCAGCGCGCGTTCATAGCTGTCGAGGCTGCGAAAGGTCACCAGCTTGCCGTTGCGCCGCCAGTGGAAGCCGCCCAGTTGGTCCTCTTCACGCCAGCGTTGCAGGGTGCCCTGGCTCAGGGACGCCAGGCGCAGCAGATGAGCCGCATTGCGCTGGTTCACCGAGCCACGGCAGGCGCCCAGGAACGAGGCCATCCAGCGCCACTGTGCCGGGTCCATGCGCGGGCGCAGCTTCAGCGGCGAGTCACCGCGCAGCATCCAGCCAATGGCTTGCAGCGGCACGCCCTTGTCGGCCAGCGGCGCGACATAGCGGTAGGACAGCTGCCCGCCGTTGGCGAAACTGGTCTCGCTGCCCAGGGTTTCCCGAGCCTCGACCACCGTCACCTGCATACCGGCACGCACCAGGGCGTAGGCACTCGCCAGGCCGATAACCCCACCACCGATGATGCAAACCTGCTGAGCCATGTGTGTCCCTTAACCGTGCGATGTCAGGCTTGAAGGTTAGAGGCAGGTGACAGCGGCGGGACAATGAATAAAGATGGGTCACCCATAAACAAAGGTTATGGACTGCCCATGCGCTTGCGTCATATCGAAATCTTCCAGGCCATCCGCCAGACCGGCTCCATCAGCGCCGCCGCCCAGCTGCTGCATGTCTCGCAGCCGGCGGTGAGCAAGGTGTTGCAGCACGCCGAGTTGCAACTGGGGTTCCCGCTGTTCCTGCGCATACGTGGCAAGTTGCAGCCGACGCCGGAAGCGTTGGCGCTGGAGCGGGAGGTCGACAAGGTGACCGAAAGCCTGCAAGGCGTACGGCGCCTGGCGCAGAACCTGCGCCGCGAGCCGGGCCAGCGCCTGCGTATCGGCGCCACACCGGCGCTGGCCCTGTCGTTGCTGCCGCCGGCCATCCGCGAATGGACCCAACGCTACCCGGACATCGCCTGCGAGCTGTCCAGCGCCCACAGCCGCGAGCTGGTGCAAAACCTGTTGATGCGTGAAGTCGATGTGGCACTGACGCTGCAACCGCCCGATCACCCAGGGCTGAGCGCCCAGCCGTTGGCCCACGGCGTGCTTGTGGCGCTGGCACCGCAGGGTTACTGGAAGGAAAGCGAGCTGGGCAAGCCGTTGCCGCTGATGGCCCTGGCGGGCGCGCCGTTGATTGGCCTGTCCAGCGCCGACCCGTTGTCGGCGAAGCTGGACAGCTACCTGGAAGCGGTCGATCCACCGCCACGGGTCAGCATCGCAGTGCAGACCTATTCCCTGGCCAGGGCCATGGTCGAATCCGGTGCCGGGCTGGCGGTGATCGATCCGTTCACCGCCCTCGGCGCATCACCGACCAGCACCTGCATTCGCCCACTGGCGCCGCCGCTGCCAATCACCTTGTACGCCCTGACCCGCGCCGACGAACCGCCGCCGCATATGCTGGCGAGCCTGCTGGAGATCTTCGGCAGCCGGGCCCAGGAGCAATTGGACCGGCTATAACACGTACCCCATGATCGCCACGAAATGCAGCAGGCTGCCGCCGATCACGAACAAATGCCAGATCCCGTGGGAGTGCCGCAGGCGGTCCTCCAGGGCAAAGAAAATAATGCCCACGGTGTACAGCACCCCGCCCGACGCCAGCCAGGCAAAACCCGTGGGGCCCAGCGCAGCAATCAGCGGCTTGACCGCCACCAGCACGATCCAGCCCATCACGGCGTAGATCACGATCGACAGGATCCGCGCCTCGGAGCGTGGCTTGATCTCCTGCAAGATGCCGATCACCGCCAGCCCCCACACAATGCCGAACAGGGTCCAGCCCCACGGCCCGCGCAGCGTCACCAGGCAAAACGGCGTGTAGCTGCCGGCGATCAGCAGGTAGATCGAAAAGTGATCCACCTTCTGCATGATCGCTTTCTTGCGCCCGCGCACGCTGTGGTAAACGGTCGACGCGCTGTACAACACCAGCAATGTGAAACCGTAGATCGCTACGCTGACAATCTTCCAGGGGTTGCCGTCCATACTGGCCACCACCAACATCCATACCGCACCCACAAAAGCCGCAACCGCCCCGAGCAAGTGGCTCCAGGCATTGAATCGTTCCCCGTGATACATGTGTCACTCACCTCGAATAACCGTTATCACCCAGACCATTCTGACGTCACCCACCCAATATCAGGTAACAACCTTTCTTCATTTGCCCAAATACACGAGCCGATGGATGATTCGCTTCATCCTGTGGGAGCTGGCTTGCCTGCGATAGCGGTGGGTCAGGCATGCATCTGCTGCTGATACACCGCTATCGCAGGCAAGCCAGCTCCCACATAGAAACCCCTCATCGGTAACGCCCATGCCCGACCTCGAACCTGCCCCGCCTCATCCCAGTCTGTGGCAGTTGTTTTACAACTTCGCCATGGTCGGCCTGTTTGGCTTCGGCGGTGTGATGCCCTGGGCGCGGCAGATGATGGTCGACCGCCGGCAGTGGGTCAGCGAGCAAGGTTTCAACGAGTTGCTGACCACCGGCCAATTCTTCCCCGGGCCGAATATCGCCAACGTCGGCATCATCTACGGTCGGCGCCTGCACGGCTTGCCGGGTGCGGTTGTGACCGTGGTCGGCTTGTATCTGTTCCCCTCGCTGATCACCGTGCTGGCCGGCTTCGCCTATGCCAAATGGTGGAGCCATGATGTGGTGCAGCAGATCTTCGGCGCGGTCATGCCGATCGCCACCGGGCTGATGCTAGGTACCACTCTGCGCCTGCTCAAGGCCATGCCGCGGACCCTGGCGAATTACAGCGCGTTCGTCCTGACCTTCGTGTTGATGGCGGTGCTGGTGCTGCCGTTGTGGATGGTCTTGCTGATCTGCATTCCCAGCTCCCTGGCCTTGAGTTTCATGGGCAAGCAGCAGGTGGCCGGCTGATGCAGAGCGTGCTGTTCCACCTGATGATCCAATGCGCGCTGTGGTCGTTGATGGCGATTGGCGGCAACACCGTGGCCCTGAGCGATATCCACCGCTACACCGTCACCGACATGAACTGGATCACCGACGCCCAGTTCGTCGCCTTCTTCGCCCTGTCCCAGGCATTGCCGGGGCCCAATGGCATGTTCCTGGTGTTTATCGGCCAGCAAGCCGCCGGGTTGCCGGGCGCGCTGGTGGCGCTGACCGCCAAGCTGCTGCCGTGCTCGGTGCTGACCTACTTCGGCGCCGGCTGGCTGGAAAAACACACCAAAACACCGTGGGTGCAGCGGGTCAAAGGCAGCCTGCTGCCGATCTCCATCGGGCTGATCCTGGCCGCCAGCTACATCCTGATGAACAGCCTGGAAAACAATGCCACCAGCCTGGTGCTGACCTTGGCCAGCGCCGCCGTGGTGTATTACACAAGGCTCAACGCGATCTGGCTGATCATTCTCGGCGTGGTGTTGGGCCTGTGCAGTGCATGGCTGGGAGTGAACTGGTTTTAGGGGCACAATCGACGGCATTCGAACAAGAGTCACGCCCATGCTGATCGACGAAGAGTTCACCCTCAAGAAGCTGGAAATTTTCCTGGCGTTCATGCGCACCGGCAACCTGGCGCGGGCGGCGGCTGAATTGCAGACCAGCAACGTCAGCGTGCACCGGGCGATCCACTCCCTGGAAAACGCCCTGCGCTGCCCGCTGTTCAAGCACGAAGGGCGCAACCTCACGCCGCTGGAAAGCGCCTATGTGCTGGAAGAGCGTGCGCAGAAGCTGGTGCAGGACGTGGTGGACAGCGTGCGGGTGACACGCGAGGCCGCCGGCTTTTCCGCCGAGCGTTTCAAGCTGGGCTCGCTGTATTCGCTGACGGTGAAGACCGTGCCGCAGTTGATCATGGGCCTGAAGATCCGCCGCAGCGAACTCAACATCGACCTGATCCTCGGCTCAAATTTCGACTTGCTCTACAAGTTGAAGAACATGGAAGTCGACGCGATCCTGATCTCCCTCGACGAGCACGCCAACGATCCCGACTGCGAGCAGATCGCCCTGTTCTCCGACGATATCTTCCTCGCCACCCCGGCCGACTCACCCTTCGACCGCGAGCAGGAAATCGACCTGGCGGACGTGCGTGATGCCACCTTCATCACCCTCACCCAAGGCTTCGCCACCCACCAGGACGGCAACCGCGTATTCAAGCAGGCAGGGTTCGAGCCGAAGGTGGCGATGCAGGTCAACGACATCTTCACCCTGCTGAGCATGGTCAGCTCGGGTGTGGGCTATGCGCTGCTGCCGGGACGGATTGCGGCGGTGTATGAGAACCGGGTCAAACTGATTCCCCTGCAACCGCGCTACCGTTTGCAGCAGCACATTGGCGTGGTGTTTCTGAAAGCCAAGGAGCGCGACCCGAATTTGCTCGCGCTGTTGGCGGAGTGCCGGATGTATGCCAATCGCCAAACCTGACAATGATCACCTGTGGCGAGGGAGCTTGCTCCCGCTCGGCTGCGCAGCAGTCGTAAAATCAGCGCCCGCGTTGTTTCAGGAAGAATGCATTGGGACCGCTTCGCGCTCCAGCGGGAGCAAGCTCCCTCGCCACAAAAGCGGTCGACACATCTCGGGTTAGCCGACAATCCCGCGCACGATGAAGTAGAGCAACGAAGGCCCCAGCAAGCACCCAAGCCCGGTGTGAAAGGTGGCGGTCAACGCGCCATACGGCACCAGCCGCCGGTCCGTCGCCGCCAGGCCTGCCGTCACGCCGCTCACCGTACCGGCCAGGCCACCGAACACCATGGCCGAGCGCGGGTTATCCAGGCCCATCCAGCGAGCCGCCACCGGCGTGCCGACCATCACCAGGATCGCCTTGATTAACCCGGTCGCGATGGACAGTGCCATCACATCGGACGTCGCGCCAATCGCGGCCCCCGTGACCGGCCCAACGATGTAAGTCACCGCGCCCGCACCAATGGTGGTCATGCTGATCGCATCGCGATAACCAAACACCCAGGCCATACTCGCGCCCACAATAAACGGCAACACTGTGCCCAGCAGCAAGGCAACCGCACCAATCAAACCCGCCTTGCGCGCCTCGGTGGCCTGTACTTCAAACGCCGTGGCCACGATCGCAAAGTCCCGCAGCATGGCGCCGCCCATCAAGCCGATCCCGGAAAACAGTGCCACGTCCGCCAAGCCTTTCTGGCCGCCGGTCAACGTGCCGCCCACCCAGGCCAACACCAGCCCGATCACAATCGCGATGGCCGAACCGTGGATGCGTCCGAAGGTCAGCCGCTTGGACAGCACCACCGAAATCCACATCACCACGCCAACAAATGCAAAGGCGGTGACCAGCCCGTTATTCGCCAGACCTTTCTCGATGAGTTCCCACATATCAGCGACCTCCCGCGACAGGTGCAGCCGCAATCAGCGGCTCTTCATCGGGCAGCGGTTCGCCCTTGTGTGTGCGGCTGATCAAGGCAATCGTGCAACCGCACACCACCACCGAACCAATCGCCGCCAGCACCGCCACCGGGCCGCCGTGCAGCGCGGTCACCACGTTTTGCTGGGCCGCCATCGCCACCACCACCGGGATGTACATAGCGCCCCAGAAGCCGACGCCCATCTCGCATTCCTTGGTCATGCCGCCGTGCTTATGCATCCACAGCCGTGCGCAGATCAGCAGGATCATCGCGATCCCGACTCCGCCCACGTTGGATTTCACGCCCAGCAACACGCCGAGCATGTCTCCCAGAATCACGCCTGCCAACATGCAGATCGCCAGCAACGCCACACCGTAAATAATCATGATGGTTGTCCTCAAAGTGCTTCATCGAAATTGTTGTTTTTGTGCTTCGAAAGCCTTGGGCGGCAATGCCGATCCGATAAAGATGAATACCGTACCTGTGGCGAGGGAGCTTGCTCCCGTTGGGCTGCGTAGCGGCCCTGAAATCCTGGGAGCGCTGCGCACTCCAACGGGAGCAAGCTCCCTCGCCACAGGTCATTGGTGACCCGCTCTATCTCTTGACCGACCAGCATCGGCCTTGGTGGAGCTCTATCGGTGATGGTTTCCCTCCTCTTGCAGCAAGGCCTGCAAGGTGTCCAGGCGGGCACCTTCGAAGGCAATGACGGTGCCTTGCTCGAACACCCGGCGCGCGAGGCCCGTGAGCACGGCGCCGGGAGGCAGTTCGAGATGCAGGCGCACACCGCGCTCGAAGGCGCTTTGCACGGTGCCGCGCCAGTCGACGATGCGGCACATGTTGAAAGCGAGGTCGTCGCGCAGGTGTTCGGTGTTGTGGATTGGCCGGGCGCGGGTGCTGCTCAGGTAAGTGATGCTCGGCGGTTTCAGTGTCACTTCAGCGAAGGCTTGAGCCAGTGTTTCGGCAGGCTTTTCCAGCAGCGCACAATGGGACGGCACGCTGACGGCCAGGCGTTTGGCGACGCCGTTGCCGCGCACCAGATTGGCGACCGCCTTCATGGCCTCATCGCTGCCGGCGATGACCGTCTGGTTGTCGGCATTGATATTGGCCAGGTAAACCGGGGTTTGCGGGCTGTGGACCTGAGCAAGCAAGGCTTCGACGGTGGACAGGTCCGGGCCGATAAGCGCGGTCATGCCGTAGCCGTGGGGATACGCTTGTTGCATCAATTCGCCCCGCAGGCTGACGAGTCTCAGCGCATCGGCAAAGCCCAGGGAGCCGGCAATCACGGCTGCTGGATAGGCGCCGATGGACAGGCCGGCGACGTAATCGGGGACGTGTTCCAACAAGCGTGCACTGGCCACGCCGGCAATCAACAGGCAGAGCTGCACGGCCCGGGTCGAGGCCAGGGCTTCGGCAGAGTCGAGTTTCAACACGTCCTCATTCAAGGCAGCACTGGCTTCGTCCAGCACCGCGCGCGGCAACTGCTGGAGCATGCCGGGACGCTGGGCGCCCTGCCCCGGGAAGGCCAGGAGGCTGCTCATGCAACGGCCTGCCACGGGTCGATCACCAACTGCGCGCCACCGGCATTTTTCAGCAGCACGCGACGTGATCCACCGGCCCACTCGCGCAACGCGACGGCGCCAAACGGCGTTTGCAGTTGCAGGTCTACGGCGCACACCGCCGTGTCGAGTATTGCCAGCAAGTCTTCGGCATCGCCACGATCAAGTCGCTCGGGCGTGCGCAGAATCAAATCCAGATCGCTCTTGGCGTGCAGCGCTTCAATGCCACTCGCCAGTTCGAAACCGGCACTGCCGGTGACGCCCCAGTTCTTCTTCGCCAGCACCGGACGCAGTTGAGCGAGGGCCTGCAACGCCGGTAAATCCCGTGAAGAGATCACACCGCGCAGGTCTTCCGGTACCACGCGCCGTTGCACCGCGGCCAGCGGCATTACGGCGGCGAAGCGCTGCTCGCGCAAGCGCCCACGCACACCCACCGGCACATGGCCCGGCGGCGCGATGGCACGCCGCACCACCACCGGATGCCCAGCGGCCAATGCTTCCAGCACCCAGGCCGGCGCGTCAGCGGGGGCATGCACCGGGGTCATGCCCCAGAGCAAGTCGTGGGCGTTCACCATTGTTCCCGCAGCAGTTGGCGCACCTGGCTGGAGGCCGCGCGGTTGGTGGCACCCAGGCGTCCGCTCAGGTCACGGCCGCCCGCTTGCACATCCTTGATCGCCTGCACCAGGCAATCGCTGACCCGCGCCACATCTTCGGTGGTGGGTTGCTCAATCTGACGAACCGACAAGGTCTCCCAGAGCAAGCCGAGGCTGGCATAACTGTCGATGTCATACGCCATCGGCGGCACGCTGGCGGCCAAGGCTTCCAGCTCTTCGACACTGCGCAGGGTCACCCGCGCCGCCGAGGCCTTGCCCATGGCATGCACCATCACGCCGGGATCGCGCAGGGCAATCAGGCGGTTGGCCTGGTAACCGTGGGCGAGAAAGGCACCGGACATCGCCTTGCCCACCAGCAGCGCGATCACCGGGTGACCGGCCAAGCGGGCGCGGGCGTAGCTGTCGGCAGCGGCGGCCAATGCCTGGTGAATGCCCAAGGCTTCTTCGCGACGACCGTAGGCCTGGCTCGGCACATCGACAATGGCAATCAGCGGACGCTTGTCGCCGGTGTTGATCGCTTCATCAACCGCCTTGGCCAAACCCCAGCCTTCCAGCAAACCGACTTCACCGTTGCGAGCGCGAGGGAAGCGATTTTGCGCATCGGTGACCACCGCGATAAAGCGCACGGGCTGATCACCGAGCACACCGTCGGCGACTTTCAGCGAGTTCGGCAAACCGCTCACAAGCGCTGCACCGCCGCTCAATGCGTTGAACCACTGCAAACCTCTCATGAGCGTTCTCCCTGGTACAGATCGCGAACCGTCGCCGGGTCGATTTGCGGTTCGGCGTTCAGTGCGGCCAGGCGTTCCAGATAGTGATCAACCTGACGGCTGCGCTGGTTTTCCGGCAAGCCTTGTTGCAGCAGCTCAGTGATTTGCTGCTGAATCTGCGCCACGTCGTCGGCCACATAGCGGTCGGCCAAGCCGCTGTTAAAGCGTTGCTCGCCGCCGGTCAGGCTCCAGATAAAGGGCCGGTCGCGGGAGTCGTATTCTTCAAGGCCGGCTTCCTGTTCGATCACCTGCGGGCCGTTCAGGCCAAGGCGCGCCTCGCGGGTCACCAACAGATAACTGCACAAACCTGCCGCGATGGACATGCCGCCAAAGCAACCGACGCTGCCCGCCACCACGCCGATCACCGGCTGGTACTGGCGCAGGTCGACAATCGCCGCGTGGATATCGGCGATGGCGGCCAGGCCCAGGTTGGCTTCCTGCAAGCGCACGCCGCCGGTTTCCAGCAGCAGGATGGCGCGCGTCGGGATGCCGTTGCGGTTGTCTTCAGCGGCCAGCTCCAGTGCGCCAGCCATCTTTGCGCCGCCGACTTCACCGAGACTGCCCCCCTGGAAATTGCCTTCGATAGCGGCGATGACCACCGGCAAGCCGGCGATGCTGCCCTTGGCGATCACCACGCCGTCGTCTGCCTGCGGCACCACGCCCTGGCGACTCAGCCACGGCGACATGACGCGCTGGAACGGATCGATCAGTTCGCGATAGCTGCCCGCGTCGAGCAAGGCCTTGGCCCGCTGCCGGGCGCCGAGTTCGACGAAGCTGTGTGTGTTCAGCAAGTCAGTCATGACCGATCTCCTCGAAGCCTTGCTCCAGACGCAAGCGCACCACGCCGGGTGTGGCGCCGAAGTCGTGGATATCGATGTTCAAT
Source organism: Pseudomonas sp. MWU16-30323 (assembly GCF_020515595.1). Taxonomy (NCBI): domain Bacteria; kingdom Pseudomonadati; phylum Pseudomonadota; class Gammaproteobacteria; order Pseudomonadales; family Pseudomonadaceae; genus Pseudomonas; species Pseudomonas sp. MWU16-30323. The sequence continues at coordinate 230,737 of NZ_JAIWYM010000002.1, forward strand.
GCGGGGGGTGTCTGTTCCTGGAAGATCCGTTCGAACAGATGCTGCCAACGCAGCTGCGCACCGTTCACCGAGGTCTGCACCTGAATCGTCAGGGTGCCGGCAGTGCCCGGTTCCAGCAGCACCTCCAGGTCGCCGGAGCCGACGCAACCTACCAGCGCACGGCCCTTGGCGGGCTGCCCGGCGGGGAATTCAAAGGATAAGGTTTCCATCACAGCGCTCCGTCGAGGCGGTCGATAAACAGGCAGGCGGCCAACAGGTCGGCGGCGCCACCGGGGGAGGCATTCAGCGCCAGCAGTTGCTGGTCCAGCTCATGCAGTTGGCGGCGGCCGGCGAGGCTCGCACTGCCGCCGGCGTCCAGCACCGCTTGAGCGCCTTGTTGCATGGCCTGCAAGCCTTCGGGGCCGGCGCGGTAGAGCACGCAGGTGTCGGCCAGTTCGGTCATGATCGCCAGCAAGGCATCGAGGCGCGCGTTTTGTTCGCCGTGTTGTTGCAGGCGGCTTTGTTTCAGCTGTGGCAGGCCGCGTTGCAGCACTGACGGGAAGCCCAGTTGCGCTTCTTCACGGGCACCGCGAGCGCCATAGCGTTGTGCGACCTGGGCGCCGTGGCTCAGCGGTTGCGGTGCGTAGCGGTCGTTGAGCAAGGCCAGGCGGGCAGCGCGCAAAGTCATTGCGTTGGCCGTGCAGGATTCGGGTTGCAGTGCGGCGGCGGCGACTAACAGGCCGAGCGCCCAGATCGCACCCCGATGGGTATTTACGCCGCTGGTGGTCACGAGCATCGCCTGTTCGCCTTCGCGACCGATCCGCCCGAGGGCTTCACGCAAGGGCAGTCCGACTTCGCCACATTCGATCGCGGCCTCGGCCATTTCCTTGAACGCCGGCCACAACGACAGCGCCGACGCGTGCATCAAGCCGAGGTGCAAATCGGTATGGGCGCCATTGCCGCGACGGTCCACCAGGGCAGGTTTCGGTGACAGGTCGGCTTCATCAATCAATGCGTCGACGGCCATGTCGGCCAGGCGTTCGGCCAGTGTCAGGTCGTGCAGTTTGAGTGCGTGCATTTACCAGCTCCTGAACTTGGCGGGCGGGTTGTACAAGCCACCGGACCATTCCACCAGATCGGCCACGCTCTTGGCGGCCAGCAACTCGCGGGTGGCGTCGGTGCGGCGGATGCCGAGGTCTTCGGGCAGCGCGATCAGGCCTTCGCGGCGCATGCGCGCGGTGTCCTTGGGGTTGTGGCGCATGCCGATGGCGGTCACCCCGGCGACAGCGGCGATCATCGCCTGGCGCTCCTCCAGGGAACGGGCCTTGTACAGGTAGGCGATGCCTTCTTCGGTGAGCAAGTGGGTGACGTCATCGCCGTAGATCATGATCGGCGCCAGGGGCATGCCGCTTTTGCGTGCGACTTCCACTGCATCGAGGGTTTCAACGAAGGTCGGTTTGCCGCCTTCCTGGAAGGTCTCGACCATTTGCACCACGAGCTTTTTGCCGCGTTCGAGCAAGGCTTCCGGGGCATCGTCGTGGCGCATGTCGAGCCAGGCGGGTGTGCCGTGGCGGCGACCGCGCGGGTCGTGGCCCATGTTCGGCGCACCACCAAAACCGGCGAGGCGGCCACGGGTGACGGTGGAGGAATGGCCGTCGCCGTCGACTTGCAAGGTGGCACCGATAAACAGGTCCACCGCGTACTGGCCGGCCAGCTGGCAAAACATTCGGTTGGAACGCAGCGAGCCGTCGCGCCCCGTGAAGAACACATCCGGCCGGGCGGCGATGTAGTTTTCCATGCCCAGTTCGGTGCCGAAGCAATGCACGCTTTCGACCCATCCGCTTTCGATGGCCGGGATCAAGGTTGGGTGCGGGTTGAGCGTCCAGTTGCGGCAGATCTTGCCCTTCAGGCCCAGGGATTCACCGTAGGTGGGCAGGATCAATTCAATGGCCGCGGTGTTGAAACCGATGCCGTGGTTCAGGGACTGGACGTTGTGTTTTTCGTAGATGCCACGGATCGCCATCATCGCCATCAACACATGCACCGGCTTGATGTGCCGTGGGTCGCGGGTGAACAGCGGTTCGATATAGAAGGGCTTGTCGGCGACCACCACGAAATCGACCCAGCTTGCCGGGATGTCGACGCGAGGCAGGTCGGTGACGTCATCCACCAACTGGTTGACCTGGACGATGACGATGCCATCGCTGAAGGCGGCCGGCTCGATCAGCGCTGGCGTGTCTTCGGTGCTCGGGCCGGTGTAGATATTGCCGGCGCGGTCGGCCATGAAACCGGCGGAGAGCACGACGTTGGGAATCAGGTCCACCACCAGCCGCGCGTAGAGTTCGATGTAGGTGTGGATGGCGCCAACTTCCAGCAGGCCGTCTTCCAGCAACTGGCTGATGCGTAGGGATTGGGTGCCGGCGAAAGAGAAATCCAGCTTGCGGGCGATGCCCTTTTCAAACAGGTCCAGGTGCTCGGAGCGCCCGACGCTGGGCATGATCATGTGCAAGTCGTGGAGCTTGGCGGGGTCGGCCTTGGCCAGGGAGCGCGAGAGGAAATCGGCCTGCTTCTGGTTGTTGCCTTCCAGCACCACACGGTCGCCGGGGAGGATCAGGGCTTCCAGGGCTTCGACAATGCGCTCGCTGGGGAGCACGGCGCCATCGGCGAAGGATCGCACCAATGCGAGGCGGCGCTGCTTCTCATCGCGCCGCCGCGTCCAGCGCGAGTCGGGGGAAGTTGTTGTTGTCATGGTCGCTCCACGGGATTTGCTGTCGTGGGCTGTACCTTAGGAGGGTATTGGGGGGGCATCAATCAAGCTGGGCGGTGAACCGTTACGATTGGAGTAATGGTTAATTAGCAAATGCTGGTTTGGAACCGACAGAGATCAAATGTGGGAGCTGGCTTGCCTGCGATGGCATCGCTGCGGTGAGCCTGACTCACCGAGTCGCCCGCATCGCAGGCAAGCCAGCTCCCACATTTTGATCGGCTGTGTTCTTAAGAACGTACGCAAGAGTCCCAAAATGGGAACGATCAGTCCCTTTTTGGGACCGATCCCACTTCGTCACATCGCCGCTGGGCTTACCTGCTCCAACGCTTGATCAACCAGTAACTGCCCCAGCTCACTCATCTGCTGAATGGCCAGCACCACGCCGCGCTGGGAACCTTCCAATTCAAAGGCCAGGTTGGAAGTCAGGGCGTTGAGTGAGGCAAAGGTTTCAGAAGCGTTGGCCAACAGGGCTTCGGTGGATTGAGAGGGGGTGACGGTAAAGAGTGAAGATGAAGCCGAAGTCGGAAAGTAATGATCCATGGCACGCTCGGCGGCGGCCTGGAGTTTGCGGTGTTCGATTTCGGCGTTGTGGGGAGGATTGGGGGTAGGTTTGAACATGATGAAACTCCTAAACAGATGAGGAGCGCCACCGTTCGCTTGCACGCGAATGAGGGTGGCGACCGTGCGCAGGTGTGCAAGACCGGGCCTGTTTAGGACACCCAGCAGGTCCGAAGACCTCCTGCGCGCAGCCGCCATAGAGCAGCGAGCACAAAAAACGCCCGTTGGATGGCTGGGCGTTTGTACGCCTAAACAGTTTCGTCGGACTTGCACGTCCGTGTCACCGTTTTTTGCGATGACGCACGAAGACTAGGCGCGATCGCCGGGCACAACAAGTTCATGCACAGCGCGAGAGGTTGCAGGAAAAATCCGAAGGCAAACACGCGCCGATTGTTCCTACGAACTTTTCGGGTTGTTGCTCGGAATCGTCCCATCTAGCCTTCATTTCCAAATCGTATAGCCGCTGAAAGCGGCCGAATGCAAAGCGCCAACGACCAAGCGCAGTTGTAGTGAGCGGGCTTACCCCGCTCACTACAAGGATCACAGGAACTCATCCATACCGATTGCCTATAACCATACTATATATCCACTATTGATCGCACTTAGGCATACATTATGAATAATAATGTATGCTCATAGCCTATCAATAAATATTTAAACGTATGCTTAAGGGCATACAATAGACAGGATATGAATACTTCCAAGCTAAAAAAGGTGGCATCTCATGGCCTCATCCGATCTCTCCAAATTGCGCCTTGCCCAAGTGGAGCGGGCACTCGAACCCTTTGAAGCCCTGCGAGGCAAGCCCACGCCGCCGGGCGGCTGGCTACGCTCCATCAGGGAAGCACTGGGCCGATCGTTAAGGGCTCAAGCAGCCTTGGTTGGCGTAGCCTTCGCAACTTTGCAACAGTCGGAACGGGCCGAAGCCGAAGATCGGATCACACTCGCGCAATTACGCAAGCTGGCGGCGGGTTTGGACTGCGAACTCGTTTACGCCCTGGTGCCGCGAAAACCACTGCACCAGACGGTTGAAGCCCGCGCCGAGTGGCTGGCCAGGCAAGAGATTATGGGTGTCACCCACACAATGAGCCTTGAAGATCAGCGGCCTTCAGATACGTTCATCGAAAGCCAGGTAGACGATCGACGCAAAGAACTGCTCTCCGGATCGTGGGCTCGACTATGGCGATAGAACTTGAACTCAAACCTGGGCAAACACCGTTAGACCTTGATGAAGCTGCAGGCCTGAAGCCAAAGCACATCGGTACTCAAGGTGAACTTGATGAATGGGAAGCGGCAAACATCATCAAGGCCATGCGCTGGCTTGGGCGGCAAAAAAAGTTGGACGTCCTGGACGAACACTTCTGCCGTCAACTTCACATCAAAATGTTCAGCGATACCTGGATCTGGGCCGGGACGTTTCGCAAGTCCGACAAAAATATTGGCTGCGACTGGACAAAAATCTCAGTCAACCTGCGCCAGTTACTCGATAACACGGCCTACTGGCTGGAGCACGACGTGTTCCCTGCCGAAGAGGTGGCTATGCGCTTCCACCACCAACTCGTGTCGTTGCACCCATTCCCCAATGGAAACGGACGACACTCACGCCTTATGGCCGACTGCCTCCTAAGGCAGCAAGGGCTCGCTCCGTTCTCTTGGGGAAGCGCGAGCCTGATAGCAGCCAGTGAAGTACGCACGTTATATATCCATGCACTGCGTGCCGCCGACATAAATGACTACGGCCCGCTTCAAGCTTTCGTGCGTAGTTGAGCGCATGTTATTGCTTATGGAAATGGGTAGCTCAAGCCAAACCCGCCTCCACCAACAACGCCTCCAACCCCATCAAGTCCGGCACCTTCGCCACATGCTCTCCCACCTGCACCGCCGCCAGTTCCAGCGGGCACAATGGCACGTCCACATAACTCAACTGGCTATCGAGCTTGTACGAGCGCGGAATCCCCTGGATCACCAACGCAATAAACTTCAACGTCGGCCGTCCGCCCAAGGTGTTCAGCACCACAATCCGTGCCCGCTCCCCCACCACGCCCGACTCGCCACACGCGGCCTCAAAGCTGATCAACGGCAACTGCCGATCCCGCCAGGTGACTTGCCGCAGGTACCACGGCGGCGCGTCGCTGGCCGGTTCGCCGCGCTGGAAGTCGATCAACTCGGCCACGGCGACGTTGGGCAGCAACAGGTAGCGATCCGCCAAGGGCAGCAGCAAGCCGGTGAGTTGGGTAGCGCGGTGATCAAGCACGGGACTTGCTCCAGTAAGCGATGCTTTCCAGCAGCACCGACTCTTGATAAGGCTTGCCGAGGTAGTCGTTGACGCCAATCGCCATCGCACGATCACGGTGTTTTTGCCCGGTGCGGGAGGTGATCATGATGATGGGCATGCGCATCAACCGTGGGTCGTCACGCACCTGGATGGCCACTTCGAAGCCGTCCATGCGTGGCATTTCAATGTCGAGCAGCATCAGGTCCGGCGTGTGTTCTTCCAGCACGGCCATGGCGTCGATGCCGTCCTTGGCGGTGAGGACGTTCATGCCGTTGCGCTCCAGCAGGCGGCTGGTGACTTTGCGTACGGTGACCGAGTCGTCCACCACCAGCACCAGCAACGGGCGCTTTTTCAGGGGGTCGTTGAGGGTCAACGGTGCATCGGCTGCCTGGGCCGGCAACGCCGGTGGCCGCGCGCGGATATGCGCCAGCAGGTCGATGATCAGCACCACGCGACCATCGCCGAGGATGGTTGCACCCGACAGGCCCTTCACCCCGGCAAATTGCGGCCCCAGGCCCTTGACCACGATCTCCCGCGTCCCGGCCATGGCATCCACCTGCACCGCCACGCGCCGTTCGTTGCACTGCACCAGCAGCACCGGCAGTGGCTGGTACTGGCCCAGCAGGTTCGGGCGGCCGACGGTGTGCAGCAGGTCGCCAAGGTAGAACAGTTCGTAGCGCTGGCCGGCGTACTCGTAACGCGGCGGATTCAGCTGATAGTGCCCCTCCAGCTCATGGGGCATGACCCGCACCAGGCCTTCGATGGTGTTCAGCGGGATCGCGTATTGATCGTCCGCGCACTGCACCATCAACGCCTGGTTGACCGACACGGTGAACGGCAGGCGAATGCGAAAGTGCACCCCCTCCCCCGGCGTCGAATCGATGACCATCGAGCCGCCCAACTGGCGCACTTCTTCATGCACCACGTCCATGCCCACGCCACGCCCGGAAATCTGGGTGATTTTTTCGGCGGTGGAAAACCCCGGTTGCAGGATGAACTGCAGCACGTCGCGGTCGCTGATTTCCAGGTTGGGGTCGAGCAAGCCACGCTTGATCGCCTTGCGCCGCACGGCTTCAAGCGGCACGCCGGCGCCGTCGTCGCGCATGTCGAAAACGATGTCGCCGCCTTCGTGGGTCAGGTCCAGGGTGATCCGGCCTTTCTCGGGTTTACCGGCCAGCAATCGCGCATCGCGGGATTCCAGGCCATGGTCGACGGCGTTGCGCAGCATATGCTCCAGCGGCGCGACCATGCGCTCCAGCACGTTGCGGTCCATCTCGCCTTCGGCGTTGCCGACGATGAATTCCACATCCTTGCCCAGCTCGCCCGCCACTTGCCGCACGATGCGCTTGAGCCGTGGCAGCATGCGTTCGAAGGGCACCATGCGCGTGCGCATCAGGCCTTCTTGCAGCTCGGTGTTGATACGCGCCTGTTGCTGCAAAAGGTTGTGGGCGTCCTGGTTGCGACGCTCGAGGGTTTCCTTGAGGTCGAGCAGGTCGGAGGCGGACTCGAACAGGGCCCGGGACAGTTGTTGCAGTTGGGAATGGCGGTCCATTTCCAGCGGGTCGAATTCTTCGTAGCCCAGGCGTTCGGCCTCCGCCTGCTGTCGGCTGAGGATACGGCCCTGGGTCTCGGTGTCGAGCCGACGCAGTTGGTCGCGCATGCGCTCGATGGTGGTTTCCACTTCGTTGAGGGCAATGCGCGCATCGTTGACCTGCTGCTCGATGCGCCCACGGAAGATAGAAGTCTCACCGGCCAGGTTGACCAGGTCATCCAGCAAGTCGGCAGAGATCTTCACCATGTCAGCGGCCGGATCACTGGCCGGCGCCGCGTCGGTTTTGGTCGCCGCCAAGGCGACTGGTGCGGCGGTCACTTCAGCCGGATGCACCAGGCTTTTGATCCGCTCGATCAGCAGATCCACCGAGCCCACCGGCATACCCGCCGCCACTGCATCGATCATCTGCGCCAGGCGGTCGTGGCAGCCTTGCAGCAACCCGAAGAGTTCCGCCGAGGGCGCCAGCAAACCTGCCGACAAGCCTTCGTAGAGAAATTCCAGCTCATGGGCCAGGTCGCCAATCGGGCCGATCTCGACCATACGCGCGCCGCCCTTGAGGGTGTGCAGGTCCCGCAGCAGGGTCTCGACTTCCTGGCGATTTTTCGGCTCGGCCTGCCAGCGCAACAGCGCGGCGCCGGAGCTGTCGAGGATGTCGGCGGCTTCTTCGAGAAAGATATCCAGCAGCTCGGGATCACTGCCCGCCGTCTCGACTTCGGCGGCTGCGGCAGGCGCCGCTTGTCCGGTGCCGTGGCGCAACTCACGCAAGTGGCTGATCAGCTCGGTGGAGTCGCTCAGCAGTTGTTGGTGTTGCAGTTGCTCAAGCAGTAGCGCCAGTCGCTCATGACCGGCCATCAACACGTTCGCCAACTCGCTGGAATAGCTGTAGCGACGGTCGACCAGGCCTTCGTAAAGGTTTTCCAACTCAAGGGCCAAGTCGCCCACCGCACCGATTTCCGCCATGCGCGCGCCACCCTTGAGGGTGTGCAAATCCCGTTGCAACGATGAGAGGGGGGCAGCGTTATCCGGGTCCAGCAGCCAGCGCTTGAGGGACTGGCCGGCGCTGTCGAGGATGTCCACCGCCTCTTCAAGAAATATCTCGACGATCTCATCGTCTACCGCAAAACCTTGGTCCAGCTGCGCCGTGGCGGCGCCCAGTTCGGAGATGCTCAGCGCGCGGCTGCCATCGGTTTTGATCAGCCCGGTGGCGGACGGGTCGAGGCCTTCATCCAGCAGCTCGCGCAGGGCTCGAACCCGTGCCGGCGCCGCGCTGATTTCCTGGCCGGCGGCCAGTTGGTCGAGCATGTTGATCAGGGCTTCGTGGGCCTGTTCCGCCTCGTGGAAGAAGCGTTCGCTGACCGCCAGGCTGCTTTCCTCCACCGCACCGTAGAGGTCGAGCAAGGCTTCGCACAATTCATCCATCGGGTGCAGGTCGGCCAGGTGCGCGCCTTCGCCGAGGGTGGTCAGTTCGTCCAGCAGCGCGCTCAGTTCCTGGCGTTCGCCGGGGTGCTGTTGCCAGCGGCGCAACAGGCTTTCAGCATCCAGCAGGATGTCCATGCCCTGGGCCAGGAAGTTGGTGATCAACTGCGGGTCGCGCTTGATGCGCAGCCCAGTGCTGGGTGCATTCAGCAGGGCTTCGAGCTGGCTGTTCAGCAGGTTTTGCGTGCGTTCGATCAAGGCTGCTGCGCCGTTGATGGGCGCGTGGGGATCACTGTCCAACTGGCGCACACCACGCTGGAACAACGCCTCGGCCTCCAGCAGCAATTCGATTTCATCCAGGTCCAGCGGCAGGCGATGGGCCTTGTATTCGCGGGTCAGGTGATCCAGCGGCCGCGCCAGTTCGGCGATGGGCAACACGCCGGCCATGTAGGCGCTGCCCTTGAGGGTATGCAGCGCCCGTTGCAGTTCATCGCTGACCTGCAGCGGCAGGTGCTCGGTGGCCTGTTGCAGGAAATGGTTGAGGCTGTCGAGGTGGCTCTGGGCTTCGTTGCGGAAGATTTCCAGCAACTGCGGGTCCAGGGTGGCCGGGTCGGTGGCCGAAGGCTCGACCCCGCTGGCCAAGGCATGCGCCCGCGCCGCCAGTTCGTCTACGTCGTCGCGCTGGCGCTGGGCATCGTCGGCGAAATCGGTAATCAGCTCAGGCAGCAATTCCAGCACGTCATCCAGCACCGCTTGCACATCAGGGCCCGGCGCGACGCTGCGTTCCAGCACGCGGTTGAGCAGGTTTTCCACGGCCCAGGCCAGCTCCGCCAACACCAGGGCACGCACCATGCGGCCACTGCCTTTCAAGGTGTGGAAGGCGCGGCGCATTTCGCTCAGGGTGGCCTTGTCTGCCAGGCTCGCAGTACCCGCAGGTACGTAGCGGTGCAGCACGTCGAGGACTTCGGCGGTTTCTTCGAGGAAGACTTCCCGCAGTTCGTCGTCGATGGGCTCCTCGCCGGCAGGCGGTGGCAGCAGGCTGCCTGGGCGTTGGAGGGCCGGCGGGTTGAGGCGCGAGGTGGGGCTGGCCAGCGCATCCGCGAGAAACGGGGTCTGTTCCGCCGGCGCATCATCCTGGGCCAGCAGTGCCTGGCGCCACGGCTTCTCGGCCGGCAAATAGCCCAGCGCTGCCAGGCCTTCGGCGGCGACTTCCAGCACCCGTTCGCCTGGGGCGTCGTGGTCCTGAAGCATGCGCTCCAGGTAGTACTCGAGGCTGGTGAGCACATCGGCAAAATGCTCGAGCTGCGCCTCGGAAGGCGCGGCCTCACTGACCATCAATTGCTCGTTGACGTAATCGTTGCAGCCGCGCATCAGGCTCGCCGCACGGGGCAGCGGAATCATCGCCAGCGCACCGCGCACCTGGGTCAGCAACTCGGGCAGTGACTCCAGGCGCTGGCGGTCCCAATGGGCCTCGATGCAGTCGATCACCAGCTCTTTGGCCTGGGTCAGGCACTGGCAGGATTCGCGGATCACCAGGTGGTGGATCTGCGTCAGGTCGGTGGTGGGCAGGCGGCTTTCTTCCCGGCGTTCCGGCTCGACCGTGCCGACCATCCCCGCCAACGTCGCTTCGACGTAGAGCAAGGCGCCGGCGACGTCCATCAACACCGCGTCGTTGGGCTCGCGCTGACCCTGGGCCAGGCCGAGCACCACCGCCAATTGGTCGATGATCACTTTGCGCGGCTGGCCGAAACCCAATACCGCCAGGGTATCGGCGATCTGCCGCAAGGGCGCCAGCAACGCCTCAAGGTCCGAGGCGTGCTGGCGGTCGCTGCGGACGAACAGGTCCAGGCGCTCCTTGACCCGTACCAACTCCTCGCATAACGCGCCGAGCACCGAGCCCATCGCGTCGCGGTCCGGGCCGGCCAGGCGGGCACGTTCGGCGTCTACCACGGCGCTGTCGGGCAGGGCTTCATCGAGGCCATAACGTTCTTTCAAACTTTGCATCCGTGGAGTCGGTCGGGTGACTTTGGCGACGTAGAACAACAGGCTCTTGAGCAACTCATCCGGGGCCGGGGTGTTGATGCCGTTGATGCCCTGGGTCAGCAGGCGCTTGAGTGGCTTGTCGCAGGCCTTGAGCAAACTGCGCAACGCCGGGCTGTTGGCGACCACGCCAATGAGCATGCCTTCCACCAGCGCCGAGGTCACCTGCCACAACGGTAACAGCGGTGCACCATGGCACAGGGCTTCGAGGCGGGCGAACACCCGCGCCATGTCTTCCAGGTTGCTGGGGCCGTGGTCTTCGCGCAGCAAGCCGACCAACGCCTGTTGCAGCATCTGCCGCCACTGACGCAGCAGCTCGGGAAAATCCTCCGGCGAGCGCTGGGCCAATGCGTCCTCGGGCAGCGGCGGGATCACCAGCAGTTGCGGGCTGAACAGGCTGGTTTCCGAGAGCAGGCTTTCACCGCGCACGCTGCGCAGGTCGTTGAGCAGCGGCAGCACCACCAGGGGCAGGTCGCGCCGGGCGCTGTGCACGCGGTCGAGGTACAGCGGCAGTTGGCCAAGGCCCTGTTGCAGCAGGCGAATGCCTTCGTCGCGCTGGCTGACCCGAGCGCATTGCAGGGCGAGGGCCAGTTGCTCCATTTCTTCGGCGAACAGGGCTGCGCCGTAAAACTCGACCATCAGCAAACTGCCATGGACCTGATGGATGCATTCCAGGCATTGGCCGATGGCCTCGCTGCTGCCTTCTTCAACATAGGCGTCCAGCGCCGAACGGGCCTGTTTCAGGGTTTCGGCAATTTCGCCCTTGACCCATTCGAGGGCCACGTAGTCGTGCCGATCAACCATAACCGCTCCCGTCTGAATTCATTTGTCGCTTTGTGAATGACGACTCCAAGGACCATGGAGATCGAATGTGGGAGCTGGCTTGCCTGCGATGCCGGTGCATCAGTTTGCATCTTCGGCACTGACACACCGCTATCGCAGGCAAGCCAGCTCCCACAAGGATTCGGTGGTGCCTGACAGATAGCATTTCACTCATCCACCTGCCGTGCCGCCGGCAAGGTGAACCCCGACACCGACCGCCGCAACTGACTGGCCATTTTTGCCAGGTTGCCGATGCTCTCGGCAGTGGCCGTAGAGCCCGACGAAGTCTGAGTGGTGATCTGTTGAATCACGTTCATCGTCAGGGAAATCTGCCCCGCCGACGACGTCTGCTGCTGCGCCGCGTTGGAGATACTCTGGATCAACGCCGCCAGGGTTTTCGACACGCCTTCGATCTCTTCCAGCGCCACCCCGGCGTCCTGGGCCAGCCGCGCACCGCGCACCACTTCGGTGGTGGTCTGCTCCATGGAAATCACGGCTTCGTTGGTGTCCGTCTGGATCGCTCGCACCAGGGTTTCGATCTGCCGCGTCGCCGCCGAAGAGCGCTCAGCCAGGCGCTGTACCTCATCGGCCACCACCGCAAAACCACGCCCGGCATCACCGGCCATGCTCGCCTGGATCGCGGCGTTGAGCGCGAGGATGTTGGTCTGCTCGGCGATGTCATCGATCAGGCTGACGATGTCGCCAATCTCCTGGGACGATTCCCCCAGGCGCTTGATGCGCTTGGCGGTGTCCTGGATCTGTTCGCGGATGTTGTCCATGCCGTGGATGGTGTTGTGCACCACCTCATTGCCCTTGTTGGCAATCTCTACCGAACGCTCGGCCACGGCCGACGATTCGGCGGCGTTGGCCGATACCTGGTCGATGGACTGGGCCATCTGGTTGATCGCCGTGGACGCTTCGGCGATCTGCTGCGCCTGGTGCTCCGACGCTTGGGCCAGGTGCATGGCGGTGGCCTGGGTGTCCTGCACCGCGCCGGCCACCTGGCCGGCGGTGAGGTTGATGGTCGCCACCAGGTCGCGCAGCTGGTCCACGGAATAGTTGATGGAGTCGGCGATGGTGCCGGTGAAGTCTTCGGTGACCGAGGCGGTGACGGTCAGGTCGCCGTCGGCCAGGTCTTCAATCTCGTCCAGCAGGCGCATGATCGCGTTCTGGTTGCGCTCGTTCTTCTCGGCGGTCTCCCGCAACTGGCGGTTGGTCTCGCGGACCATCACCAGGCCGATCAGGATGATCGAGGCCAGCGCCAGCAAGCCCAGCACGTAGCCGCCGATGGTGTCGAAGGTGCGCCCGTCCGCCAGGTTTTCAAAACCGGTGGCCAGGTGCGAGGCTTCGTCCAGCAGGGTTTGCGACAGGTTGAAAATATTGCTCGCCGAGGCGCGTACCTGGAACAGCTGCGGCGAAGTCTCGAGGATTTCATCCACGGAGCCGGAGACGAATTCGAACAGCTCGGAAATTTCCGCCAACCGGGCGCGGGCGTCGTGGTCTTCAACCTGGGTAATACGCAGCCCGGGATTGCCGTTGAGCATGCCGTTGAGCACCACGCCGAAACGGTTGGCATCGCGGCCAAAGGCATCGGCGGCCTGCACGGCGGTTTCGTCGCCCGCCAGCACAGTGTTCACCGCACCGAGGATGCGTTCGGCCAGCAACGATTGGCGCTGGGCCAACGCCACCTGGCTGGCCGGAGCACCGCGCTGCAGGAGGATATCGACGACCTTTTCCGACTCCATCTGCAATTGCGGAACGGTTTCCGCCAGGGTCGCAGCCACTTGATGCAGTGACAGCACCGTTTGCTCGCTGGCCAGAATCGCATCGGCGTTTTTCAGCAGCGCTTCCCAGTCGGTCTGCACGGCGCGCATTTCTGCACGCACGGCGGTGGGTGCGGCGGGCAGACCGGTGGCCGGGTCGCCTTTTTTCAGGTAACCCCAGCGCTGGGCAAAGTCATTGCGCGCATCCCCCAGCAGCTTGAACGCAGCGGCCTTGCCGGCGGCGGCCTCGGTGGCGTTCTTGGCGATGCGCTGGGATAGCACCCGCAGCTCCCCGGCGTGGCCGATGTACTGTTTGTCGTAGGTGGACTGGGTATTGAGGTACGCGAAGTTGGCGAACAGCAGCATGATGAATACGATCAGCGCGATAAACAGCACGATGATCTGCGAGCGGCTGCGGGACGCTTCCTGGGGTTTGGCGGGGGTAACGGTACTCATGCGGCAACATCCATGAAGCCTGGAGCCTGGGCCAGGGCGAAGGGGCTGAAGACCTGCCACAGCGGGTCGCCGTCGAACTGGCCCTGGATAAACGGCGCGCCGCCTGCGCTGCTCGTCGACAATGCGTCTTGTGCGAAATGCTGCATGCCCACCACCTCGTCCACCAACAGGCCGACAAACACGTCCTGATATTCCACCACCAGCACCCGCCGTTGTTTGCGCGCCACCGACAGCTCAAGGCCGAGGAACCCGCCCAAATCCATCACCGGCAGCAAGCGCCCGCGCAGGTTGGCCACGCCCTTGACCCACGGCTTGACCCCGGGCATCAAGGTGCAGCGCGGTTCGTGCAGCACTTCCGCGACTTCACCCATGGGCGCCACGTACCAGTGTTCACCCAGGCGAAACCCGATCCCGCTCCAACTGTGCAGCCGGGTTTCCTGGGACGGCAGGTCGGCGGCCAGCAAACGGCAGCGGCGGTCGATGTCCAGCAGCAGCTCGAAGGCGGTTTGCGACTCGGTCATGGGAACGTGCCGTCAGCCGGCCAGCACCTTGTTCAGGGTGGCGATCAGGGTTTCTTCGTCCACGGGCTTGGTCAGGTAATCCTTGGCGCCCTGGCGCTCGCCCCAAACCTTGTCAGTTGGCTGGTCCTTGGTGGTGATGATAATCACCGGGATGTGGTTGGTATCGGCATCCTTGCTCAGTTGCCGTGTGGCCTGGAAACCGTTGAGGCCGGGCATGACGATATCCATAAGCACGGCGTCAGGCTTTTCCTGTCGGGCAAGCGCGACGCCATCGGCACCGTTCTCCGCCTTGAGAACCGAGTGACCATGTTTTTCCAGCATACCGGTCAGTTTGTACATTTCAGTCGGCGAATCGTCGACGATCAGAACACGTGCCATGGTTATCCCCACTTCTTTAGTAGACGCAAGCCCTCGTGGGGCCCTCGTCAGTGTGCTTGTTCTACTGCGGCGAAGCCCGGTACATAGGCCTTGATCGCGCTCAGCAGTTCTTCCTTGCTGAAAGGCTTGGTCAAAAACTGATCAGAACCGACGATGCGCCCCTTGGCCTTGTCGAACAGACCATCCTTGGAGGACAACATGATCACCGGGATCGACTTGAACGCCGGGTTGTTCTTCACCAGCGCGCAGGTCTGATAGCCATCCAGGCGCGGCATCATGATGTCGACAAAGATAATGTGCGGGTGATGGTCAACAATCTTGGCCAGGGCATCGAAACCGTCGATGGCCGTGATGACGTCGCACCCTACGTTCTTCAACAGCGTTTCGGCCGTGCGGCGAATCGTTTTCGAATCGTCGATCACCATCACTTTCAAGGCGTTGGAATGCTGTTCCATATCTGCTCTACCATCGCCACAGCGAATAGGTTTTCGGTGTGTACTGCCTGATGTTGCACAGGTCGAGCGCCAAAAGCCTCGGAATTCAAGGGCTGATGTGCCATGGCAGCCTTTTTAGCACAGTCTCAGAACGCAATCTATCGGCCGACCCGCGTGGTGGTTTTTCCTTGACCCACAACAGCCGCAGCGCCACTCTGACGCCACTTTTATGCGCCCTTATTTGCTAGAGGAAATCCCCCATGAGCGTTCGCGTCGGCATTGTCATGGACCCTATCGCCAGCATCTCCTATAAAAAGGATAGCTCGCTGGCCATGCTGCTGGCCGCACAGGCCCGCGGCTGGAGCCTGTTCTATATGGAGCAGCCGGACCTTTACCAGGGCGACGGTGAAGCGCGGGCGCGGATGCGCCCACTGCAGGTGTTTGCCAACCCTGAGAAGTGGTTCGAACTGCAAGACGAAATCGACAGCCCCCTGAGCGACCTCGACGTGATCCTGATGCGCAAGGATCCGCCGTTCGACATGGAGTTCGTCTACTCCACCTACCTGCTGGAGCAGGCCGAGCGCGCGGGCGTGCTGATCGTCAACAAGCCCCAGAGCCTGCGCGACTGCAATGAAAAGCTGTTCGCTACCTTGTTCCCACAGTGCACGCCGCCCACCGTGGTCAGCCGTCGCGCCGATGTGCTGCGTGAATTCGCTGCCAAGCACGGTGATGTGATCCTCAAGCCGCTGGACGGCATGGGCGGCACCTCGATCTTCCGCCATCGTGCGGGCGACCCGAACCTGTCGGTGATCCTGGAAACCCTGACCGCGCTGGGCACCCAGCAGATCATGGGCCAGGCCTACATTCCGGCAATCAAGGACGGCGACAAGCGCATCCTGATGATCGATGGCGAGCCGGTGCCTTATTGCCTGGCGCGCATACCGGCGGCCGGCGAGACCCGTGGCAACCTGGCAGCCGGCGGTAGGGGGGAAGCCCGCCCGCTGACGGACAAGGACCGCTGGATTGCCGCCCAAGTCGGCCCAACCCTGCGCGAAAAGGGCCTACTGTTTGTAGGACTGGACGTAATTGGCGAGAACCTCACCGAAATCAACGTCACCAGTCCGACCTGTATTCGCGAGATCGACACTGCATTTGGCACGAACATCGGCGAAATGCTGATGGCGGCCATTGCCTCCAAGCTACAAGCCAAGTGACATAGAACAGCCGGACACAAACCAACATTGCGTTATCATGCGCCACCTGTGAAACGCGCGATGTTGGTTTTCTTGTCATGACGCTCCCGCCCGATCTGCCCCCCGAACTCTCCTACAGCGGCGTGCGCCCGGCTGATCGGCTCGGATTTACCCTGTTTCTCGCGGCGTTGATTCACCTGGCGTTGATCCTCGGCCTGGGCTTCACCTTTGCCGAACCCAAGCAGATCACCAAGACCCTGGAAATCACCCTCGCCACCTTCAAAAGTGAAAAGAAGCCGGAGAAGGCTGATTTTCTCGCCCAGGACAACCAGCAAGGCAGCGGCACCCTCGACAAGAAGGCCGTGCCCAAGACCACCGAAGTGGCGCCGTTCCAGGACAACAAGGTCAATAAGGTCACGCCACCGCCAGCGCCCAAGCCGGAGGTGAAACAGGCTGCACCCAAGGCCGCTGTCACTACCGTCGCACCCAAACCGCAAAAAGCCCCGACCCAGCGCGAAAAGGCCAAGACCGAACCCACGCCCGCCCCGCCGGCCCCGACGTTTGACAGCTCGCAACTCTCCAGTGAAATCTCCAGCCTGGAAGCCGAACTGGCCCACGAACAACAGCTGTACGCCAAGCGCCCGCGGATCTACCGCCTGAATGCTGCCTCCACCATGCGCGACAAAGGCGCCTGGTATAAGGACGAGTGGCGCAAGAAGGTCGAGCGCATCGGCAACCTGAACTACCCGGACGAAGCCCGCCGCCAGCAGATCTACGGCAATTTGCGACTGCTGGTGTCGATCAACCGCGATGGCACCTTGTACGAAGTGCAGGTGCTGGAGTCCTCCGGCCAACCGCTGCTGGACCAGGCAGCGCAACGTATCGTGCGCCTGGCGGCGCCTTTTGCGCCGTTTACCGGGGACTTGAGTGACATTGACCGCCTGGAAATCATTCGCACCTGGCGCTTTGCCAAAGGTGATCGGCTGTCGAGCAATTGACGCTGACGGTGATTTCCTGCGCATCCTCAGCTTGTCAGTTCGCCCCTCCAACGCCACACTAGCGGACATGAAAAATGTCAGCCCGACCTACCTCAAGCACCAATTCCTGATCGCCATGCCCCATATGGCCGACCCGAACTTTGCGCAGACCTTGACCTACATCGTCGAGCACACCGCCAATGGTGCGATGGGGTTGGTGGTCAACCGCCCGCAAGACCTGAACCTGGCCGATATCCTCGAGCAACTGCGCCCGGACATCGACCCGCCCGCCAACTGCCAGCACGTACCGATCTACATCGGCGGGCCAGTGCAGACTGACCGGGGTTTTGTGCTGCACCCTACCGGGCCGAAATTCCAGGCGACCGTGGACCTTGAAGGGCTGTCGCTTTCCACGTCCCAGGATGTGTTGTTCGCCATCGCCGACGGCATCGGGCCTGATCAAAGTGTGATCACCCTGGGCTACGCCGGCTGGGAAGCCGGGCAACTGGAGGCCGAGCTGGCGAGCAATGCCTGGCTGACCTGCCCGTTTGACGCCGACATCCTGTTCAACACCCCCAGCGAACTGCGCCTGGAAGCCGCCGCCGCCAAGCTGCGGATCAACCTCAGCCTGCTGACCAGCCAGGCGGGGCACGCCTGATGGCCTTGCGTCTGATCCTCGGTTTTGACTACGGCACCAAACAGATCGGCGTAGCGGTCGGCCAGGTGATCACCGGCCAGGCCCGCGAGCTGTGCACCTTGAAAGCCCAGAACGGCGTGCCGGACTGGAACCAGGTCGAAGCCCTGATCAAGGAATGGAAGCCCGATGCCGTCGTGGTCGGCCTGCCCCTGAACATGGACGGCACCCCGAGCGAGATGTGCCTGCGGGCCGAAAAGTTTGCCCGCCGCCTGAATGGCCGCTACAACCTGCCCTTCTATACCCACGACGAACGCCTGACCACCTTTGAAGCCAAGGGCGAGCGCCGCGACCGTGGCGGGCAGAAAGGCAGTTACCGCGACAACCCGGTGGATGCCATCGCTGCGGCCCTGCTGTTGCAGGGCTGGCTGGATGAAAACACTGCTTTATTTGAATCCTGACTGACGCGGCTTGCCGCGTCTTCTTACGTTTGAGCCCGGACCTTGCCGGCACCCCGCCGCGCAAGGCCTTGAAGGAGCCACCATGAGCCTGCCCAATCCCGCCGACCTGATCAGCCAGATGGCGATCCGCCTCAAGGCGCACCTGGAACACCGTGCCATCAGCGAGCCGCGTTTTATCGGCATTCGTACCGGTGGCGTGTGGGTGGCCCAGGCGCTCTTGGAAGAACTGGGCAGCGACTCGCCCCTGGGCACTCTGGACGTGTCTTTCTACCGTGACGACTTCAGCCAGAACGGCTTGCACCCGCAAGTGCGCCCTTCGGCCCTGCCGTTCGAGATCGAAGGCCAGCACCTGGTGCTGATCGATGACGTCCTGATGAGCGGTCGTACCATCCGCGCCGCTCTGAACGAACTGTTCGACTACGGCCGCCCGGCCAGCGTGACGCTGGTCTGCCTGCTGGACCTGGACGCCGGCGAATTGCCGATCAGCCCGGACGTGGTTGGCGCTACCCTGTCCCTGGAAGCCCACCAGCGGGTAAAATTGTCCGGTCCCACGCCGCTCGAACTCGAACTGCAAGACCTTGCCCTTTAAACCGCCTTGTAAAGAGTCCCCGCGATGACGCCTCTAGATGCCAAGCGCCCGCTGCAGCTCAATGCTCAGGGCCAGCTGCAACACTTCCTGTCCCTCGACGGCTTGCCCCGCGAACTACTCACCGAAATCCTCGACACGGCCGACTCGTTCCTCGAAGTCGGCGGCCGGGCGGTGAAAAAAGTCCCGTTGCTGCGCGGCAAGACTATCTGCAACGTGTTCTTCGAGAACTCGACCCGCACCCGCACCACCTTTGAGCTGGCGGCCCAGCGCCTGTCGGCCGACGTGATCACCCTGAACGTGTCCACCTCGTCGGCGAGCAAGGGCGAAACCCTGCTCGACACCCTGCGCAACCTGGAAGCCATGGCCGCCGACATGTTCGTGGTGCGCCACGGCGACTCCGGTGCTGCGCACTTCATTGCCGAGCACGTGTGCCCGAATGTGGCGATCATCAACGGCGGCGACGGCCGTCACGCCCACCCGACCCAGGGCATGCTCGACATGCTGACGATCCGTCGGCACAAGGGCAGCTTTGAAAACCTCTCGGTGGCCATCGTCGGCGACATCCTGCACTCGCGGGTTGCGCGCTCGAACATGCTGGCCCTCAAAGCCCTGGGTTGTCCGGACATCCGCGTGATCGCCCCCAAAACCCTGCTGCCGGTCGGCATCGAGCAGTACGGCGTGAAGGTCTACACCGACATGACCGAAGGCCTGAAGGATGTGGACGTGGTGATCATGCTGCGCCTGCAGCGCGAGCGCATGGCGGGCGGGCTGTTGCCGAGCGAGGGCGAGTTCTATCGCCTGTTCGGCCTGACCACCGCGCGCCTGGCCGGCGCCAAGCCGGACGCCATCGTGATGCACCCGGGGCCGATCAACCGTGGCGTGGAGATTGAGTCGGCAGTGGCCGACGGCCCGCAGTCGGTGATTCTCAACCAGGTGACCTACGGCATCGCCGTCCGCATGGCCGTGTTGTCCATGGCCATGAGCGGGCAAACCGCACAACGTCAATTCGAGCAGGAGAACGCCCAGTGAAGCTCAGCATTCTCGGCGCCCGAGTCATTGATCCGGCCAGCGGCCTGGATCAAGTCACCGATCTGCACCTGGAAGCCGGCAAGATCATTGCCATCGGCGCCGCACCCGCAGGCTTCAGCGCCAGCGAAACCATTGAAGCCAAAGGCCTGATCGCCGCGCCCGGGCTGGTGGACCTGAACGTCGCCCTGCGCGAGCCGGGTTACAGCCGCAAGGGCAACATCACCAGCGAAACCCGCGCCGCCGCGGCCGGTGGCGTCACCAGCCTGTGCTGCCCACCCCACACCAAGCCGGTGCTGGACACCTCGGCCGTGACCGAGCTGATCCTCGACCGCGCCCGTGAAGCCGGCAACTGCAAAGTGTTCCCCATCGGCGCCCTGAGCAAAGGCCTGGACGGCGAACAACTGGCCGAGCTGATCGCCTTGCGCGACGCCGGCTGCGTGGCCTTTGGCAACGGCCTGGAGAGCTTTCGCAGCACCCGCACCCTGTGCCGCGCCCTGGAATATGCAGCGACCTTCGACCTGACGGTGATTTTCCACTCCCAGGACCGCGACCTGGCCGAAGGCGGCCTGGCCCACGAAGGCGCCACCGCCAGTTTCCTCGGCCTGCCGGGCATCCCGGAAACCGCCGAGACCGTGGCCCTGGCCCGGGACCTGCTGCTGGTGGAGCAAAGCGGCGTGCGCGCGCACTTCAGCCAGTTGACCAGCGCTCGGGGCGTGGCCCTGATCGCTCAGGCCCAGGCTCGCGGTTTGCCGGTGACGGCGGATGTGGCGTTGTACCAGCTGATTTTGACGGACGAGGCGCTGATCGACTTCTCCAGCCTGTATCACGTGCAGCCCCCCCTGCGTACTCGCGCTGACCGTGACGGTTTGCGGGCGGCGGTGAAGTCCGGGGTGGTTTCGGCGATTTCCAGCCATCACCAACCCCACGAGCGGGACGCCAAGCTGGCGCCGTTCGGCGCGACAGAGCCGGGCATCAGCAGTGTCGAGCTGCTGCTGCCGCTGGCGATGACGTTGGTGGAGGATGGCTTGCTGGACCTGCCGACGCTGCTGGCGCGTCTCAGTGCGGGCCCTGCCGAGGCCCTGCGCCTGCCGGCGGGCAAGTTGGCAGTGGGTTCGGCGGCGGACCTGGTGCTGTTTGATCCGGCCAGCTCCACGATTGCCGGGGAGCACTGGCTGTCCAAGGGCGAGAACTGCCCGTTCATCGGCCATAGCCTGCCGGCGACTGTGCGCTACACCTTGGTGGATGGGCGGATCAGCTACCAGGCTTAAATCCGATCCAGAGTGGGCACAGTCAGTGTGGGAGCTGGCTTGCCTGCGATGCGGGCACCTCGGTGTATCTGATGCACCGAGGTGACGCTATCGCGGGCAAGCCCGGCTCCCCCATTGACCGTGCCCACATGGGATTTGTGTGAGGCTTAACGACCGCCGTTGCGCTCGGCATTGCGGATCGAAACCTGCGTATTCAGCGTCCAGAAGTCATACAGCACGCCAATCAGGAACAAGCCCCCAGTCAGCAAGTAAATGATCCCGCTGATCCATTTGCCCTGATACATGCGGTGCAACCCGAACACACCCAGGAACGCCAACAGGATCCAGGCCACGTTGTATTCAATCGGCCCGGCCGTAAATCGCAGGTCCGCTTCCCGGTCCATTGCCGGAATCAGGAACAAGTCGATCAGCCAGCCAATCCCGAACAAACCGAAGGTGAAAAACCAGATCGTCCCGGTCACCGGCTTGCCGTAATAAAAGCGGTGAGCACCGGTAAAACCGAAAATCCAGAGCAGGTAACCGATCACCTTGCTGTGGGTGTCTTGTTGCGAAACATCCTGTCGATAGGTGTTCATGGAGTACCTCTTTTGCCTCGATAGATAAATTTTTTCATTTTCTTTGTGACTTTTTTACGGGCGCCCGACGCACGGCAAATGGTATCTTCCTTCCCGCAAAGCCTTATGCCACCTGACCTGAGTAGGACAATAGCGGCAATTCGTCGCGTTTTTCCTGAATTTGACCCCAGGGTTCAGTCGACAAACGGCCTTAGAACGACACAAAAAGCTGTTATAAAGTTGCGCGCAAACCTAAAAGAGCCACGCCTAATGCGACCATTTTTCAAGACATGGCTAACCATTTGCCTATTAATGCCACTGGCCGCCCACGCCACCAATCGTGAGCAACGACTTCCCAACGTTAACGGTTTCACCCCTAAAGTTCACGCTACCACCAGCTCCGCCAAATCGGTAAAGCTGACCGTGAAACGCCCGACTCAACTGAGCAAGGCCCACGGTAAAACAGCGCCAGGGCTGATGGCCGTCAACACCAAGCAAAGCAGCAACGTCCTCAGCCGTGCCGTCAACGTGCTCGGTACCCCTTATCGTTGGGGCGGCAGCAGCCCAAGTAAAGGGTTCGACTGCAGTGGTTTGGTGAAATATGCGTTTAACGACGTAAAAGCCGTGGATTTGCCACGCACTTCCAACGCCATGGCCGCCGGCCACGGGCTGAAGGTTGAGCGCAAGGACTTGAAACCGGGTGACCTGCTGTTCTTCAAACTGAAGAGCCGCCAGGTGAACCACGTTGCCATTTACCTGGGCAACGACCGTTTTATCCACGCACCGCGCCGTGGCAAGTCCGTGAGCATCGACACCCTGAAGAAGCCGTTCTGGGACAAGAACTACGTGATTGCCAAGCGTGTCCTGCCTAAAGAACAGAACAATCTGCGGATTGTGCAGCGCTGATACCCGGCTGACTTGGGAGCGGGCTTGCTGTGGTGACCGGGCTTGTGTGGGAGCTGGCTTGCCTGCGATAGCATCACTGCGGTGTGACTGATACACCGGGGTGCCTGCATCGCGGGCAAGCCCAGCTCCCACATAAGCCAGTCCTGCATTAAATATTCATCGTCCAAGCGATCTCAAATATCCCCAGGCACCCTCGCTTTCTCCCGGGCATGTTCCCGGCTGATCAGCCCTTGGCTGACCAATGCCTTCAAGCTCATATCCAGTGTTGTCATCCCCAGCGACCCACCCGTCTGGATCGCCGAATACATCTGCGCCACCTTGTCCTCGCGGATCAGGTTACGAATTGCCGGCGTGCCGAGCATGATTTCGTGAGCCGCCACCCGCCCGCCGCCGACTTTCTTCACCAGCACCTGAGACACCACCGCCTGCAATGACTCCGAGAGCATCGAGCGGACCATGGCCTTTTCCCCTGCCGGAAACACATCCACCACCCGATCCACGCTTTTAGCCGCCGACGTGGTGTGCAACGTGCCAAACACCAGGTGCCCGGTTTCCGCCGCCGTCAGTGCGAGCCGAATGGTTTCCAGGTCCCGCAGCTCGCCCACCAGAATCACATCCGGGTCCTCCCGCAATGCCGAACGCAGGGCGGTCGAGAAGCTGTGGGTGTCGCGATGCACCTGCCGCTGGCTGATCAGGGCATTTTTCGGTTGATGGATAAACTCGATCGGGTCTTCAAGGGTGAGGATGTGCTGGCGACGATGGGTGTTGAGGTAATCGATCATCGCCGCCAGGGTCGTGGACTTGCCGGAACCGGTCGGCCCGGTGACCAGCACCAGCCCTCGGGGCAGGTCCGCGATGCGCCGGAACACCTCGCCCAACCCCAGGCCCTCCAGGCTCCGCACCGTGGACGGAATGGTCCGAAACACCGCGCCCATGCCCCGGTGCTGCCGGAACACATTCACCCGAAACCGCGCCACCTCGGGCAACTCGAAGGCAAAATCCGTTTCAAGAGATGTTTCGAAATCCTTTTGCTGATGATTGTTCAGCAAAGGGTGGAGTAACTCCGCCACTTGCGTAGGCTCAAGCACCGGCCAATCGAGGGGCCAGACTTCGCCATCCACTCGCAACATCGGCGCCAACCCGGCCGACAAATGCAGGTCTGAGGCCCGCAGGCGTACGCCGGCAGCCAGCAATTCAGTGATATCCATAGGGCTTTCCATTTCCAGTAGAATGCCGCGGACTCCATATCCACGGGCGCAACTTGAATGTCGACCATAGCAGACAACATCAGCCTGGTTTCCCAGCGGATCCGAACTGCGGCCCAAGCCTCGCAGCGCGACGCAGGCAGCGTGCACCTGCTGGCCGTGAGCAAGACCAAACCCGCACAAGCCATACGCGAGGCCTATGCCGCCGGGATGCGTGATTTTGGCGAGAATTACCTGCAGGAAGCCCTGGGCAAACAGACCGAATTAACCGACCTGCCCTTGAGTTGGCACTTCATCGGCCCCATTCAATCGAACAAGACTCGTGCGATCGCCGAGAACTTCGCTTGGGTGCATTCCGTGGACCGCCTGAAAATCGCACAACGCCTGTCCGAGCAACGCCCGGCTGACCTGCCGCCGCTGAATATCTGCATCCAGGTCAACGTCAGTGGCGAAGCCAGCAAGTCCGGCTGTACACCCGCCGACCTGCCCGCCCTGGCCGAAGCCATCAGCGCCCTGCCGCGCCTGAAGCTGCGTGGCTTGATGGCGATCCCCGAGCCAACCGACGACCGTGCAGAGCAGGACGCAGCCTTCGCCACCGTACGCGACCTGCAAGCGAGCCTGAACCTGGGGCTCGATACACTTTCCATGGGCATGAGCCACGACCTTGAGTCGGCCATTGCCCAAGGGGCCACCTGGGTGCGGATCGGTACCGCCCTGTTTGGCGCCCGCGACTACGGCCAGCCGTGAAATGGCTGACTTCCATCTGAATAAGGACCTGTCATGAGCAACACGCGTATTGCCTTTATCGGCGCCGGCAACATGGCGGCCAGCCTGATCGGCGGCCTGCGGGCTAAGGGCCTGGAAGCACAACAGATTCGCGCCAGCGACCCGGGCGCCGACACCCGCGCCCGCGTCAGCGCCGAGCACGGCATCGACACCTTCGCCGACAACGCAGAAGCCATTGAAGGCGTTGACGTGGTGGTGCTGGCGGTTAAGCCACAAGCCATGAAAGCCGTGTGCGAAAGCCTGCGCCCAAGCCTCAAGCCCCATCAACTGGTGGTGTCCATCGCCGCGGGCATCACCTGCGCCAGCATGACCCACTGGCTCGGCGCCCAGCCGATTGTGCGATGCATGCCCAACACCCCGGCGCTGCTGCGCAAGGGTGTGAGCGGCTTGTACGCCACGTCCGAAGTCACTGCCCAACAGCGTGATCAGGCACAAGAGCTGCTGTCCGCCGTGGGTATCGCCGTGTGGCTGGAGCAAGAGCAGCAACTGGACGCTGTCACCGCCGTGTCCGGCAGCGGCCCGGCCTACTTCTTCCTGCTGATCGAGGCCATGACCGCCGCCGGCGTGAAACTCGGCCTGCCACAGGAAGTCGCCGAGCAATTGGCCGAGCAAACCGCACTGGGTGCCGCGCAGATGGCTGTGACCAGTGATGTCGACGCCGCCGAGCTGCGCCGTCGCGTGACCTCGCCGGGCGGTACTACCCAAGCGGCAATCGAATCGTTCCAGGCCGGGGGCTTTGAAGCCCTGGTGGAAAAAGCTCTGGGTGCCGCAGCACATCGTTCGGCCGAAATGGCCGAGCAGCTGGGCAAATAGTCGTCCCCCACATAGGAATTAAACATGCTCGGAATCAATGACGCTGCCATTTTCATCATCCAGACCCTGGGCAGCCTGTACCTGCTGATCGTGCTGATGCGTTTTATCCTGCAACTGGTGCGGGCGAACTTCTACAACCCGCTGTGCCAGTTCGTGGTGAAGGCCACGCAGCCGCTGCTCAAGCCACTGCGCCGGGTAATCCCGAGTATGTTCGGCCTGGACATGTCCTCGCTGGTGCTGGCGCTGCTGCTGCAGATCCTGCTGTTCGCGGTCATCCTGCTGCTCAACGGCTACCAGGCCACCACGCTGCTGTTGCTGCCGTGGGCCTTGATCGGGATTTTCTCGCTGTTTTTGAAGATCATTTTCTGGTCGATGATCATCAGCGTGATCCTGTCCTGGGTCGCTCCAGGCAGCCGCAGCCCTGGCGCAGAGTTGGTGGGGCAGATCACTGAACCGGTGCTGGCGCCTTTCCGTCGCCTGATACCCAACCTGGGTGGCCTGGATATCTCGCCGATCTTCGCGTTTATCGCCATTCAGCTGTTGCAAAGCTGGGTGATTCCGCGCCTGGCTTTCTACGCATTCATGCCCAAAGAACTGTTCGGTCTGATCTGACAACACTGTGGCGAGGGAGCTTGCTCCCGCTGGGCTGCGCAGCCGCCCCAAAAAGGCCGACCGCGTTGCATCTGCGAAATCGCGGCAGCCGGGCCGGGACCGCTTCGCGCTCCAGCGGGAGCAAGCTCCCTCGCCACAAAAAGCCTTAAAAACACCGGCAGCAGGCCTTCGCTTGCCGCTGGGTGCAGCGGTCTTTAGACTTACGCCTCATTTAAACGAGAGCAGGGTCGATGCCAACTGCCTTCCCCCCCGATTCTGTTGGACTGGTCGTGCCCCAAGTGGCGCACTTCAGCGAACCGCTGGCCCTGGCCTGCGGCCGTTCGCTGCCCGCCTACGACCTGATCTATGAAACCTACGGCCAACTGAACGCCACGGGCAGCAATGCCGTGCTGATCTGCCACGCCCTGTCCGGCCATCACCACGCGGCTGGGTTCCACAGCATGGACGAGCGCAAGCCCGGCTGGTGGGACAGCTGCATCGGCCCCGGCAAACCGATCGACACCAACAAGTTCTTCGTGGTCAGCCTGAACAACCTCGGCGGCTGCAACGGCTCCACCGGCCCCAGCAGCCTCAACCCGGAAACCGGCAAGCCGTTTGGCGCGGATTTCCCGGTACTGACCGTGGAAGACTGGGTGCACAGCCAGGCGCGCCTGGCCGACGTACTGGGCATCGCCCAATGGGCCGCCGTGATCGGCGGCAGCCTGGGCGGCATGCAGGCCCTGCAATGGACCATCACCTACCCGGACCGCGTGCGCCATTGCCTGGCCATCGCCTCGGCCCCCAAGCTGTCGGCGCAGAACATCGCCTTCAACGAAGTGGCGCGCCAGGCGATCCTCACCGACCCGGAGTTCCACGGCGGTTCGTTCCAGGAAGCCGGTGTGATCCCCAAGCGCGGGCTGATGCTCGCGCGCATGGTCGGGCACATCACCTACCTGTCGGATGACTCCATGGGCGAGAAATTCGGCCGTGGCCTCAAGAGCGAGAAGCTCAACTACGACTTCCACAGCGTCGAGTTCCAGGTCGAGAGCTACCTGCGTTATCAGGGTGAGGAGTTTTCCGGGCGTTTCGACGCCAACACCTACCTGCTGATGACCAAGGCCCTGGACTACTTCGACCCGGCGGCGAACTTCGACGACGACCTGGCGCGCACCTTCGAGGCGGCCACCGCCAAGTTCTGCGTGATGTCGTTCACCACCGACTGGCGCTTCTCCCCGGCCCGCTCGCGAGAACTGGTGGATGCGCTGATGGCCGCCAAGAAAGACGTCTGCTACCTGGAGATCGATGCACCGCAAGGCCACGATGCCTTTCTGATCCCGATCCCGCGTTACTTGCAGGCCTTTAGCAACTACATGAACCGAATAGCACTGTGAGAACGCCATGAGAGCCGACCTGGAAATCATCCAAGACTGGATCCCCGCCGGCAGCCGCGTGCTCGACCTGGGTTGCGGCGATGGCGAACTGCTGAGCTGGCTGCGCGACAACAAGCAAGTCACCGGCTATGGCCTGGAAAACGACCCGGACAACATCGCCCAGTGCGTGGCCAAGGGCATCAATGTGATCGAGCAGGACCTGGACAAGGGCCTCGGCAACTTTGCCAGCAACAGCTTCGACATCGTGGTCATGACCCAGGCGCTGCAAGCCGTGCACTACCCCGACCGGATCCTCGACGAAATGCTGCGGGTCGGCCGCCAGTGCATCATCACCTTCCCCAATTTCGGCCACTGGCGCTGCCGTTGGTACCTGGCCACCAAGGGCCGCATGCCGGTGTCGGATTTCCTGCCCTACACTTGGTACAACACGCCCAACATCCACTTCTGCACCTTCGAAGACTTCGAAGCGCTGTGCAGCGAGCGCGAAGCCAAAGTCATCAACCGCCTTGCGGTCGATCAACAGCACCGTCACGGCTGGGCGAGTAAGCTATGGCCCAACCTGCTGGGTGAGATCGGGATCTACCGGGTCAGCAGCCCGGGCCTGACGGACCACCAGATTGCCGTCTAACCATTTTCAAGGAGGACGAACATGAGTCGTTTGGCTACTTTTTTACTCACCGCGTGTCTGAGCGTCAGCGCTATGGCGGCGGATGTTATCGACGGTAATCGCCAGAAAGAATTCGGCGATATCACGGTGCACTACAACACCCTGACCACCAGTTTCCTGACACCGGAAATGGCCCAGGAAGCCGGGATCGTACGCAGCAAAGAGCTGGGCATGATCAATGTGTTCGTGAACAAGGGCGTCGAATCGATAGACGCCACCGTCACCGGCACCATCAAAGACCTGAGCGGCAAGAGCGAGATGCTGACGTTCAAGAAAATCACCCAGAAAGGTTCTACGCTTTACGTCGCCCAGTACCCGGTGCCGCAGCAGGAAACCAAGATTTTCACCATCAACGTTGAAACCGGTGGCAAAGCCCACGGTTTCAGTTTCAACCAGGAACTGTTTCCGGCCGAATGATGAACCTCACACAACTCGTACTGGCCAGCCATAACGCCGGCAAGCTCAAAGAACTCCAGGCCATGCTCGGCAACTCGGTGCAACTGCGCTCGATTGGCGAGTTCAGCCAGGTAGAGCCGGAAGAGACCGGCCTGTCGTTTGTCGAGAATGCCATCCTGAAGGCCCGCAATGCCGCGCGCATTTCCGGCCTGCCGGCACTGGCCGATGATTCGGGCTTGGCCGTGGACTTCCTCGGTGGCGCCCCGGGCATCTACTCGGCGCGTTACGCCGACGGCAAAGGCGACGCGGCCAACAACGCCAAGCTGCTCGACGCCCTCAAGGACGTGCCCGACGCGATGCGCGGCGCACAGTTCGTCTGCGTACTGGCCCTGGTGCGTCACGCCGATGATCCACTGCCAATCCTCTGTGAAGGCCTGTGGCACGGGCGCATCCTGCACGCGGCCAGCGGCGAGCACGGGTTTGGCTACGACCCGCTGTTCTGGGTGCCGGAGCGCAATGTCTCCAGTGCCGAACTGAGCCCGGCCGACAAGAACCAGATCAGCCACCGCGCCCGCGCAATGGATTTGCTGCGCCAGCGTCTGGGCCTGAAATGACCCAGAACACCTCCGCGCAGCCACTGATCCTCGGTGGCGCGCAAACACCTCGGGCGGCCCTGCCCCACCTGCCGCCCCTGGCGCTGTATATCCACATCCCGTGGTGCGTGCGCAAATGCCCTTATTGCGACTTCAACTCCCACACCGCCAGCAAGGTGCTGCCGGAAGAAGAGTATGTCGACGCATTGCTGGCGGACCTCGATCAGGACCTGCACGCGGTGTATGGCCGTGAGCTGAGTTCGATCTTCTTCGGCGGCGGCACCCCGAGCCTGTTCAGCGCCGCGGCGCTGGGCCGGTTGCTCAAGGGCGTAGAGGCGCGCATCCCGTTTGCCAGCGACATCGAGATCACCCTGGAAGCCAACCCCGGGACCTTCGAGCAAGAAAAGTTCGTGGCGTACCGCAAGCTGGGGATCAATCGGCTGTCGATTGGTATCCAGAGTTTCCAGCAGGAAAAACTCGAAGCCCTGGGCCGTATCCACAACGGTGACGAAGCCGTGCGTGCCGCCGGGATGGCGCGCCAGGCCGGGTTCGACAACTTCAACCTGGACTTGATGCACGGCTTGCCCGATCAGTCCCTGGACGACGCCCTGAACGACCTGCGCCAGGCCATTGCCCTCAAGCCCACACACCTGTCCTGGTATCAACTGACCCTGGAACCCAACACCGTGTTCTGGAACCAGCCGCCCGTGCTGCCGGAAGACGACACCCTGTGGGACATCCAGGAAGCCGGCCAGGCGCTGCTCGCCGAACACGGTTACGCCCAGTACGAAGTCTCGGCCTACGCCCAACCGGGCCGGCCGGCGCGGCATAACCTGAACTACTGGAGCTTTGGCGACTTTATCGGCATCGGCGCCGGTGCCCACGGCAAACTCAGCCATCCAGACGGGCGCATCGTGCGCACCTGGAAAACCCGGGCGCCGAAGGACTACCTCAACCCGGCGAAGAACTACCAGGCCGGCGCGAAAGAACTGACCAACGAAGAGTTACCGTTCGAGTTCCTGATGAACGCCCTGCGCCTCACCGACGGCGTCGAAGCCAGGCTTTATGCCGAGCGCACCGGCCTTGAGCTGGCGAGCCTCGATGAAGCCCGCCGCGAGGCAGAACAAAGTGGCTTAATGCAGGTCGAACCGTCACGCCTGGCGGCCACCGACCGCGGGCAACTCTTTCTCAATGACCTGCTGCAGAAGTTTTTGAGCTGATTGCTCTTAAGGAAATCGAATGGACCTGGTACTCGACCTGCTCGCCACCGTATCCCGCTGGAGCCGTAGCAACCTGTCGGAAATCTCCCTGGCGTTGGTAGGCTGCCTGCTGGTGCTGTTTGGCGCCGACATCAAGGGCTGGGTCGAAGCACGACTGGGCAGCATCGCGGGCGCGTTGCGCGTACCGCTGATGGCGCTGGTGTGCATGATCGGCAGCGGTGCTGCGCTGATTTATGCCACGCCGTGGATTGTTCGCGGGTTGAGCCAGTTCAACAACTACAGCCTGGCACCGGTGTTGTTGGTGGTGCTGGTGTTGATTGGGGTGGTGGCGGATCGCCGCTGACTCAAGCCCCACACAAAACAAACTGTGGGAGCTGGCTTGCCTGCGATGCAGACACCTCGGTGTATCAGTGATACCGAGGTGATGCGATCGCAGGCAAGCCAGCTCCCACAGTTGATTGCGTTATTGGCTTCTAGCTAATCAGTCCACTTTCTCGAACTTCAAATCCCAAACCCCATGCCCGAGTCGCTCGCCGCGACGTTCGAACTTGGTGATCGGCCGTTCGGCCGGGCGCGGGACGCATTTGCCGTCTTCCGCCAGGTTGCGGTAGCCAGGGGCGACGTTCATCACTTCCAGCATGTATTCGGCATACGGCTCCCAGTCGGTGGCCATGTGCAGGATGCCGCCCACTTTCAGCTTGCTGCGCACCAGTTCCGCGAAGGAAGCCTGGACGATGCGGCGCTTGTGGTGGCGGCTCTTGTGCCAGGGGTCCGGGAAGAACAGCATCAAGCGGTCGAGGCTGTTGTCGGCAATGCAGCGGTTGAGCACTTCGATCGCGTCGCAGTCGTAGACCCGCAGGTTGGTCAGGCCCTGAGTCAACACGCCGTTCAGCAGCGCACCAACACCCGGACGGTGTACTTCAACCCCGATAAAGTCCTGCTCCGGCGAAGCTGCAGCCATTTCCAGCAGGGAATGACCCATGCCGAAGCCGATTTCCAGGGAGCGTGGCGCCGAGCGGCCGAACACCTGGTCGTAATCCACCGGCGCGTCCACCAACGGCAGGACGAACAGTGGCGTGCCCTGCTCCAGGCCTTTTTGCTGGCCTTCGGTCATGCGACCGGCGCGCATCACAAAACTCTTGATGCGGCGGTGCTTGGACTCGTCGCCTTCTTCCAGGGTGTTCGGCGTTTCGTTTGATTCAGTCATCAATGGCT
The DNA here is from genome assembly GCF_020515595.1 of Pseudomonas sp. MWU16-30323. Classification (NCBI taxonomy): domain Bacteria; kingdom Pseudomonadati; phylum Pseudomonadota; class Gammaproteobacteria; order Pseudomonadales; family Pseudomonadaceae; genus Pseudomonas; species Pseudomonas sp. MWU16-30323. The sequence continues at coordinate 262,186 of NZ_JAIWYM010000002.1, forward strand.
CTTACTTGATCAGACCATCCAGCGGCGAGGAGGCGCTGGCGTAAAGTTTCTTCGGCATGCGCCCGGCGAGGTACGCCAGGCGGCCGGCGACGATTGCGTGTTGCATGGCTTCGGCCATCATGACCGGTTGCTGGGCATGGGCGATGGCCGAGTTCATCAGCACCGCATCGCAACCCAGTTCCATGGCGATGGTGGCGTCGGAGGCAGTGCCCACGCCCGCATCCACCAGCACCGGGATCTTGGCTTCTTCGAGGATGATCTGCAGGTTGTACGGATTGCAGATACCGAGGCCGGAACCGATCAGACCGGCCAGCGGCATCACGGCGATGCAGCCGATTTCGGCCAGTTGGCGGGCGATGATCGGGTCATCGCTGGTGTAAACCATCACGTCGAAGCCTTCCTTGACCAGGGTTTCGGCGGCCTTGAGGGTTTCGATCACGTTGGGGAACAGGGTTTTCTGGTCGGCCAGCACTTCCAGCTTCACCAGGTTGTGGCCGTCGAGCAGCTCACGGGCCAGGCGGCAGGTGCGCACGGCTTCGATGGCGTCGTAGCAACCGGCGGTGTTCGGCAAGAAGGTGTAGCGATCCGGCGACAGCACGTCGAGCAGGTTCGGCTCGCCCTCGATCTGGCCGAGGTTGGTGCGGCGCACGGCGAAAGTGACGATCTCGGCACCCGAGGCTTCGATGGCCAGGCGGGTTTCTTCCATGTCGCGGTACTTGCCGGTGCCGACCAGCAGACGCGACTGGAAGGTACGACCGGCCAGGACGAAAGGCTTGTCGCTACGAACGATGGTCATGGGAAATCCTCGAGTTGGGGTGAGGTTCTGCAGAATACGGGTTGGCGCTCTTGAGCGCCGGGCGGCTAGCCGCCGCCGATGGCGTGGACCACTTCGACCTGGTCACCTTCGGTGAGCGCGGTCTCGGCGTGCTGGCTACGCGGGACGATATCCTGGTTGAGCTCCACTGCGACGCGACGACCGGTCAAATCCAGACGGGTCAGCAGGGCCGAAACGGTTTCACCGTCGGGCAGTTCAAAGGATTCGCCGTTCAACTGAATGCGCATGCCACGGGCCGCCATCGTTTTTAGGGGCCAGCATTCTAGCGTGATTGGCGTTGCTGGCCCAAGCCCCTTGGTCAGGCGGCCTGTAGACGCCACGCCGCCAAACCGAGGAAGAACCAGCCCAGCAGGAACGCCAGGCCACCAAACGGGGTGATGATGCCGAGCTTGCTGATGCCGGTCATGGTCAGCACATACAGGCTGCCGGAGAACAGCAGGATGCCCACGGTGAACGAAATGCCCGCCCAGGTGACCAGTCGACCGGGAATGTGCACCGCCAGCAATGCCACGCCGAAGAGCGCCAGGGTGTGCACCAGTTGGTAGGTCACGCCGGTGTGGAAAATCGCCAGGTACTCGGCGCTCAGGCGATTTTTCAGGCCATGGGCGGCAAACGCGCCCAGGGCAACGCCGGTGAAACCGAAAAAGGCAGCCAGCATCAGAAAGCCACGCAACATGAGGAACTCCAGTCAGACTCAGTGGGCAGGGTCTGTATAATGGCCCGCTCAACGGGTTCGGCCAAGCCATCTCTATGCTGCGTCTCCTCTTCAAGCGTTTTCTCAAAGTCCTCAAGTGGTTTGCCATCGGCAGCGTGCTGCTGGTGCTGCTGTTCCGTTTCGTGCCGCCACCGGGAACTGCGCTGATGGTTGAGCGCAAGGTCGAATCCTGGGTCGACGGCGAGCCGATTGACGTACAGCGCACCTGGGTGCCGTGGGATCAGATCTCCGACGAGCTTAAAGTGGCGGTGATGGCGGGCGAAGACCAGCGCTTCCCGCAGCATTGGGGTTTTGACTTCGACGCGATCCAGGCGGCGTTGCTGCATAACGAGCGCGGCGGTTCGATTCGCGGCGCCAGCACTTTGAGCCAGCAGGTGTCGAAGAACCTGTTTTTATGGGCCGGTCGCAGCTATTTCCGCAAGGGCCTGGAAGCCTGGTTTACCGGGCTGATCGAGATTCTCTGGCCCAAGCAGCGAATTCTTGAGGTCTACCTCAACAGCGTGGAATGGGATGAAGGCGTGTTCGGCGCCGAAGCGGCGGCGCGGCATCATTTTGGGGTGAGTGCCAAGGCGCTGACCCGCCAGCAGGCCAGCTACCTGGCGGCGGTGCTGCCTAACCCACGGGTGTGGAGCGCCAGCCATCCAACATCGTATGTGGCGCGACGGGCTGCCTGGATTCGGCAGCAGATGAGCCAGTTGGGTGGTGACAGCTATTTGAATGAGCTGAACAATTCGCGCAAGGCGCCTTGGGCGGACTGACACCCCACAAAACAAAAGTGGGAGCGGGCTTGCTCGCGAAAGCGGTGTGCCAGTCAATACCTCAGGTGACTGATCCACCGCCTTCGCGAGCAAGCCCGCTCCCACATTTCGATCGCGCTGTCCTGGCTACCTGTGTCAGGCGGCGATCGACAGTTTCAGCTTGTTCATCGCACTCTTCTCGAGCTGGCGAATCCGCTCGGCCGACACGTTGTACTTCTGCGCCAGGTCGTGCAGCGTGGCTTTTTCTTCTGCCAGCCAGCGCTGGTAGAGGATGTCACGGCTGCGGTCGTCCAGCACTTCCAGCGCTTCGTGCAGGTTGTGGTTGGAGTTGTCGCTCCAGTCAGCGTCTTCCAGTTGACGCGCCGGGTCGTACCGGTGGTCTTCCAGGTAGTTGGCCGGCGATTGGAAGGCGCTGTCGTCGTCCGCTTCGGCGGCCGGGTCGAAGGCCATGTCATGGCCGGTCAGGCGACTTTCCATCTCACGCACTTCACGTGGCTCTACGCCAAGGCTTTCGGCCACGCGATGCACTTCTTCGTTGTTCAGCCAAGCCAGGCGTTTCTTCTGGCTGCGCAGGTTGAAGAACAGTTTGCGCTGGGCCTTGGTGGTCGCGACTTTCACGATGCGCCAGTTGCGCAGGATGAATTCGTGAATTTCCGCCTTGATCCAGTGCACAGCAAACGACACCAGGCGCACACCCATTTCCGGGTTGAAGCGCTTTACCGCTTTCATCAGGCCAACGTTGCCTTCCTGAATCAGGTCAGCCTGGGCCAGGCCGTAGCCGGAATAGCTACGGGCGATATGTACGACAAAACGCAGGTGGGCGAGCACCATCTGCCGAGCCGCCCCCAAATCCTGCTCATAGTAGAGACTCTCGGCCAGTTCACGCTCCTGCTCGGGCGTCAGCAATGGAATGCTGTTGACCGTGTGCACATAGGCCTCCAGGTTCGCACCCGGGACCAAGGCATAAGCAGGTTGCAAAGAAGTGGTCATACGAAAAAACCTCCGACTCACATAACTCGTGCAGTTCAGCACTGCGAAAATTGACCGGGAACCGTAGTACAAGTTCCCTAAACCACTGATACGGTCAATACAAACGAAACCACATTACCCTGACATTAACTACTTCGGTGCCAGCTCACGTAAATGCCGTGCGACCGCAATCCACGCACCGATATACCCCAAGAGCACTGCCCCAAGCAACAATGACAGACCATCGGCTGCCGGCACGCCGGCCAGGGCGAAATCACTGCCGTACAAACCGGCGAGCCCTACCACTGCGTCGTTCAGCCAGTTCAAGCCAAAAGCCAGTACGCCCCAGGACAAAATCCCCGCACCGAAGCCATAAAGCGCGCCCATGTACAGAAAAGGACGACGCACATAGCTGTCCGTGCCGCCGACGAGTTTAATCACTTCTATCTCGGTGCGGCGGTTTTCGATATGAAGACGAATGGTATTGCCTATCACCAAAAGTAATGCAGACACCAGCAACACCGTCAGGCCGAACACAAACCGGTCGCCCAGCTTGAGAATTGCCGCCAACCGCTCTACCCAGACTAGATCAAGTTGGGCCTGCTGCACCTTCGGCAGCTCTGCGAGTTTTTGTCGCAGGGCTTCCAGGGTCGTCTTGTCGACTTCGTTCGGGGTAACCAGCACCACGCCCGGCAGCGGGTTCTGCGGCAACTCCTTGAGCGCCTCGCCCAGGCCGGACTGTTGCTGGAACTCTTCCAGGGCCTGGTCGCGGCTGATGTATTCAGCCTCGGCCACACCTGGAAGCTCTTTGATCTCGTCGCGCAGGGACTCGCCGTCCTTGGTGCTGGCATCCAGGTTCAGGTACAGAGAAATCTGCGCCGCCCGCTGCCATGAGCCGCCAAGGCGCTCGACGTTGTTGAGCAGCAGCGACAACCCCATCGGCAGGCTCAAGGCCACGGCCATGACCAGGCAGGTAAAGAAGCTGCCGATCGGCTGTTTGCCCAGGCGACGCAGGCTGTCGACCAGGCTGGCACGGTGACTTTCGATCCAGGCATGCACCAGGGTGCCGAAGTCCGGGCCGTCGTCTTCGTCGCGTTTCTTTTTCTGAGGTTGCGGGTCGGCCGCTTTGGGCGCGACGCGTTCGGAAACCTTAGGGCTGCGTGTCGCACTCATACCCCAGCCTCCCCGTCGCCAATCAGGCGGCCGCGCTGCAGGGTCAGCATGCGGTGACGCATGCGGGCGATCAGCGCCAGGTCGTGACTGGCGATCAGCACGCTGGTGCCCAGGCGGTTGATGTCTTCGAACACCCCCATGATTTCGGCGGCCAGGCGCGGGTCGAGGTTACCGGTAGGTTCGTCCGCCAACAGCAAGGCCGGGCGATGGACGATGGCGCGGGCGATGCCGACGCGCTGTTGCTGGCCGGTGGACAGGTCGCCCGGGTACAGGTCGGTCTTGTCCGAGAGCGCGACGCGCTCCAGGGCCGAATCCACGCGCTTGATGATTTCGGCCTTGGACAGCCCGAGAATCTGCAACGGCAAGGCGATGTTGTTGAACACCGTGCGATCGAACAGCAACTGGTGATTCTGGAACACCACGCCGATTTGCCGGCGCAGGAATGGAATCTGTGCGTTGCTGATGGTGGCCAGGTCCTGGCCCGCCAGCAGCAATTTGCCGGTGGTGGGGCGTTCCATGGCCAGCAGCAGGCGCAGCAAGGTACTTTTACCGGCACCCGAATGGCCGGTCACAAACAAGAATTCGCCGCGACGCACCCGGAAACTCAGCTCATGCAAGCCGACATGCCCGTTGGCGTAGCGTTTACCGACCTGTTCGAAACGAATCATGAACGCTCCCGCTCGGCAAACAGCGCCTGTACAAAGGGTTCGGCTTCAAAAGTGCGCAGGTCGTCGATGCCTTCACCGACGCCGATATAACGAATCGGCAACCCGAACTGCTTGGCCAGGGCGAAGATCACACCGCCTTTGGCCGTGCCGTCGAGCTTAGTCAATGCCAGGCCGGTCAGTTGGACCGTCTGGTGGAATTGTTTGGCCTGGCTGATGGCGTTCTGACCAGTACCGGCGTCCAGCACCAGCAACACCTCGTGGGGGGCGTCGGCGTCGAGCTTGCCGATCACGCGGCGAACTTTCTTCAATTCTTCCATCAGGTTGTCTTTGGTGTGCAGGCGACCGGCGGTATCGGCGATCAGCACGTCAATGTTGCGGGCCTTGGCAGCCTGCACCGCATCGAAGATCACCGAAGCCGAATCGGCGCCGGTGTGCTGGGCGATGACCGGGATCTTGTTGCGCTCGCCCCAGACCTGCAACTGCTCCACGGCCGCGGCACGGAAGGTGTCACCGGCGGCGAGCATGACTTTCTTGCCTTCCAGTTGCAGCTTCTTCGCCAGCTTGCCGATGGTGGTGGTCTTGCCGGCGCCGTTGACGCCGACCACGAGGATCACAAATGGCTTTTTCTGCGTATCGATGACCAGCGGTGCTTCCACCGGCTTGAGCATGTTGGCCAACTCGGCCTGCAGCGACTTGTAGAGCGCATCGGCGTCGGTCAGCTGCTTGCGCGCGACCTTCTGGGTCAGGCTCTGGATGATCACGGCGGTGGCTTCGACACCCACGTCGGCCGTCAGCAGACGGGTTTCGATGTCTTCCAGCAGCTCGTCATCGATGGTCTTTTTGCCGAGGAACAGGCTGGCCATGCCTTCGCCGATGCTGGCGCTGGTCTTGCTCAGGCCTTGCTTGAGGCGGGCAAAGAAGCCGGTCTTGCTGGTTTCGACAGGAGCAGCAGGCTCTTCGATGATGGCTGGCGCGGCGACTGCGACCGGAGCAGGCTCGGCGACAACCGGTGCAGGCACCTCAATCACTGGCGGCGCTTCGACCACAACCGGCGCAGGCTCCACGAGGGCCGGAATCGGCGGCGTCACATGCGCGGCCTGCTCGTCTTCAACCAGTGCCACGGGCTCTTCCGCCACCGGCAACACCAGCCACGGTTTGTGCTCAGGCTCGGCTTCTGGCTCTGGCTCTGCCTCAACCACCGGCTGCAACACCGGCTCGGCCATCGGCAACACCACCGGGGCCGGGGTTTCGGCAACCCGTTCGGCTTCTACTGGGGATTCAGGGATCGGTTCTGCTTGAACCTGTGGCTGTTCGACGACGGTTTCCTGCGGCTTTTTGCGCAGCCATCCGAACAGGCCTTTTTTCTCGCCAGCCGCAGCTGGGGTCTTCTTGTCGTCGTTGGAACCAAACATGGAGACGGCTATCTCAAGGTAGCGACGCGCCAGGGGGCACGTCGGTAAATAAAATTCGATGCGTAACAGACTGTTTTTTAGCCAGCTCGTTCATGCGCAACATTTTGTAAGGCCTAAATAAGGCCTCAACAAGACAGCCGTAGTGGCCGTCCCTAGGTCGGATCAGTATCCTAGCACCTCCTCGCCCGCCGACGCTAAGACCAAGCGGGCAGCTCAACAGGTTTAAAAACGAATGAATGCTCTAGCCCGCCGCGCCGCAGGCCTGCTGCTCAGCACAGTTTGTCTGCCCCTTTCAGCTTTGGCTGCCGACCCACAACCCACCCACGAATTCACCCTCGACAACGGCCTCAAGGTCGTCGTGCGCGAAGACCATCGCGCCCCGGTGGTGGTTTCCCAGGTCTGGTACAAGGTTGGCTCCAGCTATGAAACCCCGGGCCAGACCGGTTTGTCCCACGCCCTGGAGCACATGATGTTCAAGGGCAGCGCCAAGGTCGGCCCCGGCGAAGCCTCGCTGATCCTGCGTGACCTGGGCGCCGAGGAAAACGCCTTCACCAGCGACGACTACACCGCTTACTACCAAGTGCTGGCCCGTGACCGCCTGGGCGTTGCCTTCGAACTGGAAGCCGACCGCATGGCCAGCCTGCGCCTGCCGGCCGACGAGTTCAGCCGCGAGATCGAGGTGATCAAGGAAGAGCGCCGGATGCGCACCGACGACAACCCGATGTCCAAGGCCTACGAGCGCTTCAAGGCCATGGCCTACCCCGCCAGCGGCTACCACACGCCGACCATTGGCTGGATGGCCGACCTGGACCGCATGAAGGTTGAAGAACTGCGCCACTGGTACCAATCCTGGTACGTGCCGAACAACGCCACCCTGGTAGTGGTGGGCGACGTGACCCCGGATGAGGTCAAGACCCTGGCCCAACGCTACTTCGGCCCGATCCCCAAGCGCGACGTGCCACCGGCGAAAATCCCGCTGGAACTGGCCGAGCCCGGCGAACGCCTGCTGACCCTGCACGTACAGACCAAACTGCCGAGCGTGATCCTCGGATTCAACGTGCCGAGCCTCGCTACCGCTGAAGACAAGCGTTCGGTCAACGCCTTGCGCCTGATTTCAGCCCTGCTGGACGGCGGCTACAGCGCACGCATCTCGACGCAACTGGAGCGCGGCGAAGAGCTGGTGTCCGGCGGCTCGTCGAGCTACGACGCCTACACCCGCGGTGACAGCCTGTTCACCCTGACCGCCACCCCGAACCTGCAGAAGAAAAAGACCGTGGCCCAGGCTGAAGCCGGCCTGTGGCGCCTGCTGGATGAACTGAAGGCCAAGCCACCGAGCGCAGAAGAACTGGAGCGTATCCGCGCCCAAGTCATCGCCGGAGTGGTTTACCAGCGCGACTCGATCACCAGCCAGGCCACTGCCATCGGCTCCCTGGAGACCGTCGGCCTGTCCTGGAAACTCATGGACACCGAACTGGCCGAGCTGCAAAGCGTCACCGCCGAAGATATCCAGAAAGCTGCACGCACCTATTTCACCCGCGAACGTCTCAGCGTCGCCCATGTCTTGCCTGAGGAGACCGCTCATGAGTGAACGTAAAAACAACCGTCTGGTGCTGCCCGGTTTGATCGTGGTCACGTTGGCTGCCGCGTGCGCGGTGTATTTCCTGCGCCCGAGCGAATCCGTCGCCAGCCAGGCGCTGGAGCAGGCCAAGTCGGCCAACACGCTGCAATCCCTGGCCGAGCTGGACAACAAGGCACCGACCAACCGCAAGCTCGACGTACAAACCTGGACCACCGCCGAAGGCGCCAAGGTGCTGTTCGTCGAAGCCCATGAACTGCCGATGTTCGACATGCGCATCCTGTTCGCCGCCGGCAGCAGCCAGGACGGCGACACACCGGGCCTGGCGCTGTTGACCAACGCAATGCTCAACGAAGGCGTGCCAGGCAAGGACGTCAGCCAGATTGCCGCCGGTTTCGACGGCTTGGGTGCCGACTTCAGCAACGGTGCCTACCGCGACATGGCGCTGGTTTCCCTGCGCAGCCTGAGCGCCAGCGACAAGCGTGATGCCGCCCTGTCGCTGTTTGACGACGTGATCGGCAAGCCGACCTTCCCGGCCGACTCCCTGGCGCGGATCAAGAACCAGCTGCTGGCCGGCTTTGAATACCAGAAGCAGAACCCCGGCAAACTGGCGAGCATCGAGCTGTTCAAGCAGCTCTATGGCGACCACCCTTACGCCCATCCAAGCGAAGGCAACGCCGAGAGCGTGCCGAAGGTCACCCTCGCGCAGTTGAAGGACTTCCACGCCAAGGCCTACGCCGCCGGCAACGCGGTGATTTCTGTAGTCGGCGATCTGACCCGCGCCGAAGCCGAAGCCATGACTGCCAAGGTCTCCGCTTCACTGCCTAAAGGCCCGGCGCTGGCGAAGATCGCCCAACCTGTGGAGCCCAAGGCTGGCACCACACACATCGAGTTCCCGTCCAAGCAGACAACCCTGCTGCTGGCACAACTGGGTATCGACCGTGCCGACCCGGACTACGCCGCGCTGTCCCTGGGCAACCAGATCCTCGGCGGCGGTGGTTTCGGCACCCGTTTGATGAGCGAAGTGCGCGAGAAGCGCGGCCTGACCTACGGCGTATACTCCGGTTTCTCACCGATGCAGGTGCGCGGCCCGTTCATGATCAACCTGCAAACCCGCGCCGAAATGAGCGCTGGCACCTTGAAACTGGTGCAGGACGTGCTGGCCGATTACCTGAAGACCGGCCCGACGCAAAAAGAACTCGATGACGCCAAGCGCGAACTGGCCGGCAGCTTCCCGCTGTCCACCGCGAGCAACGCCGATATCGTCGGGCAGCTGGGCGCCATGGGTTTCTACAACCTGCCGCTGAGCTACCTGGAAGATTTCATGAAACAATCCCAGGCGCTGACCGTTGATCAGGTCAAAGCTGCTTTGAACAAACATTTGAGTGCCGACAAGCTGGTCATCGTGACCGCCGGCCCGACGATTGCGCAAAAGCCACTACCGCCCCCCACAGATAAACCCGCCGAGCAGCCGCTCGGGGTTCCGGAGCATTAATGGCCCGTCCATCCCGTCCCAAGAAACCCGTCCACAACGTTCACAACGGTGTGGGCCAACTGCGCATCATCGGTGGAGAATGGGGCAGCCGTAAGCTGAGCTTCCCTGACGTCGTGGGCCTGCGCCCGACGCCCGACCGCGTGCGTGAAACCCTGTTCAACTGGCTCGCGCCGTATATCGCCGGGGCCAAGGTGCTGGACCCGTTCGCGGGCAGCGGCGCGTTGTTCCTGGAGTCGCTGTCCCGTGGCGCGGCGCTGGGCCAGGCGCTGGATGCCAGCAATGTGGCGGTCGCCAGCCTCAAGGAACACCTGGGCACGCTGCGTTGCACCACCGGGCAAGTGCAGACGGCTGATGCGTTGCGCTACCTGGAAACCCAGGAAGCCCGTGAGTTTGACGTAGTCTTCCTCGATCCGCCGTTTAACCAGAACCTGCTGCCGACTGTATGTGCGCTGCTGGAAGAGCGTCAGTGGTTGGCGCCGGATGCCTGGATCTACACTGAAAGCGAAACGGCACCGTCCACACTCGGCCTGCCGGGCACCTGGCGCCTGCACCGCGAGCAGAAATCCGGGCGGGTGTATTACGCGTTGTGGCAACGTACGACACAAAGCTAACCCTGTGGTGAGGGAGCTTGCTGTGGCGAGGGAGCTTGCTCCCGCTGGGCTGCGCAGCAGCCCCAAAGCAGGCGACCGAGTTTTCTGAGAGATTGAGGGGTCAGTTTTCAGGGCCGCTTCGCGGCCCAGCGGGAGCAAGCTCCCTCGCCACGGCAAGCTCCCTCGCCACGGCAAGCTCCCTCGCCACAGGTTGCTCACCCGCTCTGCCACCTGCCGCGAGAACCATCGTGTCAAAAACGTCCGACCGCTTTACCCCCGCCTTCGGCCTCGGCAACCCGCACCTGCAAACGTTGTGGGGACCGCTGTGGCGCAAAACCACCCACATCGAACGCCAGCGCGAACGGCTGTGGCTGGCAGACGGGGACTTTCTCGACCTCGACTGGCACGGCCCCCATGACGCAACCACCCCGTTGGTGCTGGTGCTGCACGGGCTGACCGGCTCGTCCAACTCGCCCTATGTAGCCGGCCTGCAAAAAGCCCTCGCAACCCAAGGCTGGGCCAGCGTGGCACTGAACTGGCGTGGCTGTTCCGGCGAACCCAACCTGCTCGCCCGCAGCTACCATTCCGGCGTCAGTGAAGACCTGGCCGAAACCATCGCTCACTTGCGGGCCAAGCGCCCGTTGGCGCCGCTGTATGCGGTGGGTTATTCGTTGGGCGGCAATGTGCTGCTCAAGCACTTGGGTGAAACCGGCGAAGCCTCCGGGCTGCAAGGCGCGGCCGCCGTGTCGGTGCCATTTCGCCTGGATCAGTGTGCAGATCGCATCGGCCTGGGCTTTTCACGGGTTTATCAAAAGCACTTCATGCGCGAAATGCTGGCCTATATCCGCGTCAAACAAAGCCGTTTTCTAAAGGAAGGCCACGAGGCTGGCCTGAAAACCCTGGCCGACTTGGGCTCGCTGGAGAAGATGCGCACATTCTGGGACTTTGACGGCCGCGTCACCGCGCCGCTGCACGGGTTCCTCAGTGCCGAGGACTACTACCGCCGCGCCTCCAGCCGCTATTACCTCGGGGGCATTCGCACACCAACCCTGATCATCCAGGCCGCGGACGACCCGTTCGTGTTCGCCCACAGCCTGCCCGAGGCCAGCGAACTGTCGGACTGCACCGAGTTCGAACTGCTGGCCAAGGGCGGGCATGTGGGGTTTGTCGATGGTTCACTGAAACAGCCAACTTACTACCTGGAACGACGAATCCCGGAGTGGCTGCTGGCACAACGCCGATAAAAATGTGGGAGCTCCCACACTTTGGATCAGACCAGGTCTGGTAAACCTCAGTCGCCTGTTGCAACTTCCCGCTTTGGATCAGTGATCCACTCGCTCCACGACCCCGCGTACAACTTGCCCAACGGGTAACCCGCCAGGCACAGCGCAAACAGGTTGTGACAGGCAGTCACACCGGAGCCGCAGTAAGCCACCAGGTCATCCGGCGAGCGGTCTTGCAGCTTGGCGGCGAAGCGTTGCTTGAGCTGGTCCGCCGGCAGGAAACGGCCGTCGCTGCCCAGGTTTTCATTGAACGCCGCACATTGCGCACCGGGAATATGCCCGGCAACCGGATCGATCGGCTCCACTTCACCACGAAAGCGCGGCTGGGCGCGGGCGTCGATCAGGGTCAGGCCGGGTTGGCCGAGGCGTTTTTGCAGGTGTTCGGCATCCAGTTGCAGGTGGTTGTCCGGCGAGCCGCTGAAGGTGCCGGGCTCGATCGCCGGGGCATCCAGACTCAACGGGAAGCCCGCTGCGTGCCAGGCTTTCAGGCCGCCATCGAGGATAAATACGCCGTCGCGCTTGCCCAGCCAGGCCAGCAGCCACCAGGCGCGGGCGGCGTAGGCACCGGGGCCGTCGTCATACAAAACGATATCGCTGTCGGCGTTAACGCCCCATGCCCGCAGTTGCCGGATAAACGCATCCGGCGCCGGCAACGGATGGCGGCCGGTCACGCCCTTGGTTACCGGCCCGCTGAGGTGGCGTTCCAGATCGGCATACTGCGCCCCTTCGATATGCCCTTCGGCGTAGCTGCACAGGCCGTAATCCGGGTCTTCCAGAGCAAAGCGGCAATCGAGGATCACCAACCCGCCGGACTGCTGGCGCTCGGCCAGTTGCTGGGGGCTGATCAGTTGGGCAAGCGGCATGACTGACTCCTGTGGCTAGGTTAGCGTTCGGGAAACATCCTACTTCACTTCTTCCAGCGCCTGATTCAACGGCACGTAAAACTCTTTGAACAGCGCATCCACCGCGTCCTTGGCTTTTGGGGTGATAAACCCGGCTTCCAGCACCAGCACCTGGTACACACCGCGCTTGATGGCCTCCGCGCTCAGGTGCGCGGACTTTTCATTGGTGGTGCACAGGAAGCGCACCCACGAGGTGAGGATGATCCAGGCATTGAGGGTCAGGGCTTCGGTTTGTACCGGGTCCATGTTCAGGATGCCGGCATCGACAAAACCCTGGTAGATGGCTGCGCCCTGGATCAGGCAGCGCTGGGAAAACCGCCGGTAGCCAGTAGCCAGCTCCGGGTCGCTTTCCAGCAGGTGTTCGAGGTCACGGTGCAAAAAGCGGTAGCGCCACATGCCGGCGAGCACCGCCTGCAGGTAGAAGCGCTTGTCTTCCACGGTCACCGCGCGGCCCTGGGGCGGGCGCAGGAAACTGTCCACCAACGCTTCGTACTCACGAAACAGCACCGCGATAATCGCCTGCTTGTTGGGGAAGTGGTAGTACAGGTTGCCCGGGGAAATTTCCATATGGGCAGCGATATGGTTGGTGCTGACACTGCGCTCGCCCTGCTGGTTAAACAGCTCCAGGCTGGTTTGCACAATGCGCTCGCTGGTCTTTACTCGTGGTGCCATGGGAAATCAACTTCTAGACCCGTGATGGCGGCATCTTACGGACTATCCTTGTCCGGATAAATCGGCACGTACGTGCAATGTTATTTGACAATTTAGAGTAATGACTCTAATAAATGAAGCATTCCAATAACAACCGGGAACTTCGCCATGTCTGCCAACGTTGCCTACCTGCAAGATTCCCAGGCGCTGGACCAGCTCCAGGACCTGTTCGACGCTCAACGCCGGGCCTACGCGGCCAACCCGATGCCGCCCGCTGCCCAGCGTCAGCAATGGCTCAAGGCCTTGCGCGACCTGCTGAGCGATGAGCGCCAGGCGCTGATCAACGCCATCAGCAGTGATTTCAGCCACCGCAGCGCCGACGAAACCCTGTTCGCCGAATTGATGCCCAGCCTGCATGGCATTCACTACGCCAGCAAACACCTCAAGGGCTGGATGAAACCTTCCCGCCGCGCTGTGGGCATCGCCTTCCAGCCCGCGTCGGCCAAGGTTATCTATCAACCGCTGGGCGTGGTCGGGGTGATCGTACCTTGGAACTACCCGTTGTACCTGGCCATCGGCCCGCTGGTGGGCGCGTTGGCGGCCGGCAACCGGGTGATGCTCAAGCTCAGCGAATCCACCCCCGCCACCGGCCAGTTGCTCAAGGCGCTGCTGGCGAAGATCTTCCCCGAAGACCTGGTGTGCGTAGTGCTCGGCGAAGCGGAAGTCGGCATGGCGTTTTCCAAGTTGCGCTTCGATCACCTGTTGTTCACCGGGGCCACCAGCATCGGCAAGCACGTGATGCGCGCGGCGGCCGAACACCTGACACCGGTCACCCTGGAACTGGGCGGCAAGTCACCGGCGATTGTTTCCGCCGACGTGCCGCTCAAGGACGCCGCCGAACGCATCGCCTTCGGCAAGGCGCTGAATGCCGGGCAAACCTGCGTGGCACCGGACTACGTGCTGGTGCCGGAAGACCGTGTGGACGGTTTCGTCGAGGCCTACAGCAAGGCGGTTCGCGGGTTTTACCCGACCCTGGCCGACAACCCGGACTACACCGCCATCATCAACGAACGACAACTGGCCCGGCTCAACGGCTACGTGAAAGACGCCACCGACAAGGGGGCCACCCTGGTCCCGCTGTACGACCAGGGCCAGGACCGGCGCATGGCCCACAGCCTGCTGCTGAATGTCAGCGACGACATGACGGTGATGCAGGAGGAAATCTTCGGCCCGGTGCTGCCGATCGTGCCGTATCGCGGTCTCGACCAGGCCTTCGCCTACATCAATCAGCGCCCTCGCCCATTGGCGCTGTATTACTTCGGCTACAACAAGGCTGAACAGGACCGCGTACTGCACGAGACCCATTCCGGCGGCGTGTGCCTGAACGATACCTTGCTGCACGTGGCCCAGGACGACATGCCCTTCGGCGGCATCGGCCCGTCGGGCATGGGCCACTACCACGGCCATGAAGGCTTCCTGACCTTCAGCAAGGCCAAGGGTGTGTTGATCAAGCAACGCCTGAACGCCGCCAAGCTGATTTACCCGCCCTATGGCAAATCCATCCAGAAGTTGATCCAGAAGCTATTCGTCCGCTAACACACCCATCACCGGGATAACAATAAGAATGAACCCTAGCCTGACTGAATCACCCGCGCTGTCACGGCGCGGCGTCTTGAAACTCGGCCTGTGCGCCAGCGCCTTCCTGGCCACCGCCGGGCTGGGCGCCAGCCTCAGCGGCTGCTCCAGCAGCACCCCGGCCAGCGGCTTTGCGATGTTGCGCAGCAGTGACCTGCCGTTTTTGCGGGCAGTGATCCCGGTGCTGCTGGAGGGCGTGGCCAGCGCCGAGGTGGTGGTGGCCGGCATCGACGACACCCTGAAAAAACTCGATTTCAGCCTGCAACACCTCTCGCCCGAGATGTTCAAGCTGACCCAGCAACTGTTCGACGTACTGGGCATGGCGGTCACCCGTGGACCGCTGACCGGCGTGTGGGGCAGTTGGGAAAACGCCAGCGCCGAGCAGATCCGCAACTTCCTGCACCGCTGGGAAAACAGCTACCTGAACCTGCTGCGCATGGGCCAGTGCTCGTTGCTCAAACTGGTGATCATGGCCTGGTATTTCCGCCCCGAGTCCTGGGCGCATTGCGGCTACCCCGGCCCACCGAAAATCTGATTCGCATCCCGATAAAAACAAGAGACGACCCTGATGCCCGTACCTGATCTGTTCCGCGATGGCATGGCCCGCGGCTGGAAAACCCACAATGGCGCCGCCCTCGACCAGGACCTGACCCTGGAAGCTGACGTCGCAATCATCGGCAGCGGCGCCGGCGGCGGCACCACCGCCGAAATCCTCAGCGCCGCCGGCTACAAGGTGCTGTTGATCGAAGAAGGCCCGCTGAAAACCAGCAACGACTTCAAGCTGCTGGAGGACGAGGCCTACGCCACCCTGTACCAGGAAGGCATTGGCCGCATGAGCAAGGACGGCGCCATCACCATCCTGCAGGGCCGCGCGGTCGGCGGCACCACGCTGATCAACTGGACCTCCAGTTTCCGCACCCCGGACCCGACCCTCGCCCATTGGGCCAGCGAGTACGCGGTCAAGGGCCACAGCAGCGCCGAGATGGCGCCCTGGTTTGAAAAAATGGAACAGCGCCTGGGCATCGCGCCCTGGGCGATGCCGCCGAACGCCAACAATGACGTGATCCGCAAAGGCTGCGAAAAGCTCGGCTACAGCTGGCACGTGATCCCGCGCAATGTGCGCGGCTGTTTCAACCTGGGGTATTGCGGCATGGGTTGCCCGGTCAATGCCAAGCAATCGATGCTGGTGACCACCATTCCGTCCACCCTGGAGAAAGGTGGCGAACTGCTGTACCTGGCCCGTGCCGAACGCCTGAAGTTCAGCGGTGACAGCATCACCAGCCTCGAATGTGTGGCCATGGATCAGTATTGCGTGGCACCGACAGGCCGCAAAATCACGGTCAAGGCCAAGCACTACGTACTGGCCGGCGGCGGCATCAACAGCCCGGCGCTGCTGCTTCGTTCCGATGCACCCGACCCCCACTCGCGCCTGGGCAAACGGACCTTTCTGCACCTGGTGAATTTTTCCGCCGGGCTGTTCGACGAGGTGATCAACCCGTTCTACGGGGCGCCGCAGTCGATCTATTCCGACCACTTCCAATGGCAGGACGGCACTACCGGCAAAATGTCCTACAAGCTCGAAGTACCGCCGCTGCATCCGGGCCTCGCCAGTACCTTGCTTGGCGGCTACGGCACGCAGAACGCGCTGGATATGGGCCAACTGCCCAAGACCCACGCAATGCTTGCCCTCTTGCGCGACGGTTTCCACCCCGACAGCCCGGGCGGCACCGTTGAATTGCGCGGCGATGGCACCCCGGTGCTCGATTATCAGGTCTCGCCCTACGCCTGGGACGGCCTGCGCCGGGCGTTCCACAGCATGGCGGAGATTCAGTTTGCCGGCGGCGCCAAGTCGGTCATGCCGCTGCACGGGGATGCGCGCTACGTGAACACGCTGGCCGAAGCCCGCAGCATGATTGACGGCCTGAACCTCGAATTGCATCGCACGCGGCTCGGCAGCGCGCATGTGATGGGCGGTTGCGCCATGGGTGAAGAACCGAAAAACGCGGTGGCCGACAGCCTTGGGCGCCATCACCAACTGCGCAACTTGTCGATCCACGATGGCTCGCTATTCCCTACCAGCATTGGGGCTAACCCGCAGCTATCGGTGTATGGATTGACCGCGCAACTGGCGACAGCATTGGCCGAACGTCTGAAAACGGCCTGAAAAAACCGGGTATTCGCGGTGTCTATAGTGCTTTCTTCTGAATAAGTTGACTTGGCCGACCGGGATGGCTGCGATACCATCCGGTTCCCCAACGGACTCCGCCAGGACGACGCGATGAACCGAGTGTTGTACCCAGGTACCTTCGACCCAATCACCAAGGGCCATGGCGATCTGGTCGAACGCGCCTCGCGCTTGTTCGACCATGTGATTATCGCGGTCGCTGCCAGCCCCAAGAAAAACCCGCTGTTTCCCCTGGAACAGCGCGTGGAGCTGGCCCGTGAGGTCACCAAGCATCTGCCCAACGTTGAAGTGGTCGGCTTCTCGACGCTGCTGGCGCACTTTGCCAAGGAACAGAACGCCAATGTCTTCCTGCGCGGCCTGCGAGCGGTGTCGGACTTCGAATACGAATTCCAGCTGGCCAACATGAACCGCCAACTGGCGCCGGACGTGGAAAGCCTGTTTCTTACACCGTCGGAGCGTTATTCGTTCATTTCCTCGACATTGGTGCGAGAAATCGCGGCGTTGGGCGGGGATATCACCAAGTTTGTGCACCCGGCTGTGGCGGATGCGCTGACGCTGCGCTTCAAGAAGTAAGACCGCTCAATCGGCGCCCGCTCGCACTGCGGGCGTCAATGCGGCACAATTGCGCGCATTCGTTTTCAGATGCCTTGGCTGACAGCCCTGGCAGGAGTTTCCATGTCCCTGATCATCACCGACGATTGCATCAACTGCGACGTCTGCGAACCCGAGTGCCCGAACGCTGCCATTTCCCAGGGTGAAGAGATCTACGTGATCGACCCCAACCTGTGCACCCAGTGTGTCGGCCACTACGACGAACCCCAGTGCCAGCAGGTCTGCCCGGTGGATTGCATTCCGCTGGACGAGGCTCATCCGGAGACGGAAGAGCAACTGATGGAGAAGTACCGGTTGATTACCGGGAAGGCCTAAGTCCCTTGGCGCTTCATTAGACCCCTTCGCGAGCAAGCCCGCTCCCACCTTCGACTGCATTCCAAAGGTGGAACTCGGACGAATGTGGGAGCGGGCTTGCTCGCGAAGAGGCCATCAGCAGCACCACAAATTGTCAGCTCTGGCACCGCGGGCAAAACACACTTGCCCGCTGTCCCAGCGTCACGCTGCGCAATTCGGTCCCACAGACCTTGCACGCCTCGCCACCACGGCCATAAACGAACAATTCCTGCTGGAAATACCCCGGCTGCCCGTCGCCGCCGATAAAGTCCCGCAGCGTGGTGCCGCCGCGCTCGATGGCCGCCGCCAGGATGCGTTTGATCTCGATCGCCAGCTTCAGGTAACGCCCACGGGAAATGCCCTTGGCTTCCCGACGCGGATCAATCCCGGCGGCAAACAGCGCCTCCGTCGCGTAGATGTTGCCCACCCCCACCACCACCGCGTTGTCCATGATGAACGGCTTCACCGCCATCGAGCGTCCACGGGACAGCTGGAACAGCCGCTCGCCGTCAAACAGGTCGGTCAACGGCTCCGGCCCCAGGCGGATCAGCAGCTCATGGTTCAGCGGGTCGAGGCTCCAGAGCATCGCGCCAAAGCGTCGCGGGTCGGTGTAGCGCAGGGCCAGGCCCGACTCCAGTTCTATATCCACATGTTCATGCTTGGCCGCCGGGCTGCCGGCCTCCACCAGGCGCAAGTTGCCCGACATGCCCAAATGGCTGATCAAGGTGCCGACTTCGGCATTGATCAACAGGTACTTGGCCCGCCGTTCCACCAGCACGATCCGTTGCCCGGAAAGCCGCACATCCAGGTCTTCCGGGATCGGCCAGCGCAGGCGCCGCTCACGCACCACCACACGGCTGACCCGCTGGCCTTCCAGATGCGGCGCAATTCCGCGCCGGGTGGTTTCGACTTCCGGTAACTCGGGCATGTGTACCTCTTGGAGAAAGGGTTAGTGCGCGCCCAGCTCGCGGATCGACAACTTCAAACTCTCGAAGTCGTAGTCCGACAGGCCGATATGGTCCAGCACCAGCGGGCCGATGGCGTTCCACTCATGGTCATCCACCTGGTTGCCCAGCACGCGGTAGGACGCACAAATGTGCTCGGCCATTTTCAGGATCGCCAGCAGGTTTTTCAGCTGCGGCTTGTGGTTGGACTCGTCGCTGAAGATCGCCAGGGCATTGTGGTGATTGGCGATGGCATCGGTCACATGTTCCGGCAGGCGCCAGGATTTGGCGGTGTAGTAACCCACCACGGCATGGTTGGTGTTGAACGCCTGGTTCTCGGTGTCGACCACACGGCATTCCGGGCCGGCGTTGGCATAGGCCTCTTCCAGCACGCTCATGTAGTTCGGGAAACGTTTGAGCATCAGCGGCACGCCGCAATCGTGGAACAGCCCCAACGCGTAGGCTTCATCGACCGCCTGGCTGCCGGTGCGCTTGGCCAGGGCCAGGCAGGTCATGGCCACGTCCTGGGCGGTGTCCCAGAAACGGTTGAGGGTGACGATGGTGTCGTCGCTCATCTCGCCCTTGATCGACTGCGCGTTGATCAGGTTGACGATGGAGCGGCTGCCCAGCAGGTTCACCGCGCGCTGGATCGAGACAATCTTGTTGCTCAGCCCGTAATACGGCGAGTTGACGATTTTCAGCAGCGAGCCGGAAAGGCCCGGGTCCTGGGCGATCAGCCGGGCGATCACTTCCAGGTCCGGATCAGGCATGTACTGCTCCATCTGCAAATCCACCATGATTTGCGGTTGAGGCGGCACGCTGATGCCTTGGAGGCTCTGTTGGATCTGTTCGGCGGATAGCTCTTGGGACATAGGGGGCACACTCTGGACTAGGCGGCGATTCTAACCTTTATGGCAACCGGGCTGACACCTCAAAAACCCGAACTGAAACCGGACCGAATGTGGGAGCGGGCTTGCCTGCGATGCAGACGGCTCGGTCTTTCAGGTAACCGAGGTGATGCTATCCCAGGCAAGCCAGCCCACAGGGACATCACAACCCACATGTCCGGCGGCGCCGCCAAGGACCGCACAACACGGTATACTCCCGCTCTTTTTTCCGGAGCGACGTCATGTCCCTGCCAAGCCTGCGTCTCAAAGCCAACGCCGATCGTCGTTTGCGCAACGGCCACCTGTGGGTCTACAGCAACGAAATCGATGTGGCCGCCACACCTCTTCACGGCTTCCAGGCAGGCGACCAGGCGATCCTGGAAGCAGCCGGCGGCAAGACCCTCGGCATCGTGGCCATGAGCCCGAACAACCTGATCTGCGCGCGCTTGCTGTCCCGCGACATCAAGCTGCCACTGGACAAGTCGCTGCTGGTACACCGCATCAACGTGGCCCTGTCCCTGCGTGACCGTCTGTTCGACAAACCGTTCTACCGCCTGGTGTACGGCGATTCCGACCTGCTGCCAGGCCTGGTGGTCGACCGTTTCGGCGACATCCTGGTGGTGCAGATCGCTTCGGCGACCATGGAAGCCCACAAGGAAGACGTGATCGCCGCACTGACCCAAGTGCTCAAGCCAAGCGGCATCCTGTTCAAGAACGACTCTGCCGCGCGTGATGCCGAAGGCCTCAACCGCTACGTCGAAACCGTGTTCGGCCTGGTGCCGGAGTGGGTTGCCCTGGAAGAAAACGGCGTGAAGTTCGAAGCGCCAGTGATCCAGGGCCAGAAAACCGGCTGGTTCTACGACCACCGCATGAACCGCGCCCGCCTGGCCCCGTATGCCAAAGGCAAGCGCGTACTTGACCTGTACAGCTACATCGGCGGCTGGGGCGTGCAAGCGGCCGCCTTCGGCGCCAGTGAAGTGTTCTGCGTCGACGCTTCCGCCTTCGCCCTCGACGGCGTGGAGCGCAACGCGGCACTGAACGGTGTTGCCGAGAAGATGACCTGCATCGAAGGCGACGTGTTCGAAGCCCTCAAAGAGCTGAAAGCCAGCGAAGAGCGTTTCGACGTGATCGTGGCCGACCCGCCTGCCTTCATCAAGCGCAAGAAAGACATGAAGAACGGCGAAGGCGCCTACCGCCGCCTGAACGAGCAAGCCATGCGCCTGCTCAGCAAGGACGGCATCCTGGTCAGCGCGTCGTGCTCGATGCACTTGCCGGAAGACGACCTGCAAAACATCCTGCTGACCAGCGCCCGTCACCTGGACCGCAATATCCAGATGCTGGAACGCGGCGGCCAGGGCCCGGATCACCCGGTGCACCCGGCGATTGCCGAGACCCGGTATATCAAGAGCATTACTTGCCGGTTGTTGCCGAATAGCTAAGTAACATCGCGGACCAAATGTGGGAGCTGGCTTGCCTGCGATAGCATCATCGCAGGGTATCTGACATACCGAGGTGCTTGCATCGCGGGCAAGCCCGGCTCCCACACAAGTCCATATAGCTTCCCGCAACGGTTTTGATTGAATTCCCCCTTTCGCAGACTAGTATCGGTTTCTGGTTTTACTCCGGAAAATAACAACAATGTCTGCGTCCTCTTATTCGCCGCCCCACGGCCACGTAAAACGCCAACACCTCTCGCGCTTCATCCTCATCACCTGCATTTCGCTGATCAGCTTTTTCCCGATCAATATCCTGCTGCCCTCATTCCCGGCCCTTGCCGCCCGATTCGACATGCCCAGCGCAGATGTCGCGCTGTCCATCAGCCTGTTCACGCTGGTTTTTTCGATTTCCCAACTGGTCGCCGGCCCGCTGTCGGATAAATGGGGCCGCAAGGAAGTCCTGCTCGGTTGCATCACGCTGTCGATCCTGGGTGCGATAGGTTGCGCATTATCGACGGACTACCTGAGCTTCCTGCTGTTTCGCTCGGTCCAGGCCATGGGTTGCGGCTTCTTCGTACTGGGCCACGCGTTAGTGGAGGACCTGTTCGAAGAACAGGACCGAGCCCGTGTGCGCCTCTACTACATGACCCTGAGCGGCTCGTTCGTCGCCTTGTCACCGCTGATCGGTTCCTGGTTGCAAACCACCTTCGACTGGCAAGGTAGTTTCTATGGGTTCGCACTGATGGCGTTGGGCATGTTGATCCATGCGTTCTGCCTACTGCCCTCCAAGTCCGCCAGCCCGCACCGCACGCCGGTGTCGATCATCGGCACGCTGAAAGATGTCGCGACCAATCGCGACTTCCTGCGTTACTGGTGGATCGCCGCGTTGGTGTTCGCCTGCTACTTCGCTTTGATCAGCGTGACACCGTTGATTTTCATGGACTCGTTGAAACTCTCCGAATACCAGTACGCACTGGTACTCATGGTGTATGGCGTGGCCTATCTGCTCGGTGGCTTGGCGGCGTCGTATCTTCAAAAACGCATTTCGCTGTCCCGGCAAATCAACATCGGCCTTGGATTGCTGCTCATCGCAGGCGTGCTTCTGATGCTGATCGTCGGTCTTGGAGCTATCACCACCATCACCCTGCTGATCCCGATGCTGATCAGCGCCCTGGCCGTGACCCTGGTACGCCCTGCCGCGATTTCCGCGGCCATGTTGCTGTTCTCCAGCAGCGCCGGCACCGCCGCGTCGGCCGGCAACAGCATCATGTTCATCACCGCCGCCGTCAGCAGCGCCGCCCTCGCCCAAGCGGGGGCCAACCTGCTGATGACCATCGCCATCAGCTTCATCGTCTTCAGCGTTTGGGGCGTGATGACGAACGCCCGGGTCGGTCGCTGACCATGAAACTTGCACACCCACACGTCTCGTAAGCGCTATCTACACGCTGGCGGCCATTCCCTCCGGCCGCCAGCGGTGTAGAATCGGACCTATTCATCGCCAGTCATCCCCCGGCGGGTTTATGAGCTCGAGGCCCAAGCAAGCGGCGATCCCGCGACGCGAGTGGCAACTTCCGGACACACGGCCATTTTTCGGGTGTTCCAGTCGTCAATTAGAAGCTCACTCCCCTTTAGTACTTGATTAGCCGCCCGGAGTGCTCCAATGCCTGATTACCGCTCGAAAACATCCACCCACGGCCGCAACATGGCCGGCGCCCGCGCACTGTGGCGCGCCACGGGGATGAAAGATGACGACTTCAAAAAGCCGATCATCGCGATTGCCAACTCGTTCACCCAGTTCGTACCCGGCCACGTCCACCTCAAGGACCTGGGCCAACTGGTCGCCCGCGAGATCGAACGCGCCGGCGGTGTAGCGAAAGAATTCAACACCATCGCCGTGGACGACGGCATCGCCATGGGCCATGACGGCATGCTGTATTCCCTGCCGAGCCGCGAGATCATCGCCGACTCCGTGGAATACATGGTCAACGCCCACTGCGCCGACGCCATTGTGTGCATCTCCAACTGCGACAAGATCACCCCCGGCATGCTGATGGCCGCCCTGCGCCTGAACATCCCGGTGATCTTCGTCTCCGGCGGCCCGATGGAAGCCGGCAAGACCAAGCTCGCCTCCCACGGCCTCGACCTGGTCGACGCCATGGTCATCGCCGCCGATTCCAGCGCTTCTGACGAGAAGGTTGCGGAATACGAGCGCAGCGCCTGCCCTACCTGCGGTTCGTGCTCCGGCATGTTCACCGCCAACTCGATGAACTGCCTGGTGGAAGCCCTGGGCCTGGCCTTGCCGGGCAACGGCTCGACACTGGCCACCCACAGCGACCGCGAGCAACTGTTCCTGCAGGCAGGCCGCACCATCGTCGAGCTGTGCAAGCGCTACTACACCGAGAACGATGAGTCGGTGTTGCCGCGCAACATCGCCAACTTCAAGGCGTTCGAAAACGCCATGACCCTGGACATCGCCATGGGCGGTTCCACCAACACCATCCTGCACTTGCTGGCCGCCGCGCAAGAAGCCGAGATCGACTTCGACCTGCGGGACATCGACCGCCTGTCGCGCCACGTGCCGCAACTGTGCAAAGTCGCGCCGAACATCCAGAAGTACCACATGGAAGACGTGCACCGCGCCGGCGGGATCTTCTCGATCCTCGGTTCCCTGGCCCGTGGCGGCTTGCTGCACACCGACCTGCCGACCGTGCACAGCAAATCCCTGGCCGAAGGCATCGCCAAGTGGGACATCACCCAGACCACCGACGAAGCCGTGCATCACTTCTTCAAGGCAGGCCCGGCCGGCATCCCGACGCAAACCGCGTTCAGCCAGTCGACCCGTTGGGAAACCCTCGACGACGACCGTGAAAACGGCTGCATCCGCAGTGTCGAGCATGCCTATTCGAAAGAAGGCGGCCTGGCCGTGCTGTACGGCAACATCGCCCTCGATGGCTGTGTAGTGAAAACCGCCGGTGTCGACGAATCGATCCACGTGTTCGAAGGCCGCGCCAAGATCTACGAAAGCCAGGACAGCTCGGTACGCGGCATCCTCGCTGACGAAGTGAAGGAAGGCGACATCGTCATCATCCGTTACGAAGGCCCGAAAGGCGGCCCGGGCATGCAAGAGATGCTCTACCCGACGTCGTACCTGAAATCCAAAGGCCTGGGCAAAGCCTGCGCCTTGCTCACCGACGGCCGTTTCTCCGGCGGTACCTCGGGCCTGTCCATCGGCCACGCTTCGCCGGAAGCCGCTGCTGGCGGCGCTATCGGCCTGGTGCAGGATGGCGACAAGGTGCTGATCGACATTCCGAACCGCTCGATCAACCTGTTGATCAGCGATGAAGAGCTGGCGGCACGCCGGGTCGAGCAGGACAAGAAAGGCTGGAAGCCGGTAGAGAAGCGTCCGCGTAAAGTCACTACCGCGTTGAAGGCTTACGCCCTGCTGGCCACCAGTGCCGACAAGGGTGCGGTGCGTAACAAGGCGATGCTGGACGGTCTGTAAGACTCGCCCATAAAAATGCCCCGCCAGGTGCGGGGCATTTTTTTGCCTGGAGAAAATCCCCAGAACACAGGAGATCAAAAAATGTGGGAGCTGGCTTGCCTGCGATAGCAATCTGTCAGTTGATACATCTGCCGACAGACACACCGCCATCGCAGGCAAGCCAGCTCCCACACTGATCGCGGTGTTACTGAATCTCGTCCGGCTTGACGATCACCCAGTTTTTATCCGCGGTCACCGGCAACCCTTCCTTGGCCTGGGCCGCTGCGTGCTTGGCCATCATGCCGTTGAGCTGCGTCATGTACTTATCCTTGCGGTTGACCCACAGGTGGATGCCGCCCTTGGCCACGTCCACGTCATGGAACAGCATGTAGCCGTCACTGGTCGGCGTGTCGCCACCGACGATCACCGGTTTTTTCCACTCGTCGATGTAGGTCAGGATCGCCGCGTGCTTGCCGGCCATCCAGGTCGCCGGGGTCCACAGGTACGGGGTCAGTTCCAGGCCGAGGTTGGCCTTCTCGTCATACTTGCCGGCGGCGATCTGTTTGCGCGCGGTGGTCAGCTCGCCGGTCTTGCGGTCCTTGAGCAGCGTGCTCACGCCGATGACGTTCTCGGGTTTGACGTTGTAGCCGTACTTCGGATCGGCCGCGACCATGCGCACCAGTTCCTCGGACGCGGCGGTCATCACGTAGACCTCAATGCCGTTTTCCATCAGCTTGTTGTACAGCTCAGCCTGGCCGGTGAAGACTTTCGGCGGCTGCACTTCCATATTCTTGACCACGTCACCTTCGTAGTAGGTGACCGGCACCGGCTTGCCCGACGCCATCATCTCGTCGACGTAGCCCTTGAGTTCCTTGAGGGTGAAGCCGGAGAAAATCTGCGCGACCCACGGGTAGCAGACCATGTCGTCGACTTCGCAGAGGCGATAGTAGTAACTGAACAGGCTTTCCTTGTGGTCGGCGGTGTCTTTGAACGGGATCAGCTTCAGGGAAGGGTCCATGGTGTCGCGGGTGATCAGGCCCTTGTTTTCCAAGTACGGCAGCAATGACTCTTCAAGGTCGTAGCGGTAACTGGTGTTGTCCATGTCGAATACCGCGAAGTTGCCCTTGTTGGCATTGGCGGCAATCATCGTGTCCAGTTGCTTGGCGGCAGCCGCCGGCCAGTGTTTCAACTCGGTGGCGGCAAAGGCCTGGCTCGCAAGGCCCAGGCACAGCGCGGCGGCAAACAGTTTCGGCGCTAGCTTCATGTGCGTTTTCTCCCTGAGTGAAAGACATCGACGCTAACAAATCTGTGTGACAGTTATCGCCCGAGCGCGACCGCTTTCGTCGTGATCGCGCCAATGCCATACGCCTGCGCGTCAACCGCTTATTCCAAAAACGACAGTCACCATGCGATAACGTTATTAAATCAATATATTTCAAGCTGTTAGGCTTGCCGGTTCGCAATCGCAGGCTCCTGCGATTGGCTGCCTTCTCAACGGAGCTTCAATGAATCTGCCCCTGATTCTCAACTTACTGGTGTTCGTGGCCCTGTTGCTGGGCCTGGCACAAACCCGCCGAACCAACTGGAGCCTCGCCAAGAAGGTGTTGTTTGCGTTGGTCCTCGGCGTGATCTTCGGTGTGGTGCTGCACGCGATCTACGGTGCCGGCAACCCGGTGCTCAAGGCCTCGATCGGCTGGTTCGACCTGGTCGGCAACGGTTACGTGCAGTTGCTGCAAATGATCGTGATCCCGCTGGTGTTCGCCTCGATCCTCAGCGCCGTGGCCCGCCTGCATAACGCCTCGTCCCTGGGCAAGATCAGCTTCCTGACCATCGGCACGCTGCTGTTCACCACGGCGATTGCGGCGCTGATCGGTATCGGCCTGACCAACCTGTTCGGCCTCACCGCCGAAGGCCTGGTGGCCGGCACCCAGGAAATGGCACGCCTGCAAGTGATCCAGAGTGATTACGCGGGCAAGGTTGCCGACCTGAATATCCCGCAACTGCTGCTGTCGTTCATCCCGCAGAACCCGTTCGCCGACCTGGCCCGGGCCAAGCCGACGTCGATCATCAGTGTGGTGATCTTTGCCGCATTCCTCGGGGTTGCCGCGCTGCAACTGCTCAAGGATGACGTGGAAAAAGGCCAGAAAGTCCTCAACGCCATCGACACCCTGCAAGCCTGGGTGATGCGCCTGGTGCGCCTGGTGATGAAGCTGACCCCGTACGGCGTATTGGCGCTGATGACCAAAGTGGTCGCCAGCTCCAACCTGCAAGACATCATCAAGCTCGGCAGTTTTGTGGTGGTGTCGTACCTGGCCCTGGGCCTGATGTTTGTGGTGCATGGCCTGCTGCTGTCCCTGGCCGGGATCAACCCGCTGCGGTTCTTCCGCAAGGTCTGGCCGGTGCTGACGTTCGCCTTCACCAGCCGCTCCAGCGCCGCCAGCATCCCGCTGAGCATTGAAGCGCAGACCCGTCGCCTGGGGATTCCGCAGTCCATCGCCGGCTTTGCGGCATCGTTTGGCGCGACAATTGGCCAGAACGGTTGTGCGGGCCTTTATCCGGCGATGCTGGCGGTGATGGTTGCGCCGACCGTGGGTATCAACCCGCTGGATCCGCTGTGGATCGCAACACTGGTGGCGATTGTGACCTTGAGTTCGGCCGGCGTGGCGGGCGTGGGCGGCGGTGCGACGTTTGCCGCGCTGATCGTGCTGCCGGCGATGGGCTTGCCAGTGTCACTGGTGGCGCTGCTGATTTCGGTCGAGCCGCTGATCGACATGGGCCGTACCGCGCTGAACGTGAACGGTTCGATGACGGCCGGGGCGATTACCAGCCAGATCATGGGGCAGACGGATAAAGCGTTGTTGGATGCGGATGAGCATGGGGAACTGGCGCAGGCTTAACGGCTGAACTTTGTGGCGAGGGAGCTTGCTCCCGCTGGGCTGCGCAGCAGCCCCAAAGCAGGCGACCGAGTTTTCTGAGAGATTGAGGGATCAGCTTTTAGGGCCGCTTCGCAGCCCAGCGGGAGCAAGCTCCCTCGCCACAGCAAGCTCCCTCGCCACATGAGTTTTTAGGCTTTTTCCCAGACTTCGAAGTTATACGCCGGCTTGTCACCCTCTGCCGCATTCTCGACATTCGACACCAGCTTCCACTGGTTCAAATCAAACTCGGGAAACCACGCATCACCGTCCGGGCTCAATGCCACCCGCGTCAAATACAGGCGGTCCGCCTGCGCAAGCCCCTGGGCATACAACTGCGCGCCGCCGATCAGCATCAGCTCATCCACGCCCTGCGCCTTGGCCCATTCCTCAGCCCGCTCCACGGCCGCGTCCAGTGACGGAAAAACTTCCGCACCTTCCAGCACCAGATCGGTCTGACGGCTGACCACAATGTTCAACCGGCCCGGCAACGGTCGGCCCAGGGAGTCCCAGGTCTTGCGCCCCATGATGATCGGCTTGCCCAAGGTGGTGGCCTTGAAATATTTGAAATCCCCCGGCAAATGCCAGGGCATGCTGTTGTCGACGCCGATCACACGGTTTTCACCGAGGGCTGCGATCAGGCTTAAAGGGAGAGTTTTTTTCATGGCGACGAGAATACCAGAGGCGCGCGCGGCATACCCCAACCGGCGTTCCAGCGGTTATGCTCCAACCTCACTGGCTCAACAGGACGGCGCGTGACAGCTCTGAACCCCCTGCAAACACTCTGGCTGACCGAAACCGTGCGCCTGCGGGAGGAACACGCGGGCGCCCTGGAAGACCAGGAAGCCAATCGCCTGGCCCGCAGCACCGGCGGCGACTTGCCCACGCGCATTCAAAACCGCGCGCTGTGGTTGGCCGAACGCGATGGCCTGACCGCCGCCCTGACCCGCTGGCTGCAAGGCGCACGCCTGGCGCTGATCCTGCTGGCGGTGGTTGCCATTATCAGCGGCGCCGGCTTGGCCTTTGCCGCACTGGGCAACGGGCTGGTGCCGGTCAATGTGTTCTGGGCCTTGGGCAGTCTGCTGGGTTTGAACCTGATCCTGTTGTTGAGCTGGGCCCTGGGCCTGTTGTTTGCCGGTGAACACGGCGCCAGCCTCGGCCGCCTGTGGTTATGGCTCAGCGAAAAACTCGCCCGCGACGCCAAGGCCGCGCAACTGGCGCCCGCCCTGCTGCTGTTGCTGCAACGGCGCAAACTCAATCGCTGGGCCGTCGGTGTGCTGGTCAACAGCCTGTGGCTGCTGGCCCTGCTCAGCGCCATGGTGATCCTGCTGACGCTGTTGGCCACCCGGCGCTACGGCTTTGTGTGGGAAACCACCATCCTGCGGGCCGACACCTTTGTCGCCGTGACCCAAACCCTCGGCGCCCTGCCCGCCTTGCTCGGCTTCAATGTGCCCACCGTCGAGATGATCCGCGCCAGCGGCGATGCCGCCCTGAATATCGAAAGCGCCCGCCAGGCCTGGGCCGCCTGGCTGGTAGGCGTGCTGCTGGTGTACGGCATCCTGCCGCGCCTGATCCTCGCGCTGCTGTGCCTGTGGCGCTGGAAACGCGGGCGTGCCGCCTTGAGCCTCGACCTTAACCTGCCCGGCTACAGCCAACTGCGTGAACGGCTGATGCCCAGCAGCGAACGGCTTGGGGTCAACGATGCGGCGCCCGAGCAGTTGCACAACGTGACCGGTGGCGTCAGCGAACTGGAAAGCGACGGCGCCCTGCTGGTAGCCATCGAATTGGACGACCAACGCCCGTGGCCGCCGAAGCTCCCGGCCAGCGTCAAGGACGCCGGCATCCTCGACAGCCGCGAATCCCGCAACAAACTGCTGGAGCAACTGACGCGCTTCCCGCCCGCACGCCTGGCGATTGCCTGCGACCCACGCCGCTCGCCAGATCGCGGCAGCCTCGCACTGATCGCCGAACTGGCCCGCAGCGCCACCGCCACCCGCGTCTGGCTGCTGCAAGCACCTGCGGGCCAGGCCCTGGACGCGGAACGTCTGGGTGACTGGCATACAGCGTTGCAACAGTTGGAGATCCCGTTCGCCGATTGCGCGCCGCTCACTTGGCTGGAGACCGGTCATGACTAAGCCCCTGAAACTCGCGGTGGTGGGTCACACCAACGTCGGCAAGACCTCGTTGCTGCGCACCCTCACGCGAGACGTCGGCTTTGGTGAAGTGTCCCATCGGCCCAGCACCACCCGGCATGTCGAAGGTGCTCGGCTGTCGGTAGACGGCGAAGCCTTGCTGGAGCTGTACGACACGCCCGGCCTGGAAGATGCCATCGCCCTGCTCGATTACCTCGAACGCCTGGACCGCCCCGGCGAACGCCTCGACGGCCCGGCACGACTCACGCGTTTTCTGGAGGGCAGCGAAGCCCGGCAACGCTTCGAACAGGAAGCCAAGGTGCTGCGCCAACTGCTGGCCTCGGATGCCGGGCTGTATGTGATAGATGCCCGGGAGCCGGTGCTGGCCAAGTACCGCGATGAGCTGCAAGTGCTGGCCAGCTGTGGCAAACCGTTGCTGCCAGTGCTCAATTTTGTCAGCAGCGCCGACCACCGCGAGCCGGACTGGCGCGAAGCCCTCGCCCGCCTCGGCCTGCACGCGCTGGTGCGTTTCGACAGCGTGGCGCCGCCGGAAGACGGCGAGCGCCGCCTCTATGAAAGCCTCGCCCTGCTGCTGGAAAATTCCCGTGGGCAACTGGAGCGGCTGATCCTCGATCAGGAAGCCCAGCGCCAGGCTCGCCAGCAAAGTGCTGCACGGCTGATCGCCGAACTGCTGGTCGACTGCGCCGCCTGCCGCCGCAGTGTGGTCAGCGAAGCCGAAGTGGAACAGCAAGCCATCAGTGAACTGCGCAAAGCCGTGCGCCAGCGCGAACAGCGCTGCGTGGAAGCCTTGCTCAAGCTGTTCGGCTTCCGCCCGCAAGACGCCGCCGCCAGCGATTTACCGCTGCTGGACGGACGTTGGGGTGATGACCTGTTCAACCCCGAAACCCTCAAGCAACTGGGTGTGCGGGTCGGTGGCGGCATCGCGGCCGGCGCCGCCGCCGGTGCGGGTGTGGATTTACTGGTGGGCGGCCTGACCCTCGGCGCTGCGGCCCTCGCCGGCGCCATCGCCGGTGGCGCCCTGCAAACTGCGCGCAGTTACGGCAGCCGCCTGCTGGGCAAGATCAAGGGCCAGCGCGAACTCACCGTCGACGACAGCGTGCTGCGCCTGTTGGCCCTGCGTCAGCGGCAACTGCTCAAGGCCCTGAACCTGCGGGGCCACGCGGCGATCCACAGCATCAAGGTCGACACGCCCCAGGACAAGACCTGGCGCGAAGGCAAGCTGCCGGAAGCCCTGAACAAGGCCCGCGCCCATCCGCAGTGGTCGTCCCTCAACCCGCACCCCAAGTTGAGCCAGGCCGAACGCCAGGAACAGATCGAAGCCCTCGCGGCCAACCTCGATGAAACCTGAAGCCGTTACTGCTCGAACCACTCAAACGCCAGGAAGCTCTTGCATAGCGACCGAATCAATTCTTTGTCGGCATTATTGGCAACGCCATCGTGGTCGATATCACTGTTGGTAAATGACTCCAATACCCCGTCGCCATCTCCGTCAAAAGCTGCCGCCTTGTAAATCAGCGAACCTTTACAGGCGCCAGCGATGCGCTCGTGAAAGTCCAGCTTGATCGCATTGGGCGTTCCGGTTTTTGCGAAGTGATCAACGTAGAGTGTCAGCGAGCGCTGCCAATGACTGCGCTTGTTGAACCAGTTCAGCTTCAGAAAGCTGTCGGCGAAAGCATCGACCTGATGTTTATCCAGCATTCGCGGCCGGCCGCCCGGACTCAGGTCTTCTGACCACTGAAGATCGACCCGCCCGTCAGCGCTCATATCCACCGCAAAAATCTCGTGGATCAGTTCATCGGGGCAACCCGGATGCTGCTGGTAAAAATGAAGAATGACCGTGTCGGCATGTCCATTGCCGCTCATATCCTGGGCGACGGCTTTCAAGTAGCGCATGAGTGTTGCTCCTTTAGATCAAAGAAGCAGGCACTTTACTGACGGGAGAAGCAACGACTCTAGGCGGCGAGTCTGCGTTTCACGTAAGGCCTATCTACGTAGTCAGTAGCAGCAGCGCTTTTGCCTTGAGTATCTGCAGGTCCAACACCGGCACATGCATTTCCTTGGCCTGTTCATCCCAGTGACGCATGCGCAGGCTCACGGCGCACAGCGGATCCTGCTCGAACGCCCAGGCTTCCTCGGCAGTCATCACGCCGCCCTGGTAACCCAAGGTACGACGGCTGGCTTCGCTCAGGCGTGCGTAGTAGTCCGGCTGGCTGAAGGTCAGGTAACGCTTGGCTTGCACGTGGTATTCCACCAGTTTTGCCATGCGCTCGCTGAAGCCCGCCTGGCGCAGATAATCAGCCCCCAGCCGTTCATGGCTGACCACGCCATAACCCCCCATGTTCTCGCCACCTTGACCGCAGATGTGCCCGATATCATGGAAGAACGCCGCCAATACCACTTCATCATCAAAGCCCTCAGCCATCGCCAACTGCGCAGCCTGGGACATGTGCTCGATCTGCGAGACCGGCTCACCAATGTAGTCAGCGGTGCCGTGCTGTTCGTAAAGGCCGAAGACTTCGGCGATCACCTGCTCTGCTTTCATCACGGGTTCCCCCATAGCTCTGTGATATTGCGCTCGGCCATCGCCGGCCCGATGCTCATGCCCACGCCGGTGTGCATCAACGCCGCACTCACTCCCGGCGCCGCCCGCAGGAACGAGAACGGCCCCGGCCCACGGGAACCATAGACGCCCTGCCAGCGCTCCACGACCTGGATCTTGCAGCCCAGGGTATGTTCGGCCAGTTCGATCATCCAGGTGTCCACCTGTTCGGCGTTGAACGGTGATGGATCGCTGCCGTAATGGTGGGAATCACCGATGATCAGTTCACCGTAAGGCGTTGGGCTGATCAGCAGATGGATGCCGTTTTCGTGCAGATGCGGTACATCCCGCAGGATGTCGGCCTGCACCGGCGCGGCTTCCGGCAAATCGGCGAAGGCACCGTAGTGGACGCAACTGAGGCCGGTCAGCAGCGCGTGTTGCAGGTTCAACGCCACCGCTGGCCGGGCGCGCAGCATTTGCAGGCGGCAGATTTGCGGGTGGAGTTCGGCGATCTGCTCGGCCAGCAGCGTCTGGTAGTCGTGACCGGAGCAGACAATGATCTGCTCGCCGCGAAAGGAGCCGGCGGTGGTGTGCACCTGGCCGGGCTCGATGTCGCGCACCAGGGTGGAGAAATGAAACTCCACGTTCAGTTCGCGGCTCAGGTAGTCGATCAGCGCCGGGATAGCCTCGCGGGAATACAGTTGTTGATCGTCAAGCCCGTGAAGCGCGGCGCGGTGATGGGCGAACTGGCCGCCGTACAGCTCGTGCAGGGCGGCGCCTTGCAGCAACTCGACGCGATAACCGTGCTCCTGGGCGCGCCCGGCGCAGAAGGCTTCAAGCAAGTGCTCTTCGGCTTCAGTACGGGCGAACAGATAGGAGCCGTTGCGTTTGAGCTGGATACCGGCGAGCTGTGCCCACTGGCCCCAGATCTCGCGGCTTTCCCGTGCCAGGTCGAGCATCTTCCCGGGCGGTTGGCCGGTGACCAGGGCCTGGCCGAAGTTGCGCACGGAAGCGCCCAGTGGCGTGGCGCTGCGCTCGAAGACCTTGACCTTGAGGCCGCGTTTGGCGGCCGCGTAGGCATGGGACAGGCCGAGGATGCCGGCGCCGATGATCAGCAGTTGTGTCATGAAGACCTCTCGTTCCCACGCTCTGCGTGGGAATGCATCCTGTGACGCTCCGCGTCACGACTACAAAAGCGGACGCAGAGCGTCCAGAGCCGCGTTCCCACGCAAAGCGTGGGAACGATCGGTGGTTATTGTTTTTCCGACTTGCCGTCATAGCGCTTGCGCCACTCGGTCAGGATGCTGTCGCGGTTTTTCGAGGCCCAGGCGAAGTCGTTCTTGATCAGCCGCTGCTCGTAGTCAGCCGGCAATTCGGTCTGCGGCTTGGCAATACCCGGCTGGGCCAGTACCGCGAAGTTTTCCTTGTACAGCTCCATTGCCGCCGGGCTGGCGGAGAAGTCGGCGAGCTTCTGTGCCGCGTCCGCGTGGGCGGTGCCCTTGATCACGGCGGTGGCTTCGATGTCCCAGCCCAGGCCTTCTTTCGGCAGAATGATGTCCAGCGGTGCGCCCTGGCGCTTCAGTTGAACAGCCGGGTATTCAAACGAGATACCGATCGGGAATTCACCCGACGCCGCCAGCTTGCACGGCTTGGAACCGGAGTGAACGTACTGGCCGATGTTCTGGTGCAGGTCGTCCATGTACTGCCAACCCTGCTTCTCGCCGAAGGTCTGCAGCCAGGCGCTCACATCCAGGAAACCGGTGCCGGACGAGGCCGGGTTGGGCATGACGATCTTGCCTTTGTACTCAGGCTTGGTCAGGTCTTGCCAGCTCACCGGCTTGCTCAGGCCCTGCTTTTCGGCTTCGACGGTGTTGAAGCAGATGGTCGCAGCCCACACGTCCATGCCGACCCAGGCCGGTGGGTTGGCGGCGTCGCGGTAGTTCGCGCCGATCTTGCCCAGGTCCTTGGGTGCGTAGTTTTGCAGCATGCCCTGCTGGTCGAGGATCGCCAGGCTGGAAGCGGCCAGGCCCCAGACCACGTCAGCCTGCGGGCGGGCTTTTTCGGCCAGCAGCTTGGCGGTGATGATGCCGGTGGAGTCTCGCACCCATTTGATATCGATGTCCGGGTTAGCCTTTTCGAAGGCCTGTTTGTAGGTCTTCAATTGCTCGGCTTCGAGGGCCGTGTACACGGTCAACTCGGTCTTGGCGGCAAAGGCATTCAGGCTGAACGCAGTGAGCACAGCAGCGGCTAATGCCAGGGGCTTGAACATGGTGCAGTTCCTTTATGGATGATTTATTGGCCGGGCGCGGTTTGGCGCCAGGCCTGGGAGCGGCGCAACAAGCCGCGTGAGGCCCACGCCAGCAGCAAGGACACGCCCGCCGAGGTGAACAGAATCAGGGTCGACATGGCCGCCGCGCCGCCGACGTTGCCGGCGTCGTCCATGTTCAACACGGCGACGGCGGCAAGGATGGTGTCGGGGCTGTAGAGGAAGATCGCGGCGGAAACGGTGGTCATCGCCGAGACGAACAGGTAGCGCACGATGTCCAGCAGCGCCGGCAGGCAGATCGGCACGGTGACCCGCAGGTAATGCCGGTACAGCGGCGCCTTGAGGGACAACGCGGCGGCTTCGAACTCGGCGTCCAACTGGCGCAGGGCCGTGGTGGCGGTCATTTGTGCGGTGGTCAAATAGTGAGCAATGGTGCACACCACCAGCAGCGTCATGGTGCCGTAGAGCACATGCAGCGGGTTGCCGTTGAGGTTGAAAAAGAACACGTAGCCCAGGCCCAACACCAACCCTGGCACCGCCATCGGCACGAAGCTGAGCATCCGCAACGCCAGGTTCAGACCCTTCTGGCCCTTGGTCTTTTCCATCAGGTAGGCGCCGGTGAAGATCAGCACGCTGCCGATCAATGCGGTGCACAGGGCCATGGTGATGCTGTTGCGGTAGGCCAGCCAACCGCCGCCAGCCGTGTCTTCGAACTGGTAGTGGGCCAGGGACAGCGACAGGTTGTAGGGCCAGAACTTCACCAGCGACGAGTAGACCGCCATGCCGAACACCAGCAACAGGATCGCGCAGATCAGCAGGACGATGGCCAGGTAGCAGCCATCCCGCCGTTTCGACGGCGCCGGCTGGAACACTTGGGCGCGGCCGCTCATGGAGTCGCCATGACGGCGGCGCAGCCAGGCGTCGACGCCGAAGCTGAACAGCGCCGGCAGCAGCAGGACCATGCCGATCAACGCACCGCGGCCAAATTGCTGCTGGCCGACCACGGCTTTGTAGGCTTCCAGCGCCAGCACTTGGTAGTCGCCACCGACTACCACGGGCACGCCGAAGTCAGTGATGGTCAGGGTGAACACCAGGCAAAACGCGGCAAACACAGCCTGGCGGGTCGCCGGCCAGGTGATGCTGCGAAACGCCCGGGCGGGACTCGCGCCCATGCTCGATGCGGCATCGAACAAGCGTGCGTCCGCAAGGGAAAGCGCTGACAGCAGGATCATCAAGGCATGGGGAAAGGTGTAGATCACTTCGCCGAGGACGATGCCCCAGAAGCCATAGATGTTGTCCGACAGCAGCCCGCGCAGCATGCCCTGGTTACCGAACAGGTAGACCAGCGCAATCCCGGGCAGCATCGACGGCGCCATCAACGGCAGCAGCGACATGCCACGCCAGATCGCCTTGCCCGGAATCAACGTGCGCTGCAGGGCGTAGGCAAACAGGTAGGCCAACGGTACGACGATGGCCGCCACGCTGCCGGAAACCTTCAGGCTGTTACCCAGCAACCAGTGGAAGTTATCGCTGGTGACCAGTTCTCGCGCCGCCACCAGGCCACCACCCTGCCCGGCCTCACTGCTGAAGCCGCGCCAGAAGATTGCCAGCAGCGGCAGCAGTACCGCGACGCCCAGTAAGCATAGCCAGAGCAGCTTGCCGCCGATAACAAAAATACGGTCGCCGACTTCGGCACGGGAAACCTGACGAGCCACGTTATCGGGTATCGGCAGAGTCATATCGCGGGCCATCTCAGGCAAACACCTGCAGGCTGCGCGGGGGCAGCGCGACCCAGATGTCCTGGGCGCCGAGGCGCGGCATGGCTTCCGGGGCCAGTTCGGCGAGCAGCGGATGGCCGGGCAGTTGGTCCAGCTCAAAGCTCATGCGGCAGCGGTTGCCGAGGAAGGTGATCTCGCGGACCTTGGCCGGGAACAGGTTTTCTTCATGCACCGGCGGGTTGACGTTGATGGCTTCCGGGCGGCAGAACAGACGGCCCGATTTCGCAACGCCTGCGTTGTCCGCCAGGCGCATATTCATACCGCCAACCTGGGCGTGGCTGGCGCTGTTGCGGCTGAACGGCAGCCAGTTGCCCTGGCCGACGAACTCGGCCACGAACGGCGTGGCCGGGCGGTCGTAGATTTCCTGGGGCGTGGCGTACTGCTCGACCTTGCCGTTGTTCATCACAGCGATGCGGTCGGCCATCAGCATGGCCTCGTCCTGATTGTGGGTGACCATCAGGGTGGTGATGCCCAGGCGGCGCTGCAGTTGGCGCAGCTCGGTGCACAGATGCTCGCGTACTCGGGCGTCGAGGGCGGACATGGGTTCGTCCAGCAGCAACAAGGACGGCGCCGGCGCCAGGGCGCGGGCCAGGGCCACACGCTGCTGTTGACCGCCGGAGAGTTGACCGGGGAATTTCTTTTCGCTGCCCACCAGGCCTACAAGTTCCAGCATCTGCCCGACACGCTTGCGCACTTCATCGCGGCCACTGCCGGTGAGGCCGTAGCCGATGTTCGCTTCGACGGTGAGATTGGGAAACAGCGCGTAGGACTGGAACAGAATGCCGTAGTCCCGGGCCTGGGGTGCCAGCAGGGAAACGTCACGGTCGCCGAGGTACAACTCGCCACTGTCCTGGCGTTCCAGCCCGGCGATGCAGCGCAGCAAGGTGGTCTTGCCGCAGCCCGACGGGCCCAGCAGGCACACCAGTTCGCCGGCGGCGACGTCCAGGGACACGTTATCCAGCGCGGTGAAGGCGCCGAAGCGTTTCTGTACACCACGCACCTTCATTGGCGCGCCGGGATTGGTCATGGCTGTGTTCATGGAGGCACCTCATCAAACTGATGAAGGTCATCCTAGGCAGGCAATGCGTCCCTCTTGTGGCAGAAAGGCAAAACGTGGCGATAGTGGTATTGGTGGATTTGGGTTGGCCAACTGATTGTTCCTACGCTCTGCGTGGGAATACATCCTGTGACGCTCCGCGTCACGACCTTAAGAGCGGACGCGGAGCGTCCAGGCCGGCATTCCCACGCAGAGCGTGGGAACGATCAGAGAGGAGACATTTCCTGCGCCAACCCCAGGAAAGCCGCCGGCAACCGCGCGCCCTTTCGTTCTTTCAGGCAGTACAAATACTCGGGAATCTGCGGCGCATTCTCGATGGTCAGCACACGCAGTTGCGGGTCGTGGGGCACTTCCTGGCGGGCAATGATGCTGATGCCGATATTGCGCAACACCGCCTCACGGATCGATTCCCGGCTGCCGATCTCCAGCAGCGGTCCGTAACTCACGCCGGCGCCCTGCAACATCTCTTCGGTCAGCCGTCGGGTGGTGGAGCCCGGTTCGCGCATCAGCAAGGTATGCCCGGCCAGCGCAGTCAGCGGTACATGATCAAGCACTGCCAGCGGATGATTGCGATGCACCGCCAGCACCAGCGGGTCCATACCCAGCACCCGGCGAATCAGGCGCGGGTCTTCAAGCAGTTGGGACGAGGCGGCGACGTCGACACGGTAGTCATCCAGCGCTTCCAGCACCTGTTGGGAGTTGCCGATTTCCACCGAGACCTCGACCTGTGGCAGCCGCTCGCGGAAGGTTTTGACCAGGTCGAGGATGTAATAAGGTGCCGTCGCGGCAATCCTCAACGCCCCTTGTACCTGGCCACTGTTGCGCAGAAAAAACTCGATGTCCGCTTCCTGCTGCAACAGCGCCTTGACCATCGGCAACAGCCGCGCGCCTTCGTCGCTGACGGTCAGGCGGCGCCCGCCTCGGTAGAACAACTCCACCGAATACTGGCTTTCCAGGTGACGAATCTGGGTGGTCACCGTGGGCTGGCTCAGCCCGAGCTTTTTCGCCGCCTGGGTAATACTGCCCAGGCGGGCGACCATGTAAAACGCCTTCAGCTCGGCACTCAGCACACCACCCTCTCATCGACTATTTGCGCAACAGGCGCAGACCATTGAATACCACCAGCAGGCTCACGCCCATGTCGGCGAACACCGCCATCCACATGGTGGCCATTCCAAGGAAGGTCACCGCGAGAAAGATCGCCTTGATCACCAGCGCCAGGGCGATGTTCTGCTTGAGGATACTCGACGTTTGCCGCGACAGCCGAATGAATGCCGGAATCTTGCGCAGGTCATCATCCATCAGGGCCACGTCGGCGGTCTCGATGGCGGTGTCGGTACCGGCCGCCGCCATGGCAAACCCGATCTCGGATCGGGCCAGGGCCGGGGCGTCGTTGATACCGTCGCCGACCATGCCCACCCGGTGGCCCTTGGCGTAGAGCGCTTCGATGGCTTGCAGCTTGTCGGTAGGCAACAGATCGCCCTGGGCCTGGTCGATGCCGACCTGATCAGCAATCGCCTTGGCGGTGTGGGAGTTGTCGCCGGTGAGCATCAGGGTCTTGATGCCCAGGTCATGCAGCTGCTGGATGGCTTCGCGGCTGGTGTCTTTCACGGTGTCGGCCACGGCGAACAGCGCCAGCGGGCCGGACTTGTCCAGCAACAGGACCACCGACTTGCCTTGTTTTTCCAGGGCGAAGAGCTTCTTCTCCAAGGCCGGCGAGCAAAGGTTCAGCTCTTCCACCAGGCGGTGGTTGCCCAGGTAGTAGACCTCTCCGTTTATCTCGCCCTTCACACCGCGCCCGGTCAGGGCCTCGAAGTTATCCACCGTGTGAACGGTGAGATGCTTATCCACAGCCGCGTTGGCGATGGCCAGGGACACCGGGTGATCGGAACGCCCGGCCAGGCTCGCGGCCAGGGCCGGCGCGCTGTCTTCCATGTTCGGGAACAGCGCCAGGTAATCGGTTTGCACCGGTTTGCCGTGGGTGATGGTGCCGGTCTTGTCGAGGGCCAGGTAGTCGAGCTTGTAACCGCCCTCCAGGTACACGCCGCCCTTGATCAGGATGCCTTTGCGCGCTGCGGCGGCCAGGCCGCTGACGATGGTCACCGGGGTGGAAATCACCAGTGCGCATGGGCACGCGACCACCAGCAGCACCAGCGCGCGGTAAACCCATTCAAACCACACACCGCCCATGAACAGCGGCGGGATCAACGCCACACCCAGGGCAAAGATGAACACCGCCGGGGTGTAGACCTTGGCGAAGGTGTCCACAAAACGCTGGGTGGGCGCGCGGGCGCCCTGGGCCTGTTCCACGGCGTGGATGATCCGCGCCAGGGTGGAGTTGTTGGCGGCGGCGGTGACTGTGTATTCCAGGGAGCCGGCCTGGTTGATAGTGCCGGCGAAGACTTTGTCGCCCACGGTCTTTTCAATCGGCAGGCTTTCACCCGTGATCGGCGCCTGATCGATAGTGGACTGGCCGGAGGTGACTTCACCGTCCAGGCCAATGCGCTCGCCGGGACGAACCCGCACGATAGAGCCCAATTCGATAACTTTAACGTCCTGTTCAACCCAACTGCCGTCCGCTTGACGGACCGTGGCCTGTTCCGGCGTCATCTGCATCAGGCCGCTGATGGCGTTACGTGCACGGTCCAGAGACTTGGCTTCGATCAACTCGGCCACGGTGAACAGGAACATCACCATCGCGGCTTCCGGCCACTGGCCGATCAGGATCGCGCCGGTGACGGCGATGCTCATCAGGGCGTTGATGTTCAGGTTGAGGTTCTTCAGGGCAATCCAGCCCTTTTTGTAGGTGGTGAGGCCGCCGCTGAAGATCGAGATCAGCGCGACCAGGGCGATCACCCACGTCGGGGCTGCGTTGGTGAAGTGCAGCACTTCGGCACCCAACGCGCCCACACCGGACACGGCCAGCGGCCACCAGTGCTTCTTCGCCGGCGGTTCCGCCGGGGCAACGCCTTCCTCGATGGGATCCGCCTGCATGCCCAGGGACTTGATGGCGTCGATGATCGGCGCGGTCGTCGGCAAGTCGTGAGTCACGCCGAGGATGCGGTTGATCAGGTTGAATTCCAGTTGCTGCACACCCGCGAGCTTGCCCAGTTTGTTCTGGATCAGCGTCTGCTCGGTGGGGCAGTCCATGGCTTCGATGCGGAAAGTGCTCAGCCGCGAGCCCGCCGTGGGGGCGTCCGTCAGCTTCACCAGCGCCGGCGCGGCCTTGCTGGAACAGCAGGAATCGCCATGGCTGCCATGGTCGTGCTTCTGCACAGGTTTGAGCTTCGGGCCGTGATCATGCGCGTGGTCATGATCATGGTCGTGCTTGTGCGGGGTGTGGAGGGAGTCGCTCATTCTGTCGCGTCCGTAAAGGTGCCTGTTGCCAAGTAAAGACCCTGTAGCCACTATAGGGTCAAGCACCCTTTTGGAGATTGCTGCGATGAAGATCGGCGAATTGGCAAAATTGACGGATTGCCAGGTGGAAACCATCCGTTATTACGAGAAGGAAGGCCTGCTACCGCCGCCCGCGCGCAGCGACGGAAACTACCGCCTGTACACCCAGGCGCACACCGAACGGTTGGTGTTTATCCGCAACTGCCGCAGTCTGGACATGACCCTTGAGGAAATTCGCAGCCTACTGGGCCTGCGGGACAGTCCTCAGGACCAGTGTGAAAGCGTGAATGCGTTGATCGACGAGCACATCCACCACGTCAAGGCGCGGATCGACGGGCTGCTGGCGTTGCAGGAACAGTTGCTCGACCTGCGCCAACGCTGCGGCGGCGGGCCGGATCTGGATCAGTGCGGGATTTTGCAGCGGCTGGAAGTCAGCGGGAGTGTCGCGGCCAGCGAGGCAGAGCCCTCACATGTGGGCAGAAGCCACGGGCATTGAATGTGTACACAAAACAAATGTGGGAGCGGGCTTGCTCGCGAAAGCGGAGTGTCAGCCACTGAATGTGTTTCTGATACACCGTATTCGCGAGCAAGCCCGCTCCCACATTTGGACCGAGATCGCTTTTAGATAGCCACGTCGGCCTTGATGCTCGGATCAGCGTCATAGCCTACGATTTCAAAGTCTTCGAATTTGTAATCGTAGATCGACGCGGGTTTGCGCTTGATCACCAGTTCCGGCAGTTTCTTCGGCGTGCGCGCCAGCTGGGTCTGGATCTGTTCCATATGGTTGCTGTAGGCGTGGGTATCGCCCGTGGTAACGATGATCTCGTGAGGGATCAGGTCGCACTGTTGGGCCAGCATATGGGTCAGCAGCGCCAGGGCCGCAGTGTTGTACGGCAGGCCGAGGAATACATCGGAGCTGCGGATGTACAACTGCATCGACAGATGACCGTCATGCACAAAGGCCTGGTACAACAAGTGGCAAGGCGGCAGTGCCTGCTTGCCGTCCCGGGCGTTTTGCTGCGGGCTCTTGGTCTCGTCCGGCAGGTACTCGACGTTCCAGCCGTGGAACAGGATGCGGCGGCTGTTGGGGTTGGTCTTCAGGGTCTCGACCATGTAGTCGATCTGGTTGATCTTGCCGC
This sequence comes from Pseudomonas sp. MWU16-30323, assembly GCF_020515595.1. Taxonomy (NCBI): domain Bacteria; kingdom Pseudomonadati; phylum Pseudomonadota; class Gammaproteobacteria; order Pseudomonadales; family Pseudomonadaceae; genus Pseudomonas; species Pseudomonas sp. MWU16-30323. Next base: position 303,966 of record NZ_JAIWYM010000002.1, read on the forward strand.
CGTCCTTGGTTGGCCAGGCGGTCCACTGCTCGCCGTACACCGGGCCCAGGTCGCCGTCTTCGGTGGCCCATTCGTCCCAGATTTTTACGCCATTCTCGTTCAGCCACTTGATGTTGGTGTTGCCACTCAACATCCAGATCAATTCGTTGGCGATGCTTTTGAAGTGAAGCTTCTTGGTGGTCAGCAGCGGGAAGCCGTCGGCCAAGCTATGCCGAAACTGACGGGCAAACACGGCCTTGGTGCCGGTGCCGGTGCGGTCGCCCTTGGTCAGGCCATTGGTCACGACATCGTTCAGTAGTTCGAGATATTGCTTCATGTGTATACCTGTATCGTTGAAGCCGGGACCCTCGGGCCCCGGCGTTCGAATTTAAAGCGCGGCGTTCTTGATGCCTTGGGGGCGATTGTAAGCCCACCACAGCAGGCCCAGGCCGGCGATGATCATCGGCAGGCTGAGAATCTGACCCATGGTCAACCAGCCCCACGCCAGGTAGCCCAGCTGCGCATCCGGCACGCGCACGAACTCGACGATAAAGCGGAAGATCCCGTAGAACAGCGCGAACATCCCCGACACAGCCATGGTCGGGCGTGGCTTGCGCGAGAAGATATAGAGGATCAGGAACAGCGCCACACCTTCCAGGGCGAACTGGTACAGCTGCGACGGGTGACGCGGCAATTGCGCCGGGTCGCTGAACGGCGGGAACACCATGGCCCACGGCACGTCAGTCGGCTTGCCCCACAATTCGGCATTGATGAAGTTACCGATACGCCCGGCGCCCAGGCCAATCGGCACAAACGGCGCGACGAAGTCCATCAGTTGGAAGAACGACTTGCCGTTACGCCGGCCAAACCACCAAGCCGCGATCATCACGCCTACAAACCCGCCGTGGAACGCCATGCCGCCCTTCCACACCTCGAAGATCAGCGTCGGGTTGGCGATGTAGGCGGGCAGGTCGTAGAACAGCACATACCCCAGGCGTCCGCCGACGATGACCCCCATCGACATCCAGAACACCATGTCGGAGAGCTTCTCCTTGGTCCAGGTCGGGTCGAAACGGTTCAGGCGCCGGGAAGCCAGCAGCCAGGCACCGCCGATGCCGATCAGGTACATCAACCCGTACCAGTGGATTTGCAGCGGACCGATGGCCACGGCCACCGGGTTGATCTGCGGGTAAGGCAGCATTGCGACTCCTCGTTAAATCAATAGTCATGGCGCATCGGACCATGCCGGTGCGCGATTAAGCCTGCGTTACAGCAAAAAATTCAGCCCTACGCAAAACAGCAGCCCGGCGAACAACCGCTTGAGCAAGCGCGGCGACAACCGATGCGCCAGGCGCGCGCCAAAGCGGGCCGCCACCATGCTGGTCAGGGCAATGCCCAGCAACGCCGGCAAGTACACAAAGCCGAGACTATGCTCGGGCAGCAGCGGATCATGCCAGCCCAGAATCATGAAACTTAACGCACTGGCCAGGGCGATCGGCAAGCCGCAAGCCGACGAGGTGGCCACTGCCTGCTGCATCGGCACGCTGCGCCAGGTCAGGAACGGCACGGTCAACGAACCGCCACCGGTGCCGAAAATCGCCGACGACCAGCCGATCACGCCGCCCGCCAGGGTCAGGCCGAGCTTGCCCGGCACCTGACGGCTGGCCTTGGGCTTGAGCTCCAGGGTCATCTGCAGGGCAATCACCAGGGCGAACACACCGATGATCTTCTGCAAGTGCGGCCCGGAAATCGCTTCAGCAGTCAGCGCGCCAACGCCTGCGCCCAGCAGGATGCCCACGGCCATCCACACAAAGATCGGCCAGCGCACGGCGCCCCGGCGGTGATGCTCACGCACCGCATTCACCGACGTGAAGATAATAGACGCCAGGGACGTGCCGACAGCGAGGTGGGTCAACACCGAGGGATCGAAGCCCTGCAAGGTGAAACTGAACACCAGCACCGGCACAATAATGATGCCGCCGCCCACGCCGAACAGCCCGGCGAGCATGCCCGCACAGGAACCCAGCAGCAAATACAGCAGAAATTCCATGGGAGCCCCCGAAAACAGACCGGCATGTTAACGGATGCAAAGCACAGGGTTCTATGGGTAGAGTGGGCAAAACACAAAGGGATTGCCTTATGTGCCTGATTGTTTTTGCCTGGCGGCCGGGCCACGCCCAGCCGCTGATCGTCGCGGCCAACCGTGATGAATTTTATGCCCGGCCCAGCCTGCCGTTGGCCCAGTGGCTGGATGCGCCCCATGTTTACGCCGGGCGCGACCAGGAAGCCGGCGGGACCTGGCTGGGAGTTGGCGCAGAGGGGCGCTTTGCGGCGCTGACCAATATTCGTGACCCGCACCAGCCGCCGGCCCGCAAGTCGCGGGGCGAGCTAGTAGCGCGTTTTCTCAGCAGTTCGCTGTCGATTGACGACTATTTGGCCGACGTTAATGGCAGATCCATTGAATATGCCGGGTTTAACCTGTTGGTCGGCACACGGGACGAGCTTTGGCATTACAACGCCAAGGAGTCTGCGCCAACGCGCCTGGAAACAGGGGTTTACGGGTTATCCAATGCGGGACTGGATACGCCGTGGCCGAAGTTGCTTAAGGCGAAGGCAGCACTGGCGCAAGTGCTGACGGATCCGCAGCCGGAGGCTCTGCTGGGGATCTTGAGCGACCCGCAGACCGCGCCGTTTGCCGACTTGCCGGACACCGGCGTGGGACTGGCGACGGAGAGTCTGTTGTCGAGCGTGTTTATTGCCAGCCCCAGTTACGGGACGCGGGCGAGCACGGCGCTGATTGTGAATGCCGACGGGACACGGCATATCGTGGAGCGCAGTTTCGGGCCCCATGGCGGCAGGCTGGGCGAGGTGGAACTGAAAATTTAGCAGTGACTGGACTGACCTCCTCGCGGGCAAGCCCGGCTTCCACAGGGAAATGCATTCCAAATGTGGGAGCTGGCTTGCCTGCGATGAAGGCGCCTCGGTTTAGAGGCTTTTTGCAGACGCCGGATTGATCATCCGCGCCAACCCAAGGTTCTTCAGCGCCAGTTGCAGCGAGCTGTGGATAACTTGCGGGTTGTCGATGGTCATCAACTCCGCCAGCAGTTCCTTGGCCCGGCTCAGGTTGATCTGGCGCAGCATCCATTTCACCTTCGGCAAGTTGGTGGCGTTCATCGACAGGCTGTCAAAGCCCATCGCCATCAACAGCACGGCCGCTGCCGGGTCACCGGCCATCTCACCGCAGATACTCACTTGCTTGCCTTCGGCATGGGCGTCGCGCACCACGTTCTGCAGGGCTTGCAGCACCGCCGGGTGCAGGTAGTCGTAGAGGTCGGCCACCCGTGGGTTGTTGCGGTCCACGGCCAGCAGGTACTGGGTCAGGTCGTTGGAGCCCACCGACAGGAAGTCCACCTGCCGCGCCAGCTCCTTGGCCTGGTACACCGCCGCCGGAATCTCGATCATCACGCCAATCGGCGGCATCGGCACGTCGGCGCCTTCGTCGCGCACTTCGCCCCAGGCCCGGTGGATCAAGTGCAGCGCCTCTTCCAGCTCGTGGGTGCCGGAAATCATCGGGAGCAGGATGCGCAGGTTGTTCAGGCCTTCGCTGGCCTTGAGCATGGCGCGGGTCTGGACGAGAAAGATTTCAGGATGGTCGAGGGTAACGCGAATACCGCGCCAGCCAAGGAAGGGGTTGTCTTCCTTGATGGGGAAATATGACAGTGACTTGTCGCCGCCAATGTCCAGGCTGCGCATGGTCACAGGTAACGGATGGAAGGCGGACAGTTGCTCGCGATAAATCGCCAGCTGCTCCTTCTCACTCGGAAAACGTTGGTTGATCATGAACGGCACTTCGGTGCGGTACAGCCCAACACCTTCAGCGCCGCGCTGTTGTGCGCGTGCCACGTCCGCCAGCAGGCCAGTGTTGACCAGCAGCGGTACACGGTGGCCGTCGAGGGTCACGCACGGCAGTTCCCGCAGGGCGTCGAGGCCCTGGGACAGTTGGCGTTCTTCTTCCACCACCTCGGCGTATTGCTTGCGCAGCACTTCGCTGGGGTTGGTGTAGACCTCGCCGTGGTAGCCGTCGACGATCATTTCGATGCCGTCGACCTTGGAATACGGCAGGTCCACCAGGCCCATCACCGTCGGGATGCCCATGGCCCGGGCCAGGATCGCGACGTGGGAGTTACCCGAACCCAATACCGAGACCAGGCCCACCAGTTTGCCTTCCGGCACTTCGCCGAGCATGGTGGCGGTCAGTTCTTCACTGATCAGGATGGTGTTGTCGGGGTACACCAGGGTGGTCGAGCGCTCTTCCTGGAGGTAGGCCAGCAGACGGCGACCGAGGTCTTTCACGTCCGAGGCGCGCTCGCGCAGGTAGGCATCGTCCATCAGTTCGAAACGGTTGACGTGATCGGTGACCACCTGGCGCAGTGCGCCCTGGGCCCACTGGCCGGTCTTGATCACGTCCTTGACTTCGCTGCCCAGGGACGCGTCGTCGAGCATCATCAGGTACACGTCGAACAGCGCCCGCTCTTCAGGCCGCAGCTGGGTGGCCAGCTTGGTCGACAGGGTGCGCATGTCATTGCGTACGCCTTCGAGGGCGGTCTTGAACAGGATAATTTCAGCGTCGATGTCGGTGACGGTCTTGTCCGGCACCACGTCCAGGTCGGCCGGCGGCAGCATGACCACCGCGGTACCGACGGCAGCGCCCGGCGAACCCGGTACGCCGACGAACTTGGCTTCCTGGATGCCCTTGCCCTGGCGTCCCAGGCCGCGAATCGAACCGGTGGCCTCGGCGTGGGCGATAACCCCGGCGAGCTGCGCGCTCATGGTCACGAGGAAGGCTTCTTCACCTTCGTCGAACTGGCGGCGTTCTTTCTGCTGGATGACCAACACGCCGACAACGCGGCGGTGGTGAATGATCGGTGCACCGAGGAACGAGGCATAGCGCTCTTCGCCGGTTTCGGCAAAGTAGCGATAACGCGGGTGATCGGCCGCGTTTTCGAGGTTCAGGGGTTCTTCACGCGTCCCCACCAGGCCCACCAGACCCTCATTGGGCGCCATGCTGACCTTGCCGATGGAGCGCTTGTTCAAGCCCTCGGTGGCCATCAGGACAAAACGGTTGGTCTCGGGGTCCAGCAGGTAAACCGAGCAGACCTGGCTGCCCATGGCTTCCTTGACGCGCAACACAATAATCCCCAACGCCGCCTTGAGATCCTTGGCGGAGTTAACTTCCTGGACGATCTTGCGCAGCGTATTGAGCATGGCTCGGGGTCGAACTCCGTCGTCAGTCGCGCGCTAAAAGGCGCGGGGCAAGCTCTTTAAGAGCGCGACGATAAACCTCGCGCTTGAATGTCACCACCTGGCCCAACGGATACCAATAACTGACCCAGCGCCAGCCATCGAACTCCGGTTTACCGGTCAAATCCATCCGCACCCGCTGCTCGTTGGAGATCAGGCGCAGGAGAAACCATTTCTGTTTCTGGCCGATGCACAGCGGTTGGCTGTGGGTACGTACCAGACGTTGCGGCAAACGATAGCGCAACCAGCCTCGAGTGCAGGCCAGAATTTGCACATCTTCACGTTCAAGGCCTACTTCTTCGTTCAACTCACGGTACAAGGCGTCTTCAGGGGTTTCGTCGGGGTTGATTCCGCCTTGAGGAAACTGCCAGGCATCTTGGTTGATACGGCGAGCCCATAGCACCTGTCCGGCATCATTCGTAAGAATAATCCCGACATTAGGACGGAAACCATCGGGGTCGATCACGGCAACAACCTCGCAAACGCATGTCACCGCATTGTTCCACAAAGATTGATACAGCGGCAACGAGGCTGCTTACCTTATGTGCACTCTTGTGAAAAGACCGTATTCTGGACGCCTTTTTACAGACTTTTCAGCGAGTAACTGCAATGCGCCTGGCTTTATTCGACTTGGACAACACGCTTTTGGGGGGTGACAGCGATCACGCCTGGGGCGATTACCTCTGTGAACGCGGAATTCTCGACGCCGTGGCCTACAAGGCCCGCAACGATGAGTTTTACCAGGATTACCTGGCCGGCACGCTGGATAACGCCGAGTACCTGAACTTCTGCCTGGAAATCCTCGGCCGCACCGAGATGGCCCAGTTGGATGAGTGGCACCGTGACTACATGCGCGACTGCATCGAGCCGATCATGCTGCCCCAGGCGCTTGAGTTGCTGGCCAAGCACCGGGCGGCGGGCGACAAGCTGGTGATCATCACCGCGACCAACCGTTTTGTGACCGCGCCGATTGCCGAGCGGCTGGGGGTTGAAACCCTGATCGCCACCGAATGCGAGATGGAAAACGGCCGTTACACCGGGCGCAGTACGGATATCCCGTGCTTTCGCGAGGGCAAGGTGACGCGCTTGAATCGTTGGCTGGAAGAAACCGGGCATAACCTGGAGGACAGTTATTTCTATAGCGACTCGATGAATGACCTGCCGCTGCTGGAGCAGGTGACGCATGCGGTGGCGGTGGATCCGGATCCGAATCTGCGGGCCGAGGCTGAAAAGCGTGGCTGGCCGGTGATTACTCTGCGCAGCTAAAGATCATTCCCACGCTCTGCGTGGGAATGCATCACTGGACGCTCTGCGTCCGCTCTTGGGACGCGGAGCGTCCCGGGCGGCGTTACCACGCGGAGCGTGGGAACGATCATCTAGACGGGTTTGGCACCCATCAACCCGGCAATCGCCACAAACCCCACCAGGCTCACCACCGCCAGCGCCACCGTGAAATTCACGCTCCCCGCCCCGCCCAACCGCAGTCGATTAAGCCGCGCCACCAGCCAGAACCCGCTCAGCGCCGCCACGGTGTAGATCACGCTCGAGCCCAGAATCCAGGTTTGCCCCAGCGGCCAGCCGATCAAGTGCGCCAGCCACCAGCCAGTGAACGGCATGCTCACCACGCAAATCCCCATCAACAGCCACACAAACACCCACGGCCGCTGCACCGTATAGGCCGGCCCCGCACTGCGCTTGCGCCAGGCCAGCACCGCCAGGGCGAGGCCGCTGAGCAGCAGCAACACCGTGGCCGCGATGTGGATAACTTTAAGAGTGGTCAGCGTTTCCATGTTCTCGATTCCTTGAAGGCCGCCCAGTCAGCGTAGTCGCTCAACCGAGGAACAGCTGGTAGGCCGGGTTATCACTTTCATCCCAGTACGGGTAGCCAATGGCTTCCAGCGCCGCCGGCACCAGGTGGCGCTCGTCCGCCGGCACTTGCAGGCCCGCCACCACGCGCCCATCGGCAGCGCCGTGGTTGCGATAGTGGAACATCGAGATGTTCCAGCGCCCGCCCAATTTGTTGAGGAAGTTGAACAGCGCCCCCGGACGTTCCGGGAATTCGAAGCGGAACACCATTTCGTCGCTGACGTGCGCCGCATGACCGCCGACCATATGGCGGATGTGCAGCTTGGCCAGTTCGTTTTCCGTCAGGTCCAGCACCGGGAAACCCTGGCGGGTGAGGCTGGCGATCAGTGCGCTGCGCGGGTCGTTTTCCGGGTGGGTCTGCACGCCGACAAAAATGTGCGCCTCGCGGCCAGAGTGGTAGCGGTAGTTGAATTCGGTGATCTGGCGCTTGCCCACGGCCTCGCAGAAGGCCTTGAAGCTGCCCGGCTTCTCGGGGATGGTCACGGCGATGATGGCTTCGCGGCCTTCACCCAGCTCGGCGCGCTCGGCCACATGGCGCAGGCGGTCGAAGTTGACGTTGGCCCCGGAATCGATGGCCACCAGGGTTTGCCCGGTGATGCCACGGGTCTCCACGTACTTCTTGATCCCGGCCACGCCCAGGGCGCCGGCGGGTTCAGTGATGGAGCGGGTGTCGTCGTAGATGTCCTTGATCGCCGCGCAGATTTCATCGGTGCTGACGGTGATCACTTCATCCACGTAATCCTTGCAGATGTCGAAGGTGTGCTGGCCGATCTGCGCCACTGCCACGCCGTCGGCGAAGAGGCCCACGGTCGGCAGTACCACGCGCTCGCCCGCCGCCATGGCGGCTTGCAGGCAGTTGGAGTCGTCGGGCTCGACGCCGATGATCTTGATTTCAGGCCGCAGGTATTTCACGTAGGCCGCGATACCCGCGATCAGGCCACCGCCGCCCACCGGGACGAAAATCGCGTCCAGCGGCCCCGGGTGCTGGCGCAGGATCTCCATTGCCACGGTGCCCTGCCCGGCAATGGTGTGCGGATCATCGTAGGGATGAATGTAGACGTAGCCTTTTTCGTCGACCAGCTTCAGCGAATACGCCAACGCTTCCGGGAACGAATCACCGTGCAGCACCACTTTGCCGCCACGGGAGCGCACGCCTTCGACCTTGATCTCGGGGGTGGTCTTGGGCATCACGATGGTGGCCTTGACCCCCAGCACCTTGGCCGCCAGGGCCAGGCCCTGGGCGTGGTTGCCCGCCGAAGCAGTGACCACACCGCGCGCCCGTTCTTCGGCGCTCAGTTGCGTCAGCTTGTTGTAGGCGCCGCGAATCTTGAACGAGAACACCGGCTGCAAGTCTTCGCGCTTGAGCCAGACCTTGTTGCCCAGCCGCTCGGAGAGCTGGCGGGCGGTCTGCAGCGGGGTTTCTACGGCAACGTCGTAAACGCGCGAGGTGAGGATCTTTTTGACGTACTGTTCAAGCATCGGAAAGCATCACTGGGCGGGTTGGGCAGGGTCAAGGAGTCTAACCCAGCGTTTGGCCGGGCGACCACACGAAAACCGAGGTTTTGTTGGGTTATACTCGCGCCCCTCTTTACTCCCCGCCCGTTCCGGAGCCCGCATGACCCAGGATCAACTCAAACAGGCAGTGGCCCAGGCCGCCGTCGATTTAATCCTTCCTAAACTCGACGATAAAAGCATCGTCGGTGTCGGCACCGGTTCCACCGCCAACTGCTTTATCGATGCGCTGGCCCTGCACAAGGGCGCGTTCGACGGCGCGGTTGCCAGTTCCGAAGCCACCGCTGCGCGGCTCAAGGGCCATGGTATTCCGGTGTACGAGCTGAACACCGTCAGCGACCTGGAGTTCTACGTCGACGGCGCCGATGAAAGCGACGCGCACCTGAACCTGATCAAGGGCGGCGGCGCAGCCCTGACCCGCGAGAAGATCGTCGCGGCCGTGGCCAAGACCTTCATCTGCATCGCCGACGCCAGCAAACTGGTGCCCGTCCTCGGCGCGTTCCCGCTGCCGGTGGAAGTGATCCCGATGGCTCGCAGCCACGTGGCCCGCGAGCTGGTGAAGCTGGGCGGCGACCCGGTGTACCGCGAAGGCGTGCTGACCGACAACGGCAACATCATCATCGACGTGTTCAACATGCAGATCACCAATCCGGTGGAACTGGAGCGTCAAATCAATGCCATCGTCGGCGTCGTCACCAACGGCCTGTTCGCAGCCCGTCCGGCTGACGTACTGCTGCTGGGCACCCCGGAAGGCGTGAAAACCCTCAAGGCATAAAAGCACCACAGACCCAGTGTGGGAGCTGGCTTGCCTGCGATGGCATCGCCCCGGTACTACTGAAAGACCGCGTCGCCTGCATCGCAGGCAAGCCAGCTCCCACCTTCGATCTTCGCCATGGCTGGGATCGGGTTCATTTCTTGAACACATAGAACAAGTTGGGCTCACTGACCATGTACAACGTGCCGTCGTTGTCCATGGCAATCCCCTCGGCCTGAGGCACTCGCTGCTTCAGGCCATGGCGCCCCTTGAGCAGTGACAAACTGCTCAGGGGACGACCGTCGATATCCAGCTCCAACACCAGGAATGACTCATCCGACAGCGCCAGCAAATGGCCGCTGCGCTCATCGTATTGCAGGCTCGACAGGTCACGCACAAACAACCCGGCGTCGCGCTTGGGGTTGTTGATCACGTGCACCGAGTAGGTTTTTTCCGGTTTGAAATGGGGGAAGCCGTGGACCTCGTAGATCAGCATCGGGTCGCGCTCCTTGGCCACAAACAGGCGCTTGCCCACCGAGTCATAGGCCAGGCCTTCGAAGCCTTTGTTGCCACCCAGGTGCACGCCGAGGGTCATTTGCTCGGCGTCCGCGGCGTCGAGGAACTGGGTGTCGTCATCCACGTGGACCTTGATCAGCCGCTGCTGGCGCTCGTCGCTGATGACGTAGGTGTTGTCGCTGATGTACTCCACCGCCTCGGCGTCGCCAAAACCCACCAGCGCAATGCGTCGCAGGATTTTGCCCTCCAGGGACAGCTCCACCAGCTCGGCATTCTTGTTGGTCACGGTAAACAGGCTGTTGCGCACGGGATCAAAGGTCAGGGCCGAGACATCATCGTTGAGGCCGTCGATCACCTGCGCCTCCAGGGCCACCCGGTAATCCCCCAGGCCAATGGAATGCTCACCGGCGGGATGGCGCCACGACTGCCAGTTGAACCAGGCGCGCTCGAACAGGCGCAATTGCTGCGCGACCACGCCGACAGCCACCAGGGCGATCAGGATCAGGATGAAAAAAGCAGGCTTTGGGCGGGCAAGTCGACGCATCGGGCGGGGCTCAGAGTGAAAACTGGCGAATGAATATCACGGTCGCCTGAATTTAAACTTAAACGCCCCGGGTGTCTGGCGCATGCCGCAGATAGAGAAAAATCTGACGTAATCGAACTACTGTTTCTGCTTCTCGAAGCGATAGAACAGGTTCGGCTCGCTGACCATGTACAGCGTGCCGTTCTCGTCCATGGTTACCCCTTCGGCACGGGGAATGGTGTTCTTCAAGCCATTGAAGCCGCCGAGCAGGGTCATGAAGCTGACTTGCTCGCCCTTCTCGTCCAGTTCCAGCAACAGATGGGAGTCCGCCGACAGCGCCAGCAGGTGGCCGGTACGCGGGTCGACGGTCAGCGCTGAGAGGTTGCGCATGTCCAGCTCGGTGCTAGCGAGCTTTTGCTTGTCGCCGGTGAGGGTCTGGCTGCCGTCGCTTTTCCAGGTGAACAGCGCCGGTGGGCGCTCTTCGCCGAGGATCAGTTGCTGGTTGCGCTTGTCCCAGGTCACGGCTTCAAAGGCTTTGTTTTGGTCCTTCGACGGGCCAAGGTCGTAGGACGGGAAATCGGCTTTGTTCAACTGCTGGGTCTGCGGGTCGACCTTGATGATGGTCAGGCTGTGCTGACGCTCATCCACCACGGCCATCAAGCCGTTTTCCATCAGGGTCACGCCTTCCGGGTTGTTCCAGCCGTTGAGCGGCATCTTGCGCAGCACGTCGCCTTGCAGGGTCAGTTCAACCAGGAACGGGTTCTTGCCCATGACCGAGAACAGGGTCTTGGTCTGCGGGTTGTAGGTGAGGTCCGAGGCTTCGTCCTTCTCCATGCCGGGCAGCAACTTGGCATCGATCACCGCGCGGTAGTCCGGGAGCCAGACGCTTTCCAGGCGCGCGGTCGGGGTTTCGAAGCCCTCCGCCACCCACAACATGCCACGGTCGTCCCAATGCATCGCCCAGGCCACGCCGTAAATGATCGCGCCGGCGAGGAACAGCCAGGAATACCAGCGCATGGCAAGGCGTGAACGCAAGGTGGGTTTTACGGAGGGGAGAGGCACGGCCATTACGCTTTCCAGAAAGTCAGCTTAGGGGATAGCACAGGATCACAAGGTCCGCGCGCAGGAGGCTGAGGATTATCCGGATGGGGTGTGAAAAAAATGCAAAAACCGATTTTGCAGCCATACACAGATCAAATGTGGGAGCGGGCTTGCTCGCGAATGCGTAGTGTCAGTCACTGAATCTGTCGACTGGTCCACCGCATTCGCGAGCAAGCCCGCTCCCACATTTCTGACCGCGTTTCGCCAGGTATTTAGCGAACGCTGCTTTCGAAACGGCTCACACCCGGCAATTCCAGCACCAGCTCATCGCCCACATTCAGCGGGCCTACGCCGGCCGGTGTACCGGTGAGGATTACATCCCCGGCCTGCAGGGAGAAGCAGCCGGCCATGTACTGGATCATCGGGATGATCGGGTTGAGCATGATCGCGCTGTTGCCGTCCTGGCGCACTTCGCCATTGATGGTCAGGCGGATGCCGATGTCGGTCACGTCCGGGAAGGTGCTGCCGACCACGAACGGGGCAATCACTGCCGCGCCATCAAACGACTTGGCGATTTCCCACGGCAGGCCCTTGGCTTTCAGCTCGGCCTGTTTATCCCGCAGGGTCAGGTCGAGGGCCGGGGCGAAGCCGGAGATGGCGTCCAGCACTTCCTCGCGGCTCGGCTTGGCCGACAGTGGCTTGCCGATCAGCACGGCGATTTCCGCTTCGTAGTGCACCGAACCGCGTTCGGTGGGGATGGCGAAACCACCTTCCAGCGCCACCACGCAGCTGCCGGGCTTGATAAACAGCAGCGGCTCGGTAGGTACCGGGTTATCCAGTTCCTTGGCGTGTTCGGCGTAGTTACGCCCGATGCACACCACTTTCCCCAGGGGAAAGTGAATATTGGTGCCGTCGACATACTTGTGCTGGTAGCTCATGGACCGACTCCTTCAGGGACTGTTAAACAGCGAAAATCTTGCCCGGGTTCATGATCCCGTTCGGGTCGAACACCGCTTTCACTGCCTTCATGTATTCGATTTCAACCGGCGAACGGCTGTAGGTCAGGTAGTCGCGCTTGGTCATGCCCACGCCGTGTTCGGCGGAGATCGAGCCGTTGTACTTCTGCACGGTCTCGAACACCCACTTGTTGACGGTGGCGCACTTGGCGAAGAACTCGTCCTTGCTCAGGTTTTCCGGCTTGAGGATGTTCAGGTGCAGGTTGCCGTCGCCAATGTGGCCGAACCAGACAATTTCGAAGTCCGGGTAGTGTTCGCCGACGATCGCGTCGATTTCCTTCAGGAAGGCCGGCACTTTCGACACAGTCACCGAAATGTCGTTCTTGTACGGCGTCCAGTGGGAGATGGTCTCGGAGATGTACTCCCGCAGCTTCCACAGGTTGTGCAGTTGGGTTTCGCTCTGGCTCATCACGCCGTCGAGCACCCAGCCCTGCTCCACGCAGTGTTCGAACGTGGCCAGGGCGTCGTTGGCCACCTCTTCGGTGGTCGCTTCAAATTCCAGCAGCGCGTAGAACGGGCAGTCGGACTCGAACGGCGCCGGCACGTCGCCGCGACCGAGGACTTTGGCCAGGGCCTTGTCGGAGAAGAACTCGAACGCGGTCAGGTCCAGCTTGCTCTGGAAGGCGTGCAACACCGGCATGATCGAGTCGAAATCGGTGGTGCCGAGCACCATGGCGGTGAGGTTTTTCGGCGCACGGTCCAGGCGCATGGTCGCTTCGACCACAAAGCCCAGGGTGCCTTCAGCGCCGATGAACAGCTGACGCATGTCGTAGCCGGTGGCGTTCTTGATCAGGTCCTTGTTCAGCTCCAGCAGGTCGCCCTTGCCGGTGACGACTTTCATGCCGGCCACCCAGTTGCGGGTCATGCCGTAGCGAATCACCTTGATGCCGCCGGCATTGGTGCCGATATTGCCGCCAATCTGGCTGGAACCGGACGAGGCGAAATCCACCGGGTAGTACAGGCCTTTTTCTTCGGCGACGTTCTGCAATTGCTTGGTGACCACGCCCGGCTGGCACACGGCGGTGCGGTCGGTGAGGTTCACGTCGAGGATCTGGTTCATATAGTCGAAGGACACAACCACTTCGCCATTCGCCGCGACGGCAGCGGCCGACAGGCCGGTACGACCACCGGACGGCACCAGCGCCACCTTGTGTTCATTGGCCCAACGGACGATAGCCTGCACCTGTTCGGTGGTCTTCGGGAACACGATGGCGACCGGGGCCGGGGCGAAATGCTTGGTCCAGTCCTTGCCATAAGCCTCAAGGGAGTCAGCATCGGTCAGGACCTTGCCAGGCTCAACCAGGGTCTTCAGCTCATCAATCAGGGCAGGATGGGTCATCGACAGAACTCTCGAACAATTCATGGTCATCCTGAGAACGCTTCACGTCGCAGGAATGGGTGTTTAGCGGGGCACGTATGCTAGCATACCGCCCCCGCAGGATAGTGCCCAAGGGCGTTCTGCGGTGACGGCTTTCCTGCCGTCCGGGTCAGCTTACGTGATCCGATTCCCTGCCATTTTTCTCCGGGATACAGGTTTACGCAGATGAGCAAGACTTCTCTCGATAAGAGCAAGATCAAGTTCCTTCTTCTGGAAGGCGTCCACCCATCGGCCGTCGACGTTCTGAAGGCTGCTGGGTACTCCAGCATTGAGTACATCACCAGTTCTCTGCCGGAAGCCCAGCTCAAGGAAAAGATCGCCGACGCGCACTTTATCGGCATTCGCTCCCGCACTCAGCTGACCGAAGAGATCTTCGATCACGCCAAGAAGCTTGTCGCTGTAGGTTGTTTCTGCATCGGCACCAACCAGGTCGACCTCAACGCAGCGCGCGAGCGCGGCATCGCGGTGTTCAACGCACCGTACTCCAACACCCGCTCCGTGGCTGAGCTGGTATTGGCCGAGGCCATCCTGCTGTTGCGCGGTATTCCTGAGAAGAACGCTTCCTGCCACCGTGGCGGCTGGATCAAGAGCGCAGCCAACTCCTTCGAAATCCGCGGCAAGAAGCTGGGTATCGTCGGTTACGGCTCGATCGGTACTCAACTGTCGGTTCTGGCCGAAGGCCTGGGCATGCAGGTGTTCTTCTACGACACCCTGACCAAGCTGCCATTGGGCAACGCCACCCAGGTGTCGAGCCTGACCGAGCTGCTGGGCATGTCCGACATCGTGACCCTGCACGTACCGGAAACCGCTGAGACCCAGTGGATGATCGGCGAGAAGGAAATCCGTGCCATCAAGAAGGGCGGGATCCTGATCAACGCCGCACGCGGCACTGTTGTCGAGCTGGACGCCCTGGCCGACGCGATCAAGGACAAGCACCTGATCGGCGCCGCCATCGACGTGTTCCCGGTAGAGCCGCGCTCTAACGACGACATCTTCGAAAGCCCGCTGCGTGGCCTGGACAACGTGATCCTGACTCCGCACATCGGTGGTTCCACCGCTGAAGCCCAAGCCAACATTGGCCTGGAAGTGTCGGAGAAACTGGTCAAGTACAGCGACAACGGTACGTCGGTGTCCTCGGTCAACTTCCCGGAAGTAGCGCTGCCGGCTCACCCTGGCAAGCACCGTCTGCTGCACATCCACCAGAACATCCCTGGCGTGATGATGGAGATCAACAAGGTCTTCGCGGAAAACGGCATCAACATTTCCGGTCAGTTCCTGCAGACCAACGAGAAAGTCGGCTACGTGGTGATCGACGTAGACGCCGAATACTCGGACCTGGCGCAAGAGAAGCTGCAACACATCAAAGGCACTATCCGTAGCCGCGTGTTGTTCTAATCGTTAAACGTGCATAAAAAAAGGAGACCCTCGGGTCTCCCTTTTTTTGTCTGAACAAATCTTACTTGACGTTAACCGTGATGACTTTCGAGGCTACAGTCGGGTTGAACTGCATGTGCAGTTTGTCGCCGGCGACCAGTTGCAGCGTGTGCTTGCCTGGGGTGAGGGTCAGCTCGGTTTCGGTCTGGGCCTTGCCGTAGTGGATCACGGTGTCGGTGGCCGGGATCGGCACGCTGGCATCCGGCAACTCTTTCTGGTCGATCAGCAGGTGGTGGTGGCCGGTGCCCGGGTCCTGGCTGGTGGCCGGGGCCAGTTTCAGGCCTTCCATGCCGAATTTCACGGTGAAGGTTTTATCGACAGTGGCGCCATCTTTGGGCGACACGATGAACACTTTGGCACCTTTTGGTGGAGCGCTGCGCGGGATGCCGTCAGCAGCGGTCGCCAACATCGAAGCACCCAGCAATAAGCTGGCCAGGGTTGCACGGGTCAAAAAGGCTTTCATTCACTTCTCCAGTTTTTCGGTGAAATCTGTAGGGTTATGACAACTTCGCGACAAATTGCTGTCCAAGGCACTCAACACCATAGCAAAGCGAGCCGGAACAGCGCCTCGCTCATTCGAATTCTTTAGGAGAGACCATGCGTTTCCTGCCTGGCCTGTTACTTTTACTTCCCCTTATAAGCCCGTTGGCCCATGCCGAACTGATCGACGATGTGTTTGACCGCGGGGAATTGCGCATCGCCCTGGAAGCCAACACCCCGCCCTTCAACTTCAAGGAAGGCGACAAACTCACCGGCTTTGAAGTGGAACTGGGTGAGTTGCTGGCCAAGGAAATGGACGTACGCCCCTCCTTTATCACCGTCGATGCCGCCGATCTGCTGCCCGGCGTGGAAAGCGCCAAGTACGACGTGGCCATCAACCATATCGCTATGACTCCTGAGCTGGCGGATCGTTTCGACTTCAGCGAGCCCTACAGCTACTCCAGTGCACAACTGATCGTGCGCAAGCAGGAACAACGCCCGCTGGGCAGCTTCGCGGCGCTCAAGGGCAAGGCGCTGGGCGTGGCCCAGGGCAGTCAGTTTGTGGAGCAGGCGCGCACCGCCGAGGGCGTTGATTTGCGCAGCTATGCCGATGCCAGGCAGCCGATCAAGGACGTCGCTGACCAACAGATTGATGCCGCCATCAGTGACCGGTTGCTGATTCCCTACGCGATTCGCGACAGTCAGTTGCCGGTGAAGGAAGGCGCAGACGTCGGCCCTACGCTGAGCCTGGCGATTCCGTTCCAGAAGGGTAACCCGGCGTTCAAGGCCAGCCTGGACAAGGCCCTGCAACGGATTAAGGCCGATGGCCGGCTGACGGCGTTGTCGGAGAAGTGGTTCGGGATGGATGCGAGCAAGCCGGTCAAAAAGGCCGAGTAAACGACTCGGTCAATGTGGGAGCGGGCTTGCTCGCGAATGCGGTGGGTCAGCTTGAGCATCCGGTGACTGACACCGCGCTTTCGCGAGCAAGCCCGCTCCCACATTTTGATCTATGTCGGGCTGGAGAGTTTTGCCAGGGCCGCTGCCGCTTCGGGCAACTCCAGCTCACTGAACACCAGCACCCCATGGCGTTTGAGCAATGCCGCCGTCACGCCTTCGCCGGTGACCTTTACGCCGGTGAAGGTGCCATCATAGGTCAGCAGATTGCCGCAAGACGGGCTGTTGGCCTTGAGCACGGCGACCCGGATGTTGTGACGCTGCACCAACGCCAACGCTTGGCGGGCGCCATCGAGGAAGGCTTCGCTGAAGTCTTCCCCTTGGGCCGTCAGCACCTGGGCACGGCCTTCCCATACATCAACCCCCTGCCCGCCCGGGATTTCGGCAGACGGCCGTGGCGTCGGCAAGCCACCCGCCACTTCCGGGCACACGGCAACCACCCGGCCTTCGGCCTGCCACGCGGCCAATTGATCGAAAGGCCCACTGGCGCCTCCGTCGTAGCGTACCCGGTGCCCCAGCAGGCAGCGGCTGACCAGAATCTTTTGCATCATCAGAACGGCTCGTTACCCCGCCGGCGAAACCAGCCGGTAAGGGACAGGCGTTCGCGGGTGGCGGGCAGGACTTCATGGGGGATCTCCCCCGACAGGAACACCACCAGGCAACCGCCGATGGGCACCACATCGTATTCGACGTCGCCCTTGAGGTACATGCGCAACTGGCCACCATGCTCCGGCAGCCAGGCGTTGTTCAAGTAGATCACCGCCGACACCATGCGCCGGTCGTCATCGCGAAAACGGTCCACATGCTTGAGGTAAAACGCCCCCGGCGGGTACATCGCGAAGTGGCTTTCGAAGTCTTCCAGGCCGAGGAACAGGCCCCGGTTCATCGCCACACGCAGGCTGTCCATCAGCTCGAGGTAAGTGTCGCAGGCGACTACTTCACCCGGTTCCAGCCACTGGATATGGTCCCCCCGAATGCCCTCGCGAATCTCCTGGGACGGCCCGCGTCCGACGGCGGCGGGCGCCAATTCGCCTTCGGCGGCGCGTTTATGGCACTCAGCCGCCAGTTCGAGGGTCAGAGCCTCGGGCAGGAAGATATTCTGCTGCGACCAGCCTTGTGCGGCCAGGTCATCGACAATGCGTAACAGCAGCGGGTGATCGGAGGGTATGGGCATGGCGCGCATAGTATCCATACGCCTGTGAATCCGACAGAGCCGCCGAGCGTCTGAATACACTTTAGTCAGGAGACCGATAGGATTTCTCGACAAATCCTACGCCCGACACGGACAATAGTGGCCGACTGACAGGAGTCCCTATGCGTCGTTTGTTTTTTTCCTTGCTGATGCTCTGCGTTTTGCCCGCCTGGGCAGACAGCCATGACCAGTTGTACAAGGTCGCCGGCTGGGCAGACCAGCGCGCGCATTTTAATGACGCCCTCAGTGCCGCCCAGCAACGCTACCGCAACAGCTTGCCGCCGGCGGTATATCAAGCGCTGGTGGACAACAGCAATAAACGCTTCGCGCCGCAGTCGGTAGACCAGCGCGCCGAGGCCCAACTGCGCAAGAACCTGGCGGACCCGAAGCCCGCGCTGGCCTTCTTCCAATCGCCCCTTGGCCGCAAGGTTGTCGCCGCCGAGTTGCTGGCCACCCGCCGGGATCAACTGGCGAAGAATGCCCAGGGCTTGCCGCATATGGAGGCCGACGCCACCCGCAGCCTGATCATTGGCCACCTGGCCCAGGCGCTGCCTGCGCGGGAAGCCGGGGCTGAAGTCAGCCTGGCGATTGCCGGTGTGGCCGCCGACAGCTTGAGCCAGATGATCCCCGGCCTGTTGGGCGGCGGCCAGGCGCAAGGCATGCTGAACGGCCAGCGTGAGCGCCTGATGCAGCAGATTGGCAATGATTTGAACAACACGTTGTTGTACGTCTACCGGGATCTGTCTGACCCGGAGCTGGAAGAGTTCGCGACGTTCGCCGAGTCGCCGGAGGGCAAGGCGTACTACAAGGCGGCACTGGCGGCGATCCGGGCCGGGCTGGCGGTCGGCCAAAGCACTTCAAGCCTGGCACCCTGACACCGATTGATCGCTCCCACGCTCCGCGTGGGAGCGCAGCTGGTGACGCTCTGCGTCACGGGACGCGGAGCGTCCTCGGAGGCGTTCCCACGCGGAGCGTGGGAACGATCTCAGGCCAGGTGATCACTTAGAAACTTGAAGTACACCTGCCGAATCTCCGGAATCTCATTCGCCAAATGATGCCTGCCGCGCGGCAGCATCAAGATCTCCGGCTGGTCGAACTTGCTGCGCAGCACCTTCAGGTTGTGCTGCCAGTCCACCGTCATGTCTTCCTCGCCCTGCACAATCACCGGCCGCCGCGTACTGCGTGGCGCGGCTTCAATGCGCTTGATCCAACGCGCCAACGCGCCCACCCAGGCGGTGGGCAACTGCCGTGGCTGCAACGGGTCGGCCTCCAGGAACGGCTTGAACTGCGGGTCGTTGGTGTTATCGCTGAAACGCCGGGCGATGCCTTTGACGAACGGCCTGAGCAAGTAATAACTGAGCTGCGACCAGCCCCAGGCGCGGGGACGCACCAGCGGTGAGAGCAAAAAGGTCTTGCCCTGGGCCGGGCTGTCGACGCCATGGTTAAGCAGGTGGTCCACCACAATTGCGCCGCCGGTACTTTGCCCGAACAGGTGCCACGGCTGCGGCAGCTGCAACGTTTTGGCCTGCTCAAACAGCGCCTGCACCACGTCCTGGTACACCGCAAAGTCATCGATGCTGGCCCGCTCGCCGCTGGACAAACCATGGCCCGGCAAGTCGCAGGCAATCACCACAAAGCCCTGGTCCAGCGCCCAATCCACGGCATTGCGGTACAGGCCCATATGGTCGTAGAAGCCATGAAACAGGAACATCGTCGCCACCGGAACGGGCGGCCACCACACCTGGCAGACCACCTCGAACCCATCCACCGCAAACCGCCCCAGGCGGCTCGCTGCGGGCACCTTGCGGGCGGGCAGGTCCAGGCCATAGAAGCGCTGGTAGACCCGGGCCTCGGCAGAAAGCGGCTGCGCGTCCACCAGGGGCCGCAAGCTTTCGCGTAGATGATCAGGGTCAAACGTAACGGGCATAAGAACTTCCAGACTGTGGCTTCAACGCATTGAACAGATGAATATCGAGTCGCGATATTCATCTGTCAGGGCAAGCATGGCAAGCTACGCGACCTCCGAGGATCGATCCAAATGCGACAGCCCTACCGCACCACCCTCTTCGCCAGCCTGATCGTGATCATTTGCGCCGGGGTGTTATGGGCGGCGTATGACTGGTTCCAGGGCCGTTACCTGCG
The DNA here is from genome assembly GCF_020515595.1 of Pseudomonas sp. MWU16-30323. Taxonomy (NCBI): domain Bacteria; kingdom Pseudomonadati; phylum Pseudomonadota; class Gammaproteobacteria; order Pseudomonadales; family Pseudomonadaceae; genus Pseudomonas; species Pseudomonas sp. MWU16-30323. The sequence goes on from NZ_JAIWYM010000002.1 coordinate 324,054, forward strand.
GGCGTTCAGTGAGCATACGGCAGTGTTTTCCGGTGACAGCCTGAGCCTGCCCGCCGAACTTGCCGGCCCGGGTCCGATCCGCCTGGTGCACTTCTGGGACCCGGCCTGCCCGTGCAATGTCGGCAACCAACAGCACCTCAGCGAACTGATCGAGCAGTACGCCCCCCAGGGCGTGGAGTTCTATTCCCTGCAGAAAGCCGGCAGCCACGGCCAATTACCCGCCACCCTCGGCGCGATGAAGGCCCTCAAGGCCGTGCCAGGCGCCCAGCACCTGCCTGCCAGCCCTGCCGTGGGCATCTGGGACCGCAGCGGCAAGCTGGCGTATTTCGGGCCCTACAGCGAAGGGCTGACGTGTAACTCCAGCAACAGCTTTATCGAACCCATCCTGCAAGCCCTCGAAGGCGGGCGCGAGGTCAATGCGACCCACACCCTGGCGGTAGGCTGTTACTGCGAGTGGAACGGGGCCGCGCCTGCACCCTGAGCCGGGCGCGCCAAGCTGAACAGACGCTGTTCGTTCGACAAACTCGAACAACTGTATCGGCATGCTCCTGTATCGTAAGCAGCTAGCCGTACCAGCAGACGACACGGGAACACATGAGCCAATTAACCATCATCCTCTGGATACTCAACGTTATCGTCGATACGTCCGGCCAGTTGGCGTTTAAAGCCGCCGCTTCAGCCAGCGCCGAGCATGACGGCATGGCCCACTGGCGCCATATGCTCAAGCGTCCGTGGATCTGGCTGGGCATCATCTGCTATGTCTTCGAATTCGTGCTGTGGCTGGCCTTCCTGACACTGGTGCCGTTGTCGGTCGGGGTGATGCTAGGCTCCATCAACATTGTCGTGATCATGATTGCGGGCCGTTTCCTGTTCAAGGAAAGCCTGAGCAAATGGCGGTTGATCGGCATCATGCTGATCGCCTGTGGCGTGACCGTCGTGGGGTTTGAGTAATGAAACGGTTTTATATCCTGGGTTTTCTGTCGCTGATCATTTTCGATACCTTGGCGCAGGTCAGCTTTAAGTTCGCCTCGATTCATGCCGAACCGCTGACAATGGACGCCGCGTGGCTGATACGCGTGTTTGGTGCGCCCTGGATCTACGGGGCCTTCGTTGGCTACATCGGTGCATTTTTTACCTGGATGACGTTGTTGAAATACGCGCCGGTAGGCCCCGCGTTCGCGGCCTCCCACCTGGAGCTGATCAGCGTGACGTTGATCTCCGTGTGGCTGTTCAACGACACCCTGACCCTGCCAAAAATCGTCGGTGGTGCGCTGATTATTGCCGGCATCCTGTGCCTGGCGCGCAGTGAAGACAAAGAGAGCAAGACCGTCGAGGCCGAGCCCTCGCAGACGCTGGCGTCATGACGCCCGTTGTCAGCCAGCGGGAGATTCCGCCGACGGCGGGCCTTCCCCTGCGCTGGCAGGATTTGTTCAACCGCTCGGGCGACCTGGCCCGCGACCTGGCCCAACAGCTCGACATCCCGTTGCCGGCCCTGCCCTGTTCCGGCACGGCCGCCCTGATCATGGCGCTGCGGGTGTTGCAGCAACGTAGCCCTGGGCGCACCGAGCTTATCGTGCCGGCCTATACCTGTCCGCTGGTGGCCCTGGCCGCCCATCATTGCCCGCCATTACGCGTGGTGCCGTGCGATTTAAAGCCCGGCAGCATCGACCTGGACGAGCAACAGCTGGCGCAGCGGTGCAACGAAAACACCCTGGCGATCGTCGTCACCCACCTGGCCGGGCGCGTAGCGGATGTGGATGCCGCCACGCGCATTGCCGAGCCTTTCGGCGTGGCGGTCATCGAAGACGCCGCCCAAGCCATGGGCGCGCTGGATGACGGAAAAAGCGTCGGGCTCAAAGGCGACATCGGCTTTTTCAGCATGGCGCTGGGCAAAGGCCTGACGACGGCTGAAGGCGGTGTGTTGTTCAGCCAGGATCCGGCTCTGCATCAGGCGTTGCACCAGCAATGCCGTCAGGACTTGCCCTTCAGCCTGCGCTGGGAAGTGCAACGCAGCGCCGAGCTGTGGGGCTATGCCGCGGCGTATCAGCCCCGCGGGCTGAAGTACGTGTACGGCAAGCCGCTGCGGGCGGCGTTGGCGCGGGGCGATGAAGTGGCGGCAGTCGGCGATGATTTTTCCGTCAACGATATTCCGTTGCACCGATTGGGCGGCTATCGCCAGAAGGTCGGCGCTGCCGCATTGGCACGCTTGCCCGAGCATTTGCAGCAAGGCCGCCTGCGGGCCTTGCGCCGCGTGGCGCAGCTGAGCAGCTTGCCCGGTGTTTCGGTATTGACCGACAGCCCAGGCCAGCAAGGCACCTGGCCCTTCCTGATGGTGGTGATGCCCAGCGCCCAAACCCGCGATACCGCGATGGCGCAACTGTGGACGGCGGGCCTCGGCGTCACCCGCCTGTTTATCCACGTCTTGCCGGGCTACCCGGCACTCACCCCGCTGTTACAGCCAGGCGCCGATATCCCCCGCGCGCAAAGCTTCGCCGCCCAAACGCTGTCGATCAGCAACAGCCACTGGCTGACGGACGAACTGTTCGAGCAAGTGCTGGATCATCTACGGCGCATTCTTAAACGTTAGCCCAGCCTTGATCGATACGGGTCAACAAGCGCGCGTTCAACTCATTCTGCTGCTGTTGCCAGATCACCACCTGATTCTCCGGCAGCTCTTCCTGGCCATCCGACGCACTCAGCCAACGCTTGAACTTGCTCTGGTAGTGATAAGCCGAGACATCGCCGGTAATGTCCGCGCCGATAATGCTGCCCTGGCAGGCATCGATCAGCGCATTCAAATGCTGCTCCAGAAACTCGCCCTGGTCCCAGTTGGTATTCACCACCTCCGGGCTCAGCACGTCTTTGTCGATGGAGAGATACACCGGCAGCGAAGGGTCGAGCTGCGCCAGGAACGTCCCCATCAACTCGTCCGCGCTGGTGAATCCACGGTTGCTGCGGCCTGCGCCGATCCAGTTCAACCAGCGGGTATCGACGTTGGTGTTCCAGTAGGTCAGCTTGCGTTTCACCAGCGGTGACCAGTGATTCTCCCAGGCGTGCTTGAGGGAAATGTCCGGCGAGCCAATGCCCAGCACATGCACATGCTCGACCTGCGGCAAACGGCTGGCCCAGTAAACCCAGGACCCACAATGGATACCAAACGGATAGCGCATGTTGTCCGGGTGGTTGTCGCAAATGATCAGCTGGATCTTTTGCTGGGTGGGAAGACGGTTCAACAACAACTGGCTGAGGTGGTGATAGTCACCGCTGCCGGTAAACACACAGCCGTAGTCATTGGGCATCTGCGCTTGCAGGGCGTTCTCCAGCTCCTTGAACTGTGCCCAGCGGCAACCGAACCGGATCTTCTCCTGCCAGGCCTGCAACGGCAGGGTGATGGCGCCGGGAATGTTATTCACGGCGCCATCGAAATCGAGGATCAACGCGGGTCGGGCCTGGCTCATGAGGTGTGCTCCTGCTGCCATTGCATGTCGCTTTCAAAGTGGTGACGGAAGCGGTTCAACACCTTGCGCAACAGCGGGTTGCGCACCCACACCAGGTGGCGGGTAAAGGTGAACCTGGCGCCGAGGCTGGATTTGACCTGTGGGTCGGTCCAGCCCGCGACATAAAACTGCAGGCCCTTTTCCAGGGCGAACTCCAGATTCACAAACCAGCTGACGAAGTACAGGTTGTGCTCCAGCGCCAGCGGGTAGTTCAGGCCGATGTACTTGTCGAGCAACTTGCCGTCTTGCTGGTAGCACAGGTTATAGCCGACCAACTCGTCCTCGTCCCAGTAGCAGAACACATGGCCGCCGCTGTCAGCATCGGTGAGCAACTGGATGAAGAATTCGGGCGTGAGCAAATCGAAGTGGATTTCGCTCTGTGCGTACACCGCCTTGTACAGCCGATACAGTTCCTGCTGCCATTGCTCATCGCTGAACCGCACATCGCCGGTGTCGAGTATCTCAATGCGCAGCTCATCGCGGCTGCGCAATTTGCGGCGGATATTGCGGCGCCGGCTATGGGACAGCCGCGACAGATACTCGTCAATCGAGGTGAAGTCGATGGGCACATAGGCCAGCGCCTGGCCCTCTACATTGATGAATCCGCGCTGGGTGCAAGCCTCGATTAACGCGTGTGCGTAACGATTGTCCTCGACACTGAGCAGTGGAGAATCCAGCGGCACGTCTTTGACGATGGTGAGTTTGCGTTGCGGTGCACACTCCTGTTGCAGCCATTGCGCCATGTCCTGTGGCGGTACGCTCAGCGGAAACGGGGAGTATTCGCTGACCGTGGTGCCGACAAAGCAGGTGTCGATATGCAGCCATGACTGCCACAGACGGTACCCCGGCCAACGGCGCAGGCGGCTGCGCAGCTCGTCGTCGGCGGTGGTTTGCAGGTCGAACCGGGTGAAAAAGTACGGCAGTCCCTGTGCTGACAGCTGGGCGTCGAAGCCCACCGGCGGGTATCGCAAAAAATTGCTGATCAGCGATGGCGTTTCCATGCAACAGGCATAAGGCACCTGTGCACGGCTGGGATCTGTCATAAATTGCATTCCGAAAGTGATAGCAAAGGCGCGCCCGGATGGCCTGGTTGATCACGGCGCGGCGGGTTTCATGTAACAGAGTAAACATAATAACCCGGCCACCCGCGTCCAACTTCATAACCCCGACTTCATGCAGGTGAGGTTCAGGGAACACGAACCCGACAGCCTATTCCTCACCGCTCGCTAAACCCACTAAACTGCCCGAATCTTCACGGTGACCGACTAATAAGGGACAACCCATGAAACGCATCCTGACCGCGCTGGCGATCCTGCTCGTAGCCCTGATGGTTGGCGCTGGCTGGTACGTGTACAGCAAGCAGCCGACTCGCCAGGGCACGGTGGAGCTGGCCCATCTGCAAGGTTCGGTCACCGTGCGCTACGACGACCGTGGCGTGCCGCATATCCGCGCCGAGAACGAGACCGACCTGTACCGCGCCCTCGGCTATGTACATGCCCAGGACCGGCTGTTCCAGATGGAGATCATGCGGCGCCTGTCTCGTGGCGAGCTGGCCGAGGTGCTGGGGCCCAAGTTGCTGGAAACCGACAAACTGTTCCGCAGCCTGCGTATTCGCGAGCGTGCCTTGAGCTACGTCGAACACATGGACCATGAGTCTGCGTCCTGGAAGGCCCTGCAAGCCTACCTGGACGGGGTCAACCAGTATCAGGACAGCCACGCCAGCCCCATGGAGTTCGACGTACTGGGCATCCCCAAGCGCCGGTTCACCGCCGAAGACACCATCAGCGTCGCCGGCTACCTGGCCTACAGCTTTGCCGCCGCCTTTCGCACCGAACCCTTTCTGACGTATGTACGCGATCAACTGGGCAGCGATTACCTGAAGGTCTTCGACCTCGACTGGCAGCCCAAGGGCGCGCTGAACCTCGCGGCCGGTGACTGGAAGGATTTGGGCGCCATCGCCCAGTTGAGCGAACAGGCCATGGCCGACAACGGCCTGCCGCAGTTCGAAGGCAGCAACGCCTGGGCCATCAGCGGCAGCCGCACCAAGAGCGGCAAACCGTTGCTGGCGGGTGACCCGCATATCCGCTTCTCGGTGCCGTCGGTGTGGTACGAGGCGCAGCTGTCGGCGCCGGGCTTCGAGCTGTACGGTTATCACAACGCGCTGGTGCCAGTGGCGTTCCTGGGCCACAACAAGGATTTCGGCTGGAGCCTGACCATGTTCCAGAACGATGACCTCGACCTGATCGCCGAGAAGGTCAACCCGGACAACCCCAACCAGGTCTGGTACCACGACAAGTGGGTGGACATGACCAGCAGCGAGCAACAGATCGCGGTCAAGGGCCAGGACCCGGTAACCCTGACCCTGCGCACCTCGCCCCACGGCCCGATCATCAATGACGTACTCGGCGAGAATGCCGGCAACACGCCGATTGCCATGTGGTGGGCGTTCCTCAACACCGAGAACCCGATCCTCGACGGCTTCTACCAGCTCAACCGTGCCGACACGCTGGCCAAGGCCCGCGCAGCGGCGGCCAAGGTCCAGGCGCCAGGCTTGAATATCGTGTGGGCCAATGCCAAGGGCGATATCGGCTGGTGGGCGGCGGCGCAACTGCCGATCCGCCCGGCCGGGGTCAACCCGGGCTTTATCCTCGACGGCAGTACCGCCCAGGCGGACAAGCTCGGTTTCTACCCGTTCAGCGCCAACCCCCAGGAAGAAAACCCGGCCCGCGGTTATGTGGTGTCCGCCAATGCCCAGCCCGCGTCCCCCACCGGCATGCCGATTCCCGGTTATTACAACCTGGCCGACCGTGGCCAGCAGTTGAACGCGCAACTGAGCGATAACAGCGTGAAATGGGACGTGGACAACAGCCAGGCCTTGCAGCTCGGCACCACCACCGCCTACGGCCCACGGCTGCTGGCACCGCTGTTGCCGGTGCTGCGTGAAGTGGTCAAGGACCCGGCGCAGTTGAAGCTGGTGGAACAATTGGCAACCTGGAAAGGCGATTACCCGCTGGAGTCCACCAGTGCCACGCTGTTCAACCAGTTCCTGTTCAACCTCACTGACGCCGCGTTCCACCCAAAACTGGGCGATGCAATGTTCAAGACCTTGCTCTCCACCCGGGTAGTGGACGCAGCCTTGCCACGCCTGACCGCTTCAGCGGATTCGCCCTGGTGGAATGGCCACCGCGCCGACACCGTCAAGCTCGCGTGGGACAACAGCCTGCAACACCTCAAGGCGACCTTCGGTGACGACCCGTCGCAGTGGCAATGGGGCAAGGCCCACACCCTGACCCACGGCCATCCGCTGGGCTCGCAGAAGCCGTTGGACAAGATCGTCAACGTCGGTCCCTTTGCTGCGCCCGGCACCCATGAAGTGCCCAACAACCTATCCGCACAGATCGGCCCGGCGCCGTGGCCAGTGACCTACGGACCGTCGACCCGGCGCCTGATTGATTTCGCCGATGCCGCCCATGCACTGACCATCAACCCGGTTGGACAGAGTGGCGTGCCGTTCGACAAGCACTACTCCGACCAGGCAGAGACGTATATCGAGGGCGGGTATGAGCAGGCGCATTTCAATGATGAGGAAGTGACGGCGAATACCCGCAGTACCCTCAAGTTGTTGCCGGCCCGGACACCGCAATAACTGAAGAAACAGAAGACCCAATGTGGGAGCGGGCTTGCTCGCGAATGCGGTGGATCAGTCAATACATCTGGTGACTGACACTCCGCATTCGCGAGCAAGCCCGCTCCCACATTTTGATCTGCGTTGTTGCGTCTACCGTGCTCGCATTCGCCCCGGCGCCTCTCCGTAGGTCTCCTTGAATTTCTTGCTGAACGCCGCCTGGGACTGATACCCCGCCTGGGCGGCAATATCCGTCAGGCTCAGCCGCGACTGATGCAGCAGGTTAAACGCCAACTCCATGCGCAACTGCGTCAGCAACACCCACGGCGACACGCCCGCCACTTTGACAAACCCACGCATGAACGTCGCCCGGGACATCGACGCGGCGCTGGCCAGGCTGTCGATGGTCCACTCATGGCCCGGATCCGCCAGCATCGCCTGCCAGGCCTTGCCCAGGCGTTTGTCGGTCAACAAGGCAAAGGTGCCGACCACCGGCGCTTGCTGCGTCAGCCACGCCCGCAGGATCAAGGTGAACAACGCCGACGACAGCGCATCAATGAAAAACCGCGCGCCCAACCGTTGCCCGTCCGCCTCGCTGCGCAGCAGTGCGATCAATGCGGCCAACTGCCCATCAGCCTGCCACTGCCGGCTGGACACCACCAGGTACTCCGGCAACGCACCGAACAGCAACGACTGGCGGTTGTAGCGAAAGCTGCCGCAGAGCATGTCCACGTCCGGCTGCTCACCGCCCAGGCGATGGATCGGCAGCAAGCCGCCTTCGATCACGGTCTGCGCCAGCGGTTTTACTCGCGCACCCTGGCTGCGCACCAGGTGCGTCGCGCCACCGGGCATCAACAGGATGTCGCCCTCCTCCAGCGTCACCTGCTGCCCACCGGACAATTCGGCGCGACAGGTGCCCGCCAGCACAATGTGATACGGCGCCACGCCCAGCGGCTCGGGCTCGTGGTCCATGGCCCAGGCGCCCTGGAACTGGCAACGCAGGTCCAGGCTGCCCCGCAGGTTGGCCAACGCGATCAGGGTGTCGATGGAGTTCATTTGCGAGCATCGGTCAAAAAGGTGAGTGGATCGAACAAAAGCGCCAAACCTGAACCGCGCACACTGGCTTCACACCCAACCCGTTCAGGAGTTAACACAATGTTCAATAACTGGTCCGACTTGCTGCCTACCGTGAAGAAAGCCTTTGGCGCACTGGGCAAGAGCAACCCGAAGATGGTCAAAGCCTACATGGCGCTGGGGGAAGCCGCCGAGGAAAACAACGTCCTCGATGCCAAGACCCGTGAGCTGATTTCCATCGCCGTGGCCATCACTACGCGCTGCGACGGTTGCATCGGCGTGCATGCCGACGCGGCGATCAAGGCCGGCGCCACCCGCGAAGAAGTGGCCGCGACCCTGGCCACCGCGATCTCGCTCAACGCCGGCGCAGCGTATATCTACTCGCTGCGTGCCCTGGAAGCCTATGACACGCTCAAACCGGCGCCGCAAAGTTAAGCCGGAATTGTTGCGGCGTCACGCCCAGACGGCGGTTGAACACGCCTCGCATGTGCTGGGCGTCGCGAAAGCCGCACTGGTACGCCACGGTCTTGAGCGGCGCGTGGGTGCTTTCCAGCATCACCCGCGCCGCATCCACCCGCGCCCGCTCGACGAACTCCGCCGGGGTGATCTGCGCTTCCCGGGCGAATACCCGCGAGAAGTTGCGTGCACTCATGTTGGCAGCCTTGGCCAGATCAGCGATGGTCAGGTCTCCCGTCAGGTTGGCCAATACGTAGAGCTGCACCAGCGCCACCGCCGAGGTGGATTCCGCGTGGGGTGTCAGAAACGGGCTGAACTGCGACTGCCCGCCTGAACGCTGGGTGAACACCACCAGGCGCTTGGCCACGCTGAGGGCGACTTCCGGCCCGTGGTCCTGGGCGAGCAGGTACAGCGACAGGTCGATGCCCGCCGTCACCCCGGCCGAGGTGTAGAGGTTGCCGTCTTGCACGTAGAGGCGGTCGGCTTCGACCTGGGCGGATGGGCACAAACTGGCCAAGTCGGCGGCGTCGCCCCAGTGGGTGGTGACGGTGCGCCCGTCCAGCAGACCCGCGCGGGCGAGCATGAAGGCGCCGTTGCAAATGGAGCCGAAACGTTTGGCTCGCGCGCTGGCGTCACGCAGCCATTGATTGAACACCGGGCCGAAATCCTCGAAGGGCAGCTGCGGCCCGCCGGCCATCAACAGCAAATCGTAAGGCTCGACGGCTTCGCTGAAATGCCGATGCGCCTGCAACGACAAGCCGTTGGAACAGGCCATGTTGCCGTGGCCCAGGCCAATCACCTCCAACTGGTAATGCGCCTCGGGCGGCAGAAAACGGTTGGCCTCGCAGAACACATCCAGGGGCCCGGTCACGTCCAGTGACTGGACGCCGGGGAAGATCAGGATGGCAACGGTTTTGCCCATGGATAGAAATACCTTTTTCCAACTGAATAAATGCAAAACCCCTGTGGGAGCTGGCTTGCCTGCGATACAGGCGACGCGGTCCATCAGGTATACCGAGGTGATGCTATCGCAGGCAAGCCAGCTCCTACATTTGATCGCGCATAGCCTTGGCGCGATATCGCGGCACATTGGCCGGGATCGCACCCTCGCCGTGATGGCCCCTTCGCGGGCGCGCGACCAGACTGGACTCATCGGCGCCAACCCGGCGCTTTCTTGAGGATAACGACCATGAGCACCACCATCGCCGGCATCAAGATCCCGGACAGCGCCCTGGCCAAGGCCACCACCGAATACATCCGCGACATCGAATCCGACCTGCTGTACCACCACTCCCGCCGGGTGTTCCTGTTCGGTGCGTTGAGCGGCGAGCGCCAGCAGTTGGCCTATAACCCGGAGTTGCTGTACGTCGGCGCGATGTTCCACGACCTGGGCCTGGTGGAAGGTCACCGCAGTGACGACGAACGCTTTGAAGTGGACGGCGCCAACGCGGCAGCGGATTTCCTCAAGCCTTACGGGCTGAGCGATGACGACATCGAACAGGTGTGGTTGTCCATCGCCCTGCACACCACGCCGGGGGTGCCCAAGCATTTGCGGCCGACTGTGGCGCTGGTGACCGCTGGCGTGGAAATGGACGTGCTGGGGATGGAGTACGCGGCGTTTACCAGCGTGCAGCGCGAAGCAGTGGTGCATGCGCATCCACGGGGTGAAGGGTTCAAGGAGTGCATCATCTGCGCGTTTGCCGACGGCTTGCGCCATCGTCCGCAGACCACGTTTGGCAACGTGAAGACCGATGTGCTGGTGGATCAGGAGCCTGGGTTCAAGCCGATGAACTTTGTCGAGGTGATTCGTAAATCACCTTGGGTGGCCTAAAACACAGCCTTATAAACACCACAAAACACTGTGGGAGCTGGCTTGCCTGCGATAGCGGTGTATCAGTCAACACATCAGTCGACTGTCACACCGCTATCGCAGGCAAGCCAGCTCCCACATTTTTTGAGCCGGTTCCGTCAGTTAGACCGGTGCCGGTGCGCGACGCGAATCCGCCGGCTTTTCCCAGCCATCCGCAGCCGCTTCTTCAATCGCCTGCTGGATCGCTTTCTTGCGCATCTCTTCAGCGCGGCGGCTGAAGAACCACACCAGGAAGGTCACGATCGACACCGCCAGCAGAATCAAGCTGGCCACGGCATTGATCTCGGGTTTAACCCCCAGACGTACCGCCGAGAACACTTCCATTGGCAAGGTGGTCGAACCCGGCCCCGACACAAAGCTGGCCAACACCAGGTCATCCAGGGACAGCGCAAACGACATCATGCCGCCCGCCGCCAGCGACGGCGCGATCATCGGGATGGTGATCAGGAAGAACACCTTCCACGGTCGCGCACCCAGGTCCATCGCGGCTTCTTCAATCGACAGGTCCAGCTCACGCAAACGCGCCGACACCACCACCGCCACATACGCCGAACAGAACGTGGTGTGGGCGATCCAGATGGTCACCAGGCCACGTTCCTGGGGCCAACCGATCATCTGCGCCATGGCCACGAACAGCAGCAACAGCGACAGGCCGGTGATCACTTCCGGCATCACCAGCGGTGCCGTCACCAGGCCGCCAAACAGCGTGCGGCCCTTGAACTGGCTGATACGCGTCAGCACAAACGCCGCCAACGTACCCAGCGCCACTGCGGCAATCGCGGTGTAGCAGGCGATTTCCAGGGAGCGACCGACCGAGCCCATCAACTGGGTGTTGTCCAACAGGCCGACGTACCACTTGATCGACCAACCGCCCCACACCGTCACCAGTTTGGATTCGTTGAACGAGTAGATCACCAGGATCAGCATCGGCAGGTAAATGAACAGCAACCCCGCCACCAGCATGAAGCTTGAGAAACTGACGCGCTTCATATCTTGCCCTCCATCTCTTTGGCTTGGCTGCGGTTGAACAGGATGATCGGCACGATCAGGATCGCCAGCATCACCACCGCCAGGGCAGACGCCACCGGCCAGTCACGGTTGTTGAAGAATTCTTGCCACAACACTTTACCGATCATCAGGGTTTCCGGACCGCCCAGCAGTTCCGGGATCACGAACTCGCCCACCACCGGGATAAACACCAGCATGCAGCCGGCGATGATGCCGTTCTTGGACAGCGGCACGGTGATTTTCCAGAAGCTGTTGAAGGTGCTCGAACCCAGGTCCGATGCGGCCTCCAGCAGGCTTTGGTCGTGCTTCACCAGGTTGGCGTACAGCGGCAGGATCATGAACGGCAGGTACGAATAGACCACGCCGATATACACCGCGATGTTGGTGTTGAGGATCTGCAGCGGTTCGTTGATCAACCCCATGGACATCAGGAAGCCGTTGAGCAAGCCGTTGTTGCTGAGGATGCCCATCCACGCGTAGACGCGGATCAGGATCGCAGTCCAGGTCGGCATCATGATCAGCAGCACCAGCACCGTCTGGATTTCCTTGCGCGCGCTGGCAATGGCGTAGGCCATCGGGTAGCCGATCAGCAGGCAGAGGAGGGTGCTAAAAAACGCCATCTTCAGCGAGCCCAGGTACGCCGCGATGTACAACTCGTCATCGCCCAGCATTCCGTAGTTGGCCAGGTTCAGCACCAACTGCAGTTTCTGTTCAACGAAGGTGTAGATCTCGGTGTATGGCGGGATCGCCACGTCGGCTTCGGCAAAGCTGATCTTCAAGACGATGAAGAACGGCAGCATGAAGAACAGGAACAGCCAGAGGAAAGGGATCCCGATGACCACATGCCGGCCACCGGGGGTTATTCGTTGCAGCTGGCGTTTGAACTTCTTCATGTTCATGAGCGCAGTACCACGCCGCTGTCGTCTTCCCACCACACGTACACCTGGTCACCCCAGGTTGGACGCTGGCCACGGCGCTCGGCGTTGGCCACGAAGGATTGCACCAGCTTGCCGCTCGGCAATTCGACGTAGAACACCGAGTGGCCGCCAAGGTAGGCGATGTCGTGCACCTTGCCGCTGGACCAGTTGTGCTCGCAGGTCGGCATTTCGGTGGTCACCAGCAGCTTTTCAGGGCGGATGGCGTAGGTCACCGATTTGTCTTCCACCGAGGTGGCAATGCCGTAGCCGACGTAGATGTCGCGGTCCAGGTCCGGGCACTTGAGTACCGCGTGGCCTTCGGCGTCGTCCACCACCTGGGTGTCGAAGATGTTGACGTTGCCGATGAACTCGCACACCAGGCGGCTGGTCGGCGTTTCATAGATATCGATCGGGCTGCCGATCTGGGCGATCCAGCCCAGGTGCATGATCGCGATGCGCTCGGCCATGGTCATGGCCTCTTCCTGGTCGTGGGTCACCATCACGCAGGTCACGCCGACGCGCTCGATGATCTCAACCAGTTCCAGCTGCATCTGCGAACGCAGCTTCTTGTCCAATGCGCCCATCGGCTCATCGAGCAACAGCAGTTTCGGACGCTTGGCCAGGGAGCGCGCCAGGGCCACCCGCTGGCGTTGACCGCCAGACAGCTGGTGCGGCTTGCGCTTGGCGTACTGGCTCATCTGCACCAGCTTGAGCATCTCGGCCACACGGGCGTCGACCTCAGCCTTGGGGATCTTGTCCTGTTGCAGGCCAAACGCGATGTTCTGGGCCACGGTCATGTGGGGGAACAGGGCGTAGGACTGGAACATCATGTTGATCGGCCGCTCGTACGGCGGCATGTCGGTGATGTCCACACCGTCGAGGTAAATGCGTCCTTCCGTTGGGCGCTCGAAGCCTGCGAGCATGCGCAGCAAGGTGGATTTGCCCGAACCCGATCCGCCGAGCAAGGCGAAGATCTCACCTTTCTTGATTTCCAGGGACACATCGTCCACGGCAATCGTCTCGTCGAATTTCTTCGTGACCCGGTCGATTTTGACCAGCACCTTTTTCGGTGTCTGGTCGCCCTCGAGGGCTTTCTTATAGGCGCCGGAGGCAACTGCCATTTACGAAACTCCCAACAAAATTTGCAGCAGGCCCAATACGGGCCAGCCTTGGATAGTTTGAGCTTTACTTGCCCGTCTTGACCTTGGTCCAACTACGGGTCATCAAACGTTGCACTTTCGGGGGTAGCTCGAAGTTGACAAAAGTCCGGTCGAGAACCGCCTGCGGTGGGTAAACCGCTTCGTCGGTGCGTATCGATTGCTCCATCAGTTTGTCCGCCCCTGGGTTAGGGTTGGCATAACCGACGTAATCACTGACCTGAGCGATCACTTCAGGTTTCAGCAAATAGTTGATGAAGGCGAGGGCCTCTTTGACGTTGGTCGCATCCTTGGGGATGGCCAGCACGTCAAACCACAGGTTGCCGCCTTCTATCGGAATCACATAGGCGATGTTCACGCCCTTACCCGCCTCGGCTGCACGAGCCTTGGCCTGGAACACATCACCGGAGAAGCCGGCCGCCACGCAGATGTTGCCGTTGGCCAGGTCCGAGATGTACTTGGAAGAATGGAAGTAGGTCACGTAAGGACGCACTTTCAGGAGTTTCTCTTCAGCCTTCTTATAGTCTTCAGGGTTGGTGCTGTTGGGGTTCAAGCCCATGTAGTTGAGCACCGCCGGCAACATTTCATCCGCCGAGTCCATGAACGACACGCCGCAGCTCGCCAGCTTCTTCATGTTTTCCGGCTCGAACAGCACGGCCCAGGAGTCGATCTTGTCGACGCCCAGCACTTCCTTGACCTTGTCGACGTTGTAACCAATACCGTTGGTGCCCCACAGGTACGGCACCGCGTACTGGTTGCCCGGGTCGTTCTTTTCCAGACGCTTGAGCAGCGCCGGGTCGAGGTTGGCGTAGTGGGTCAGTTGCGACTTGTCGATTTTCTGGAACGCCCCGGCCTTGATCTGCTTGCCAAGGAAGTGGTTCGACGGCACTACCACGTCATACCCGGTACGCCCGGCGAGCAACTTGCCTTCCAGGGTTTCGTTGGAGTCAAACACGTCATAGACCGGCTTGATGCCGGTGGCCTTTTCAAAGTTGGCCAGGGTGTCCGGGCCAATGTAGTCCGACCAGTTATAAATATGCACAGTCGGCGCGGCCTGCACGCTGACAGCCAGCGTGATACCTGCACCCACCAGCAAGGCTTTGCGAAATAAAGAAATTGGCAAGTGGAGGTCCTCTTAAATAGTTGGGCCCGAAGTTGTTGCCCGGCAACAAAACCGGCGCGCAACTTACCCTCGATAAACCGATCCGGCAAAACTTTCTGTCATTTAATTGTTTCGCTAACCACCGCGCGCATCGCGGCAGTTAGCGAAACCGGTATCAAAGCGGATTATTTGCCCGATTTGATCTTGGTCCAGCTGCGGGTCATTTCCCGCTGGGTAGCAGCCGGCAAGTCAGCAATGGCATACAGCTTGGCTTGCACGTCCGCTGGCGGATAAATGCCTGGGTCGCTGGTGATGTCTTTGTCGACCAATGCGGTCGCTTTCTCGTTACCGTTCGGGAAACGTACGCTGTTGGTAATGCCCGCCATGACTTCCGGCTTGAGCAGGTAGTTCATGAACTTGTAGGCGGCGTCGACGTTTTCGGCATCTTTAGGGATGGCGACCATGTCATAGAAGCTGCCGGCGCCTTCTTTCGGAATGTCGTACGCAACCTTGACCTTGCCACCGGCTTCAGCCGCGCGGGACTTGGCCTGTTGCACGTCACCCGAATAACCCACGGCTACGCAGATGTTGCCGTTGGCCAGGTCGGAGATGTACTTGGACGAGTGGAAGTAGCCAATCGAAGGACGCAGTTTGAGGAACAGGGCCTCGGCTTGCTTGAGGTCCTCTTTCTTCTGGGTGTCGGTCGGCAGGCCCAGGTAATGCAGTGCCACTGGCAGCATTTCGGTTGGCGAATCGAGGAAGCTCACACCGCAGCCTTTCAGCTTGGCGAGGTTTTCCGGCTTGAGGATGGTGTCCCACGAGTCGATCTTGTCGATGCCCAGTGCAGCCTTGACCTTCTCCGGGTTGTAGCCGATGCCGATCGAGCCCCACATGTACGGGAAGGCGTGCTTGTTGCCCGGGTCACTGATGGACACGGCTTTAAGCAGGGATTTGTTCAGGTTGTCGTAGTTTGACAGCTTGGACTTGTCCAGTTCCTGGTAAACACCGGCCTTGATCTGCTTGGCGAGGAAGTTGTTCGACGGCACGACGATGTCGTAACCGGACTTGCCTGCCAGCAACTTGGCTTCCAGGGTTTCGTTGGAGTCGAACACGTCATAGACCACCTTGATCCCGGACTCTTTTTCAAAGTTCGCGATGGTGTCCGGTGCGATGTAGTCGGACCAGTTATAAACGTGCAGCACTTTATCGTCGGCGTGCGCCGCGCCTGCCATGGCCCCCATCAGGGACAAGGCCAGGAGGGTCTTGCCAGCGTTCTTCAAACCTAATGCCTTCATTCGGTCATGCTCCAATTTTTTCTTTTTTGGGCCACGTTCGTTCTTTAAGTACAACGTGTTTCGCAGCCCGTCTAAGGGGCAACAAAACAGGGCGACAGTCTGGCAAGTTCAGGGGCCGGCTTTCAACCAATGCCCCGCTTTTCTAACACCCCAGAAGCAGCGCCCGACAGGCGCTGCGTTCTGAGCCTAGCATTTAGCCCTGCAATGCCGCCAAAGTCAGGTCCAGGCAGTGCCGCGCCTTGGTCACCAACTCGTCTATCTCGGCCTTGCTGATCACCAGCGGCGGCGAAATGATCATGGTGTCGCCCACGGCGCGCATGATCAGGCCATTCTCGAAGCAGAACGTGCGGCAGATCATGCCAACACCACGGCCTTCATAACGCTTGCGCGTTGCCTTGTCCTGAACCAACTCGATCGCACCGAGCATGCCCACACCGCGAACTTCACCCACCAACGGGTGATCAGCCAGTTCCCTCAAACGCTTTTGCAAATAGGGTGCCGTTTCGTCGTGCACACGCTTAACAATTTGTTCATCGCGCATGATGCGGATGTTTTCCAGGGCGACTGCCGCCGCCACCGGGTGGCCGGAATAGGTGAAGCCGTGGTTGAAATCACCGCCTTCGTTCAGCACGGCAACCACTTCATCGCGCACGATCAGGCCGCCCATCGGGATGTAGCCCGAGGTCAGGCCCTTGGCGATGGTCATCATGTCGGGCTTGAGACCGAAGAAATCGCTACCGAACCACTCACCTGTACGGCCAAAGCCGCAGATCACTTCATCGGCCACGAACAGGATGTCGTACTTGGCGAGGATTTCCTTGATGCGCGGCCAGTAGCTGTCGGGCGGCACGATCACGCCACCGGCACCCTGGATCGGCTCGGCAATAAAGGCGCCGACGTTGTCCACGCCCAGCTCCAGAATCTTCTCTTCCAGCTGGTTGGCGGCCCACACGCCGAACTCTTCCGGGCTCATGTCGCCGCCTTCGCCGAACCAGTACGGCTGGGCGATGTGGACGATGCCCGGGATCGGCAAGTCGCCCTGTTCATGCATATAGGTCATGCCGCCCAGGCTGGCGCCGGCCACGGTTGAGCCGTGGTAGCCATTCTTGCGGCTGATGATGGTCTTCTTGTTCGGCTGGCCTTTGATCGCCCAGTAGTGGCGGACCATACGCAGCATGGTGTCGTTGCCTTCGGAGCCGGAACCCGTGAAAAACACATGGTTCATGCCTTGCGGGGCGATATCGGAGATGGCTTTGGCCAGTTCCAGCACCGGCGGGTGGGCAGTCTGGAAGAACAGGTTGTAGTAAGGCAGCTCTTTCATCTGCTTGGCAGCCGCATCAGCCAGTTCATCGCGACCGTAACCGATCGCCACGCACCACAGGCCGGCCATGCCGTCGAGAATCTTGTTGCCTTCGCTGTCCCACAGGTAAACGCCGTGGGCTTTGGTGATGATCCGTGGGCCTTTCTCTTTCAATTGCTTGAAGTCGCTGAACGGCGCCAGGTGGTGATCGCTGCTCAAGGCTTGCCATTCACGGGTTTGCGGGTTGTTGCTGGACATACCAATCTCCTAGTGTTTCAGGTGAGGGCGCGCCGTTTGAAGGGCGCGCCCGGCGCATCAGACGGCAAAGAGCAGGAATTCCCGCTCCCACGAACTGATCACGCGCTTGAAGTTTTCATGCTCGGCCCGCTTGACCGCGACGTAGCCTGTGATGAATTTTTGACCCAGGTATTTCTCGATGGTCTTGCTGTTTTCCATGCGTTCCAGGGCGTCTTCGATGGTCAGCGGCAGGCGCAGGTTGCGGCGCTCGTAACCACGGCCCACCACCGGCGCGCTTGGGCTGATGCCTTCGACCATGCCGATGTAGCCGCACAGCAAGCTGGCGGCAATCGCCAGGTACGGGTTGGCGTCGGCACCCGGCAGGCGGTTTTCCACCCGACGGTTTTGTGGCCCGGCGTCCGGTACCCGCAGGCCTACGGTGCGGTTTTCTTCGCCCCACTCCACGTTGACCGGCGCCGAGGTGTCGGGCAGGAAGCGGCGGAACGAGTTGACGTTAGGCGCGAACAGCGGCAACAGCTCGGGGATGAACTTCTGCAGGCCACCGATGTGGTGCAGGAACAGCTCGCTCTTGGTCCCGTCTTCATTGGAGAACACGTTCTTGCCGGTGGCGATGTCGATGATGCTCTGGTGCAGGTGCATCGCGCTGCCGGGCTCGCCGGTCATGGGCTTGGCCATAAAGGTAGCCGCCACGTTGTGCTTGAGCGCCGCCTCGCGCATGGTGCGCTTGAACACCAGGATCTGGTCGGCCAGGGACAGGGCGTCGCCGTGACGGAAGTTGATTTCCATCTGCGCCGTGCCGTCTTCGTGGATCAGCGTATCGAGGTCCAGCTCCTGCAGCTCGCACCAGTCGTAGACGTCTTCGAACAACGGGTCGAATTCGTTGGCCGCTTCTATAGAGAAGGACTGGCGGCCAGTCTCCGGGCGACCGGAACGGCCAATCGGCGGTTGCAGCGGGAAGTCCGGGTCTTCGCAGCGCTTGGTCAGGTAGAACTCCATCTCCGGCGCCACGATGGGCTGCCAGCCTTTATCGGCGTAGAGCTTGAGGACTTTCTTGAGCACGTTGCGCGGCGACAGTTCGATCGGGTTGCCTTGCTTGTCGTAGGTGTCGTGGATCACCTGGGCCGTAGGTTCTATGGCCCAGGGCACGAGGTACACCGCGTTCTCGTCCGGGCGGCAGATCATGTCGATGTCGGCCGGGTCGAGCAATTCGTAATAGATGTCGTCTTCGACATAGTCGCCGGTCACGGTCTGCAACAGAACGCTTTCGGGCAGGCGCATGCCTTTTTCGGCGATGAACTTGTTGGTCGGCGAGATCTTGCCCCGGGTGATGCCGGTGAGGTCGCCAATCATGCATTCGACTTCTGTGATCTTGTGGTCTTTCAACCAATCGGTGAGCTGGTCGAGGTTGTTACTCATAAATGCCTCTGGGCTGTGTTTCCTGACATCCATTAAAGGTCAGGCGTAAGTTGACGCAGCATCCGCGTCGCGTTGCATCACCCGCTTTCGACAGGCATTGCCAAATGCCTGGAAGATTGCGAGGTAGTGCGGGTTAGAGCTTACCTGCCATTCGGGGTGCCATTGCACTCCTAAAGCAAAAGCCTTGCCCGCGGGGACCGAAAAGCCTTCGATCAGGCCGTCCGGCGCGGTGGCCTCGACCTGAAAACCTGGCGCCAGGCGATCGATGCCCTGTGAATGAATCGAGTTGACCTGGATCGTCGACGGCAAGCCCAGGCTTGCCAATACCCCATTCGGGGAGATGGTTACCGGATGTGCCGGGCCATACTGGATATCCAGCGGCTGGGTGTCGTCTTCGCGGTGATCCATCATGCCCGGCACTTCGTGAACCTTCTGGTGCAGGCTGCCGCCAAACGCCACGTTCATTTCCTGGAAGCCACGGCAAATCCCCAGCACCGGAACGCCTGCCGCAATCGCGGCACGCAGCAGCGGCAAGGTGGTTTGGTCCCGTGCAGAATCATGAGCAGTGCCGGGCGCGCTGGCCGGACCGTCGTAGTGAAAGGGTTCGATATTGGACGGTGAGCCGGTAAAAAGAATGCCGTCCAGGCCGTCAAGAATATTGGCCGGGTCGAGCAGATCCGCCAGGGACGGAATAATCAACGGCAAGCCCTTGGCAGCGGTGGCCACTGCACGGACGTATTTGTCGCCACTGATGTGATAAGCATGCAGACCGACCTGTTTGGAGCAGGCGGTGACGCCGATTAACGGCAGGCGAGACATGAAGCACCCCGGTATTATTGCTGTTATGGGTTTGAATCGAGCTTAGCCTTGTTCATTTTTTTACACAACACCCCCGTAAAAAATACAACACGGCCCGCTCAAACGTGCTGGCTCCAAGAGCCCCAATCCCAAAAAATTGCCCCAAAAAGCCCCAAAAAAGCCCTCACGGCGCTTTTTTAGGGCAAAAAAGGCCTCGCTTGACTTCGGCATGCCGTTCGGGTTGACTGAAACCCGAAGAGATCAATGATTGATATTTTTAACAACAAAGGTGTTGCATCATGTCGGTACCCCCGCGTGCCGTTCAGCTTAACGAAGCGAACGCGTTCCTTAAGGATCATCCTGAGGTTCTGTACGTAGACCTTCTAATTGCGGATATGAATGGTGTGGTGCGCGGCAAGCGCATCGAACGCACCAGCCTCCACAAGGTTTACGAGAAGGGCATTAACCTGCCTGCCTCTCTATTTGCCCTGGATATCAATGGCTCAACGGTGGAAAGCACCGGCCTGGGTCTGGACATCGGTGATGCTGACCGAATCTGTTATCCAATCCCCGACACCCTGTGCAATGAACCTTGGCAAAAGCGCCCAACCGCGCAACTGCTGATGACCATGCACGAACTCGAAGGTGAACCTTTCTTCGCCGATCCTCGCGAAGTACTCCGCCAAGTTGTCAGCAAGTTTGACGACCTCGGTCTGACCATCTGCGCCGCATTCGAGCTGGAGTTCTACCTCATTGACCAGGAGAACGTGAATGGCCGGCCACAACCGCCCCGCTCGCCGATCTCCGGCAAACGCCCGCACTCGACACAGGTCTACCTGATCGACGACCTCGACGAATACGTCGACTGCCTCCAGGACATTCTGGAAGGTGCAAAAGAGCAAGGCATCCCTGCCGACGCCATCGTCAAGGAAAGTGCCCCGGCGCAGTTCGAAGTGAACCTGCACCACGTTGCCGACCCTATAAAGGCCTGCGACTACGCGGTACTGCTCAAGCGCTTGATCAAGAACATCGCCTACGACCATGAGATGGATACCACCTTCATGGCCAAGCCTTACCCGGGCCAGGCAGGCAACGGCTTGCACGTACACATTTCGATCCTGGACAAGGACGGCAAGAACATCTTTGCCAGCGAGGATCCCGAGCAGAACGCCGCATTGCGTCACGCGATCGGCGGTGTGCTGGAGACCCTACCCGCCCAAATGGCGTTCCTGTGCCCTAACGTCAACTCCTACCGTCGTTTCGGCGCACAGTTCTACGTGCCGAACTCGCCGTGCTGGGGCCTGGATAACCGCACCGTGGCGATTCGCGTACCGACCGGCTCGTCCGACGCCGTACGTATCGAACACCGTGTGGCCGGCGCCGACGCCAACCCTTACCTGCTGATGGCTTCGGTCCTGGCGGGCGTGCATCACGGCCTGACCAACAAGATCGAGCCTGGCGCACCCGTGGAAGGCAACAGCTACGAGCAGAACGAACAGAGCCTGCCGAACAACCTGCGTGATGCCCTGCGTGAGTTGGACGACAGCGAGGTGATGGCCAAGTACATCGATCCTAAATACATCGATATCTTCGTCGCCTGTAAGGAAAGTGAGCTGGAAGAGTTTGAACACTCCATCTCCGACCTTGAGTACAACTGGTACCTGCATACCGTGTAAGCGGTTGCCGGGTTAAAAAGAACGCCGCAGGCTTTTGGCTTGCGGCGTTTTTTTATGCCTGTTGTGGCGAGGGAGCTTGCTCCCGCCGGGCTGCGAAGCGGCCCCAATAAGAACGCCGGGTTCTCTCAGGCAGAACCGAGGCGCAGGTGTTGGGCCTGCTGCGCAGTCCAGCGGGAGCAAGCTCCCTCGCCACAAGGTATGGATCATCCAGTGGCTCTGCGTACAATGCCCGCTGCCCTGTAGGAGACTTCAATGAATCGCCCTGCCACCCCTCGCAAACCCCGCGCCCGCAGCCAGGCCCGGATCGACGCGATCCTCGACGCCGCCCGTACCTTGCTGGCCGCCGAAGGCGTGGCCAGCTTGTCGATCTACAGCGTGGCCGAGCGGGCGCAGATTCCGCCGTCGTCGGTGTATCACTTCTTCGCCAGCGTGCCTGCCCTGCTGGAGGCGCTGACCGCTGATGTCCATGCGGCCTTTCGCGCGGCCATTCAGGCACCGATCGATCACCCGTCACTCAAGCATTGGCGCGACCTGTCCTGCGTGATTGAGCAGCGCATGCTCAGCATCTACAGCCACGACGCCGCCGCCCGGCAATTGATCCTGGCCCAGCACGGGTTGACCGAAGTGACACAGGCCGACCGCCAGCACGACCTGGAGTTGGGAAACCTGATGCATGAGGTGTTCAACCGGCACTTCGAGGTGCCGAGCCTGCCCGCCGATGTCGACGTGTTTGCCCTGGCCCTGGAACTGAGCGACCGCGTCTACGCGCGCTCGGTGCATCAGCACGGGCAAATCACCCCGCGCATGGCCGAGGAAGGCATGCGGGTGTTTGATGCGTATGTGGGGCTTTATCTGCCGGCGTTCTTGCCCAAGCGCACACTTACATGACCATTCCCACGCTCTGCGTGGGAATGTCTCATGGGTGACGCGGAGCGTCACGGGATGCATTCCCACGCAGAGCGTGGGAACGATCGCAGAGCGTGGGAACGATCACAGCTTGGCGATCGATACCTCGGTGGATTTCACGAAGGCAATCACTTCACTGCCGATCACCAGTTCCAGCTCTTTCACCGAGCGGGTGGTGATCACGGAGGTGACGATGCCGGACGCGGTCTGCACGTCGATTTCCGACAGCACGTCGCCTTCGACGATTTCCTTGATGGTGCCTTTGAACTGGTTACGTACGTTGATGGCTTTGATAGTCATGGTCGTTCTTCCTGTGTAAGACAAGTGAGTTATTGAGCCCAACGCAATTGCGTAGGCAGCGGTGAAACAGGTTCGGGTTCCGGCGGAGTGCCGGGCAGCGACAACACACGGTTAAGCACTTCGGTTTCCAACGCCGCCAGGCGGTGGGAGCCACGCACCCGCGGGCGTGGGAGTTCCACGTGCAGGTCGAGGCCGATTTCGCCGTCTTCGATCAGGATCACCCGGTCGGCAATGGCCACGGCTTCGCTGATGTCGTGGGTCACCAGCAACACGGTGAAGCCGTGCTTCTGCCAGAGGTTCTCGATCAGTTGCTGCATCTCGATCCGGGTCAGGGCATCCAGGGCCCCCAGCGGTTCGTCCAGCAGCAACAGGCGTGGCTGGTGGATCAAGGCGCGGGCCAGGGCCACGCGTTGCTTCTGGCCACCGGACAACGCCGCCGGCCACTCATTGGCGCGCTCGGCCAGGCCGACCGCTTCCAGCGCTTCCAACGCCTGTGGGCGCCAGTTGCCCTTGAGGCCCAGGCCCACGTTATCGATGATCTTTTTCCACGGCAGCAGGCGCGCTTCCTGGAACATCAACCGCGTGTCTTCAATCGCCTCGCTCAGCGGCGCGGAACCGGCGAGCAATTCGCCGCCGCTGGCTTTATCCAGGCCGGCCAGCAGACGCAGCAAGGTACTTTTGCCGCAGCCACTGCGGCCCACGACCGCCACGAATTGACCGGCAGGAATATGCAGGTCGATGTCCTTCAGCACTTCCCGCGAACCAAAAGCCTTGCGCAACTTGCGCACTGCCAGGGGAATGCCCCGCAGCAGGCGTGGAGGTTGTTGAGCGGTCATGCCGCACCTCCTTTATTCACTTGATAAGCCGGGTGCCAGCGCAGCCAGACACGTTCCAGGCCACGCGCCGCCAGATCTGCCAGCTTGCCGAGGACCGCGTAGAGCACGATCGCCAGCACCACCACGTCGGTCTGCAGGAATTCCCGGGCGTTCATCGCCAGGTAGCCGATACCGGAACTGGCGGAGATGGTTTCCGCGACGATCAACGTCAGCCACATAAAGCCCAGCGCGAAGCGCACGCCCACCAGAATCGAAGGCAAGGCGCCCGGCAAGATCACTTGGCGAAACAGGCTGAAACCGGACAGGCCATAACTGCGGGCCATTTCCACCAGCGCCGGGTCGACGTTGCGGATGCCGTGGTAAGTGTTGAGGTAGATCGGGAACAGCGTGCCGAGGGCGACCAGGAATATCTTCGCGGTCTCGTCGATGCCGAACCACAGGATCACCAGCGGGATCAGCGCCAGGTGCGGCACGTTGCGAATCATCTGCACCGAGCTGTCCAGCAGGCGCTCACCCCAGGTCGACAGACCGGTGATAAAGCCCAGGGCCAGGCCGATACTGCCGCCGATCACAAACCCCAGGCCTGCACGCCAGCCACTGATAGCCAGGTGGGTCCAGATTTCACCACTGCGCACCAGGCTGATACCCGCTTCGATCACCGCGCTGGGCGCCGGCAGAATACGTGTCGACAACCAACCCGCCGACACGGACAACTGCCACACCGCCAGCAACAGGACCGGCAGCGCCCAAGGCGCCAATCGATGACTTAACTTTTCAAGGTTCATGGCGGCGCCTCAGCTCTGGGACGCAGCTTTTGGAAGAATATCGTTGGCGACCATTTCGCCGAACGGGCTGACGTAGCCGGCGCCTTTGGGCAGCTCGGGACGCTCGATGTCCAGGTGCGGGAACAGCAGCTCGGCCACGCGATACGACTCTTCCAGGTGTGGATAACCGGAGAAGATAAAGGTGTCGATGCCCAGGTCAGCGTATTCCTTCACCCGTGCGGCCACGGTCGGGCCATCGCCCACCAAGGCAGTGCCGGCTCCGCCACGTACCAGGCCTACACCGGCCCACAGGTTGGGGCTGACTTCCAGGTTGTCGCGACTACCGCCGTGCAAGGCGGCCATGCGTTGCTGGCCTACGGAATCAAAACGCGACAACGAGGCCTGGGCGCGGGCGATGGTTTCATCGTCCACGTGGGAGATCAGTTTGTCGGCGGCCTGCCAGGCTTCGGCGTTGGTTTCACGCACGATCACATGCAGGCGAATGCCGAAGCGCACGGTACGCCCGAGCTTGGCGGCCTTGGCGCGAACCTGGGCGATCTTTTCCGCCACCGCAGCCGGCGGCTCGCCCCAGGTCAGGACCATTTCCACTTGTTCGGCTGCCAGGTCCTGGGCCGCTTCGGAGGAGCCCCCGAAATACAGCGGCGGACGCGGTTGCTGGATCGGCGGATAGAGCAACTTGGCGCCTTTGACGCTGATGTGCTGGCCGTCGTAATCGACGGTTTCGCCTTCCAGCACGCGGCGCCAAATGCGGGTGAATTCCACCGACGCCTGGTAACGCTCTTCATGGCTCAGGAACAACCCGTCGCCGGCCAATTCTTCCGGATCACCGCCGGTCACCAGGTTGAACAACGCCCGGCCGCCGGACAGACGATCCAGGGTTGCCGCCTGACGCGCCGCCACCGTCGGGGAAATGATCCCGGGGCGCAGCGCGACCAGGAATTTCAAGCGCTGGGTCACCGGGATCAGCGACGCGGCCACCAGCCACGAGTCTTCGCAGGAGCGGCCGGTAGGAATCAGCACCCCGCCGAAGCCAAGGCGGTCGGCCGCCTGGGCCACTTGCTGCAAGTAACCGTGATCAACGGCGCGAGCGCCTTCGGCGGTGCCAAGGTAATGGCCGTCGCCGTGGGTAGGCAGGAACCAGAAAATATTGAGGCTCATGGAGTTGTCTCCTGAAGAAGTCGGATTACGGCGCTTTGGCAACGGCGGCGGGTGGCGTCCAGATCACGTCCTTGATGCTCAAGGGTTTGGGGATCAATTTGAGTTGGTAGAAGCTGTCGGCGATTTTCTGCTGCGCGGCGACCACTTCCGGGGTCAGGAACAGCGCGCCGTAGCCCTGGCGTTTTACCGAAGTCAGGGTGATGTCGGCCGGTAGGCCCAGCAGCGGTGCGACTTGTTCGGTGACTTGCTCCGGGTTGGCCTTGGACCATTCGCCCACGGCGCGTACTTCTTCCACCAATGCCTTGATCAC
The DNA here is from genome assembly GCF_020515595.1 of Pseudomonas sp. MWU16-30323. Taxonomy (NCBI): domain Bacteria; kingdom Pseudomonadati; phylum Pseudomonadota; class Gammaproteobacteria; order Pseudomonadales; family Pseudomonadaceae; genus Pseudomonas; species Pseudomonas sp. MWU16-30323. The sequence continues at coordinate 349,798 of NZ_JAIWYM010000002.1, forward strand.
TTCTGGGTGTTTTTCAGCGTAGGGCTTGGTGGCCAGGTAGAACTGATGGTTGTCGGCGATGCCGGTGCCGTCACGCAGGGTGCGGGCTTGCAGTTGTTTTTCGGCCGCCGCCTGGTAAGGGTCCCAGATCACCCAGGCATCGACGCTGCCACGCTCGAACGCGGCGCGAGCATCGGCGGGCGGCAGGAATACGGTCTGCACGTCGGTGTATTTCAGGCCGGCATCTTCCAGGGCACGCACCAGCAGGTAGTGCACGTTGGAGCCTTTATTGAGGACGACTTTCTTGCCCTTGAGGTCTTGCACCGATTTGATCGGCGAATCTTTCGGTACGAGGATCGCTTCGCTGGTCGGCGCAGGTGGTTCGTAGGCGACGTAGACCAGATCGGCACCGGCGGCCTGGGCGAACACCGGTGGCGTTTCACCCGTCACGCCGAAGTCGATGGAGCCGACGTTCAACCCTTCCAGCAACTGCGGGCCGCCGGGAAACTCCGTCCACTGCACTTGCACGCCCTGCTCGGCCAGGCGCTTTTCCAGCGAGCCCTTGGCCTTGAGCAGCACCAGGGTGCCGTACTTCTGATAGCCGATCCGCAGGGTCTCGGCGGCCTGGGCTTGAACAATGGCGCCGAAGGACACAGCCGCAGCAAACAGTGCGACCAGACCACGACGCAAGATGACAGTGCGCATGGCGCTCTCTCCAAAATACGTTTAGGGGGTTGGCTGCACCTGCTTGGCCGTTGGCGGCTGAGTAAGGTGAGTAGTACTTGAATCCAGGTAAAGCTGGGTGAGGCTTAAATGCTCCAGCGAGCACTCAACAAACGTTCATTCAACACATTGGGATCAAGGGGTTTCGGGCGGCGGGCCATGGCGCTGTAGAAGGTTTCCAGGGCCTCGCTCAGACGTTGCTCCAGCACCGGCACCAGTTGCGCCTGGGCACTGCCTTCGCCGTAAGCGATCTGGCTGTCTTCGGCGAAAATCCCGTGGAGCAATTCCTGGGCTTTCAGGGCCGACAGCACCGGCTTCAAGGCGTAGTCCACCGCGAGCATGTGGGCGATGCTGCCGCCGGTGGCCATCGGCAATACCACTTTGTGGGCCAGGGCGCGTTCGGGCAGCAGGTCGAGGATGGTTTTCAACGCACCGGAAAACGAAGCCTTGTACACCGGCGTGGCGATCACCAGGCCATCGGCGTTTGCCACTTGCTGCAGCAGGTCGATGATTTTCGGGCTGTCGAACCGCGCGTGCAGCAAGTCTTCGGCCGGGAAGTCCCGTATCTGATAACTCACCACTTCCACGCCTTGTTGCTGCAACCAGTTGCGGGTGTGATCCAGCAAGACCCCGGACCGGGAACGTTGGCTGGGGCTACCACCAAGTGTTACGACCAGCATGTAGGCAATTCCTTTGGAAAGTGTCGGCGGTTCGCTATGTGGCGATGGCGCCAAGATGGGACAGACCATATCAGCCAATTTATATATCTATAAATCTTATTTTTTCATTTGTTTATTCTTTAAATGCATATGCTGCCGACTAAATCGCAGGCGTAAAAAAAGGCCGTCGAAACGGCCTTAAAACCCCTGCTTTGTGAGACGGCTTACAACTTGAACTCTCTGTTGCTGTCAGGCCGCTATCGCGGGCAAGCCCGCTCCCACAGGAGAATGCGGTCAACTGTGGGAGCGGGCTTGCCCGCGATGGCGATATCAGCCTCAGCGATTCGGTTGAGGGGTGAGCCGCAGGTACGGCTTCACCGCCCGGTAACCCTTCGGAAAGCGTTTCTTGATCTCTTCCTCATCCTTGAGCGACGGCACGATCACCACCTCATCACCGTCCTGCCAGTTGGCCGGGGTCGCGACTTTGTGGTTGTCGGTCAGTTGCAGCGAGTCGATCACCCGCAGGATTTCGTGGAAGTTGCGCCCGGTGCTGGCCGGGTAGGTGATGGTCAGGCGAATCTTTTTGTTCGGATCAATCACGAACAACGAACGCACGGTGAGGGTGTCACTGGCGTTCGGGTGGATCAGGTCATACAGGTCGGAGACCTTGCGGTCTGCGTCGGCCAGGATCGGGAAGTTGACGACGGTGTTCTGGGTTTCGTTGATGTCTTCGATCCACTTGTGGTGGGAGTCCACCGGGTCCACCGACAGGGCAATGGCCTTGACGCCGCGCTTGGCGAATTCATCTTTGAGCTTGGCGGTGAAACCCAGTTCGGTGGTGCACACCGGGGTGAAGTCCGCCGGGTGGGAAAACAGCACGCCCCAGCTATCGCCCAGCCACTCGTGGAAGCGAATCTTGCCGGCGCTGGAATCCTGTTCAAAGTCGGGGGCGACGTCGCCCAGTCTGAGGCTCATGGTGTGGCTCCTGATGAGTGCTTATGGAGCCCACTGTGCCTGCGTCGCGGATTATTTAAAAAGAATAAATATCGATTTATCTAGACGATAAAGGAATATTAAAAATCTGTTCATTGGACTTGGCGACAGGCGAGGATCAACATCGGCTTCAAGGTTCGAGAAGGCCTTGAGACGCTGTACAAAGAGGGGTTCAGGACGGGCTTGCGGGGGTTGAGCCCGACTTGAAAAGTAAAGCACCCTGCCCGGCATTGCGCCGGGCAAGGTTTTACGCTCTTACAACAGCGGGATCGAGTAGCTGACGATCAGGCGGTTTTCGTCCTGGTCGCGAGTCGCAACATCGGTACGCCACATTGCGTTTTTCCACGCAACGCCGAGGTTTTTCAGCGGGCCTTCTGGAACAACGTAAGCCAGAGTCAAGTCGCGCTCCCACTCGGTTTTGTCACCGGTGGTCGTCTGGATGTTGCTGCCCTTGAGGTAGACAACACCAGCGGTCAGGCCTGGCAGGCCGACTTTGGCGAAGTCATACGCGTAACGAGCTTGCCAGGTGCGTTCGCCAGCACGGGCAAACTTCTGGATTTGCATGTCGGTGGTGGTGCTGTTCGACGAACCGTCACCTTGGTTCAGCCAAGGGAAGTCACTGTCGCCCTTGGTGTACTGGTAACCGCCACCAAAGGTGTGGCCGTTAACCGAATACAGTGCCAGGTAGCTGTACAGGTCGTTGTCAACCTTGCCGCTGGTCGCAGGGCGGGCACCGTCGGTGTAGTAACCCGAGGTGTAGTAGCCGGCGGTATTGGCATTCGCGCCGTTATCGCGGCTGCGGTAGTAACGCAGGTCGCTTTTCAGCACGCCCGGGCCGATTGCCCAGTTGTGTACCAGACCCAGGAAGTTCTGGGAGTAGAAGTCTTTCAGCTCGCCAAAGTAGTACGAAGCGGTCAGATCCTTGGTGATCTTGTAGTCAGCACCGGCGTAGTAGAACTTGTTGCTGAATTTGCCGGTGTCATAGTTGGAGCTTTTGTTCGCGCCAGCAATCGACAGGTTTTCGTTGTTGCTGGAGTTACGGCCCTTGGCGGACTCGATTTGGCCAGCAGTCAGAGTCAAGTCTTTGATTTCGTTAGAAACGATCTCGCCGCCCTGGAAGGTCTGAGGCAACAGGCGACCGTCGTTGGTCTTGATCACCGGGTTGTTTGGCTGCAGGGTGCCCAATTTTGCCACGGTCTGGGAGATTTTGACCTTGCCGGTCACACCCAGGCTGGCGAAATCACTGACTGCCTTATTGCCGTCGCTCGGGAACACAGTGCCGCCCGAAGCGGTGCCGCTGTAGTTACCGTGATTTGCGCGGCTGGAGTCCAGACGCATGCCGTACAGGCCAATAGCGTCAACACCGAACTGAACAGTGCCTTGGGTGAAACCCGAGATGAAACGCAGGTCGAAGCCTTGGCCCCATTCGGCGTTTTTGCTGCGGCTGCTGGCTGTTGGAGCACCATCACGGTTATCCGTGTTGATGTAGAAGTTACGCAGACCCAGTGTTGCCTTGCTGTCTTCGATGAAACCTGCGGCGCCTGCTTGCTGGGCGATTGCACCCAGGGTCACAGCCAACGCCAATGTCGACTTCTTCATGTACCGCTCCTCTCATTTCTAATTTTTGTATTTCTTAGGTCTCGGGTCTGACGCCCTCGATCCACAGATGCGCGATTAGCGCCAGATAGTGACTGACAAGTCAATCGTAACCTTGTGTGTCTACTACCTTCGTCTAACCGCAGTTGATTTGGTCCTTGCAGGGTAATGAGTTTTTCATACACCCAAAAAGAATTGTTTCATCCTTTTTCATACGATTCAGGAATAAGACTGTCCATGGGCCATCAAGCCGACGAGGCGGTAAAACTCCATTGGGATATTCCTGAAGAGTATTTCTCTACGCTTTTTTAGATCGTTTTGTATTCCCCAGACGGGTCATACGTCATGCGCGATCAAAAACGCGACGCCATCATGGCCAAATGCCTATCGTCTCGTCAATTTGTTACAGTTTTTGTATCGATGAAACTTTCTTTTGTCATTTCACCGAACCACCTCACCCTAACGGGCGATCATGACGGTTACCGTATCGGCATGTTTCAGAGTATCGGCAGAAATGATGTCACTTTAATGTCGATCGTATCGACACATCGACAATCCGGCCGGAAGACCCGTCAGCATAGTCGCGATTGAAAAACACGCAGAACTGACAGACGAGAGGTTTGCCCTCTCGTCCGGTTAGGCTTACAACGCCTTTTCGAAAATCTTCGAATTACGCTGATAGTTGTACAGCGACGCCCGCGCCGACGGCAGGCGATCCACGGTACTCGGCACAAACCCGCGCTCGCGGAACCAGTGGGCAGTGCGGGTCGTCAGCACGAACAACGTTTTCAAACCCTGGGCCCGAGCACGGGTCTCGATGCGTTCCAGCAGTTCATCACCGCGACCGCCATGACGGTACTCCGGGTTCACTGCCAGGCACGCCAGCTCCCCTGCGTCCGAGTCGGCGATCTGATACAGCGCCGCGCAGGCGATGATCATGCCTTCACGCTCCACCACGCTGAACTGCTCGATTTCCCGCTCCAGCACTTCCCGGGACCGACGCACCAGAATTCCCTGCTCTTCCAGCGGGCTGATCAGGTCCAGCAAACCGCCGACGTCTTCAATCGCCGCTTCGCGCACCAGTTCGAACTGCTCCTGGGCTACCAGCGTACCGCCGCCATCCCGGGTGAACAGTTCGGTCAGCAAGGCACCGTCTTCGGCATAACTGACAATATGGCTGCGGCCTACGCCGCCTCGGCAAGCTTCAGCCGCCGCGTCCAGCAGCTCAGCCTGGTAATTACTGCCCAGGCGTTGCAGGTGTGCGGGCACCTGTTGCGGCCGCAGCTCACGCACCAGCCGTCCGTGTTCATCAATCAAACCAAGGTCGGCGCCAAACAGCAGCAATTTGTCCGCGCCCAGGTCAATGGCGGCGCGAGTGGCGACGTCTTCGCAGGCGAGGTTGAAGATTTCCCCGGTGGGCGAGTAGCCCAGCGGCGACAGCAGCACGATGGAGCGCTCGTCCAGCAGGCGGTTGATGCCCTTGCGGTCGACCCGGCGCACTTCGCCGGTGTGGTGATAGTCGACGCCTTCAAGCACGCCGATCGGGCGCGCCGTCACCAGGTTGCCGCTGGCCACCCGCAGGCGCGAGCCCTGCATCGGCGAAGACGCCATGTCCATGGACAACCGCGCTTCAATGGCGATACGCAGATGGCCGACCGCGTCGATCACACACTCCAGGGTCGCGGCATCGGTGATGCGCAAGCCTTCGTGGTAAGCCGGGGTCAGGCCGCGGGCGGCGAGGCGGGTTTCAATTTGTGGGCGCGACCCGTGGACCAGTACCAGCCGCACGCCCAGGCTGTGGAGCAGCACCAGGTCGTGGACGATATTGCCGAAGTTCGGGTGCTCCACACCGTCGCCTGGCAGCATGACGACAAAGGTGCAATCCCGGTGGGCATTGATGTAAGGCGAAGCGTGACGAAGCCAATTGACGTATTCGGGCATAAAACCTGGGCCTGTAATAAAAAGCAGCCAAATAAAGGATGAATCGTGGAAACGCACAGCGGGCTGTTGGTTATCGTCGGAACAGGCTTGGCGACACGCTCACTCTCCTTCTATCTATGTACGGATGGGCAGGGGTTAATTTATGCAGGTGTCAGGCAGTAATGTTGAATCAGTTCCCGCAATAGACGCACTGTAGGCGTCAAGCGTGACATTTCAAGGTACTCGCCGGGCTGGTGGGCGCAGGCGATATCGCCAGGGCCGAGCACCAGGGTCTCGCAACCAAGGCGCTGAAGATAAGGCGCTTCGGTGCCAAACGCCACTGCTTCGGCGCGATGACCGGTAAGTCGTTCAGCTACCCGCACCAACTCGGCGTCCTCGGCCTGCTCGAACGGCGGCACTTCGGGGAACAACGGCGCATAATCGATCTTCACCTGATGACGCTCGGCCAAGGGCTCAAGCTTCTGCCGGATGGCCGCGCGCAGCACCTGGGGATCCATGCCCGGCAAGGGCCGCAGGTCGAATTCCAGGGAACACTGGCCGCAGATGCGATTGGGATTGTCGCCACCGTGGATACAGCCGAAGTTCATGGTCGGTTGCGGCACGCTGAATTGTGGGTTGCGGTATTCGCGCTGCCAGGCCAGGCGCAGGCCACGCAGCTCGCCGATGGCGTCGTGCATGGCTTCGAGGGCACTGTGGCCCAGGCTTGGATCCGACGAATGGCCGCTGCGCCCAAGAATATCGATGCGCTCCATCATCACGCCCTTGTGCAGGCGGATGGGCTTGAGGCCGGTCGGCTCTCCAATCACCGCTGCGCGACCTAAAGGACGACCCGCCTCGGCCAGCGCCCGGGCGCCGGCCATGGAGCTTTCTTCATCGCAGGTGGCAAGAATCAGCAGCGGTTGCTTGAAGGGCTGGTCCAGCAGCGGCTGCACGGCTTCGATCACCAGGGCGAAAAAGCCCTTCATGTCGCAGCTGCCCAGTCCTACCCAGCGGCCGTCGACTTCCGTCAACTTGAGCGGATCGGTCTGCCATAGGGCGCCATCGTAGGGCACGGTGTCACTGTGGCCCGCCAACACCAGGCCGCCAGGGCCGCTGCCGAAACTGGCCAGCAAGTTGAATTTGCCGGGGCTGACCGGCTGGATGTCGCAGGCAAATCCCAGGTCCCCCAGCCAGGTGGCGAGCAAATCGATGACCGGGCGGTTGGATTGGTCGAGAGAGGCCTGGGTACAACTGACCGAAGGCGCGGCAATCAGCGCGGCGAATTGTTCTTTCATGGACGGTAAAGGCATGCGCGGTCTCTCAACTTCCCGGACGAAGCCCATCATAGAGCTATCTGAGTGACACAATAAACCGTTGCGGCGCGTTGCCGGGCTCAGTCCTGTACACTGCACGACCTTGGCAGCCACTCTTTTCCCCGGCTGCGCTCCCGATCCTGGATTTTCCGGCCATGCAGAAAGAAACCGAAATCAAGCTCCGCGTCAGCCGCGAAACCCTCGCCGCGCTGCGCGAGCACCCGTTACTGAAAAAACGCAACAAAAGTGGCTGGGAACGCCGTGAGTTGATGAACCAGTACTTCGACACCCCGGAACGCGACCTGGCCCAGGCCAAAGTCGCCCTGCGCCTGCGCAAAGACGGCGACGAAGTGATCCAGACCCTCAAGACCCGTGGCCAGAGCGTCGCCGGCTTGTCGGAACGCAATGAGTACAACTGGGACCTGGCCAAAGCCAAGCTCGACGTGAAGAAACTCGACGGCGAATGCTGGCCCGAGCAACTGGCCGAGCTGGACAAAAAGACCCTCAAGCCGATCTTCACCACCGATTTCGTTCGCGAACGCGCCGAAATCGCCTGGGGCCGCGGCAAGGCCAAGGTCGTGATCGAAGCCGCCCTGGACCTGGGCCACGTGGTCGCCGGCAAGCAGAAAGAAGAAATCTGCGAGCTGGAACTGGAACTGCGCGAAGGCGATCCGGCCGCCCTGCTGGAGTTGGCCGCAGAACTGGCCGCGACCCTGGCACTGATGCCATGCGATATCAGCAAGGCCGAGCGTGGCTATCGCCTGTTTGACGCCAACAGCTATTCCTTGAGCTTGCCGGCACCTGTGCTGCACGCCGAAATGCCGCTGGACGACGCGTTTGCCGCCGTGATGTGGCACCTGTTGGGCAGCAGCCAGCGCCTGGCCGAGCAATACCGTTTCAATGGCCACTGGCGTCTGCTGCAGGACTGGGTGGAAAACCTCGGCGAACTGCGTGCCCTGCTCGGCAGTCTCGGCCAGGCCGCGCCACGCCAATCCACCAGCGAACTGCGCGCCGCACTGGACGCCTTGCTGGAAGACTGGCGTCCGCTGGTTCAGGCCGGTGACGACGATGAAGACATCCGCAAAGCCGCGCCGGAACAGTTCGCCGAAGAACTGGAAGACGTGCGCTGGGGCCTGTTCTCGCTGACCACTTCCCGCTGGCTGCTGGCTCGTACCTGGGCGGCGGATCGCAACGTGCGTGGCAATCGCCAGGGCGCGGCACAGCTCGCCAACTGGCTGCCGCGCCTGCTGGCCGACGACGCCGTCGCCCTGCAACTGCCGCGCTACCAGCAACAGCCGGAAGACCTGGCCGAGCAACTGCCGCGTATCGAGCGCATCCTGGCCTGGCTGCACCATGCACGCCAGGTACTGGATATCGCCGAGCTGGACCGTCTGTATGGCGAGTTGAACAAGCTGGCGCACCTGGCCAACCAGCCGATTACCGATGAGTCGCTGGATGCGCGGATGCATCAGGCGATTGCGGTGTATCAGAATCGCGCCTGGAAGACCCTGCTGCGCCTGTAAACCCCTTGTGGCGAGGGAGCTTGCTCCCGCTGGGCTGCGTAGCGGCCCCTAATCCTGGAAGCGCTGCGCACTGGAGCGCCAGCCCGGTCCAGCGGGAGCACGCTCCCTCGCCACTAAAATCAGGCCATGGCAACTATCAGCGCAACACCGGCAAACTCGTGGTGGACTTGATCTCCGACAAGGCCACTATCGAGTTGACCTCCTGAATCCCCGGCACCATCGAGAGTTTTTCGAAGAAAAACCGCTCATACGCTTCAATGTCCGACGTGACGATCCGCAGTAAAAAGTCCACCGCCCCCATCAGCACATAGCATTCCAACACTTCCGGAAAACCGCGAATCGCCTCGGTGAACTCAGTGAAGTTGGAACGGCCGTGGGCGTTGAGTTTCACCTCGGCGAAAATCTGCGTATTGAGGCCGATCTTCTTGCGATCCAGCAGGGTGACCTGGCCGCGAATCACACCCTCCTCTTTCAGGCGCTGAATCCTGCGCCAGCACGGCGATTGCGACAGGCCGACCTGTTCGGCAATCTGCGCGCTGGAAAGCGAAGCGTCTTCCTGCAACAGCGCGAGGATGCGCCGGTCGTACACGTCCAACTCACTGTGCATAGAAATTCCCGTTAATCGTTCTTTCTGGAATCAGATGATTCTCTTATAAGCCAATACGGGCTTTTTTAGATAAGAAATCTCCCGCCCCGAATGTAAAAATTTCTCCAGTCGAATCCGGAGAATCATCATGCACGTCGTCGAATCCACCAACCCCGCCCCACGTGTCGATGCCTGGGCCGTCAGCAACGCTCACTGCCAGGCGCACTATCAAATCCTCGCCGAGGCTGAACCCGACGTGTTGTGCCGGGTGCTCAACTATTTTGCCCTGCAATTCCTGGTTCCTCGCCAGGTGAACGTGCAGCGCGCAGACGACCTGCTGGCAATCGATATCGTGATGGATGGCCTGAGCTGGCACCGGGCCCAGGTGATCGGCGAAAAACTTCGTAACCTGATCAGCGTGTGCTCGCTGGAACTGCGCCCGGCTGATGCTGCGCGGCCTCTGGCGGTGCAGGCGGCCGGTCAGTAAAAGCCTGCAATAAACCCTGGAGGCCGAAGTGCAAAGGGTGACTAGCCTGAGGACTACGCCTAATCGTCGCCCAGGAACGTCACCATGCCCGTTGCGCCAAATACCCAGGATCGCTGGCTGGAAATCCACCAACTGCTACCTGCCTTGATCGACCAGGGCCTGGTGCCCACCGACCTGACCGTACCGGCGAACAGCGGGCTGCATCCCCTGGAATGCATTGCCAGCTCGGGCCCGCCGCTGGAAATACTGACCGAATGGCTCGCCCGTCACTGCGGCCAGCCCTACCTGCGTATCGACCCGTTGAAAATCGATGTCGCGGCGGTGGTGCCGCTGATGTCCTACGCCTTTGCCCAGCGCCACAAGATCCTGGCGGTTGCGGTCGACGCCCACAGCGTTACCGTCGCCAGTGCCCAGCCTTACGTGAGCAGTTGGGAAGCGGGCCTGGCTCAAGTGTTGAAGCGCTCCATCAGGCGGGTGGTGGCCAACCCCCAGGATATCCAGCGCTGCACAGTGGAGTTTTACCGGCTGGCGAAATCGGTCAGCGGTGCGGTTGATCAAAAAACATCCGGCGCTCCCAACATCGAGCAACTGCTCAACCTCGGCGCCAGCGACCAGGAGCCCGACGCCAACGACGCGCACATCGTCAACATCGTCGACTGGCTGCTGCAATACGCCTTCGGCCAACGGGCCAGTGATATCCATATCGAACCCGGACGCGATCAGGGCCATGTGCGTTTCCGTATTGATGGACTGCTGCACGACGTCTATCAGTTCCCATCCCAGGTCATGATGGCGGTGGTCAGCCGCCTGAAAAGTCTCGGCCGGATGAACGTGGCGGAAAAACGCAAACCCCAGGACGGCCGGGTGAAGACCAAGAGCCCGGCGGGCGGCGAAGTGGAACTGCGCCTTTCGACCTTGCCCACGGCCTTCGGTGAAAAACTGGTGATGCGCATATTCGACCCTCAGGTGCTACACAAGGATTTCCAGCAATTGGGGCTCTCGGACGACGACCTGCACCGCTGGCAATCCATGACCGGCCAGGCCAACGGCATCATTCTGGTCACGGGCCCCACGGGCTCGGGCAAGACCAGCACCCTGTACACCACGCTCAAGCAACTGGCCACCCGCGAGGTCAACCTGTGCACCGTCGAAGACCCGATCGAGATGGTCGAGCCGGCCTTCAACCAGATGCAGGTCCAGCACAACATCGACCTGACCTTCGCCAGCGGCATCCGCGCCCTGATGCGCCAGGATCCGGACATCATCATGATCGGCGAGATTCGCGACCTGGAGACCGCAGAAATGGCGATCCAGGCCGCCCTGACCGGGCACCTGGTGCTGTCGACACTCCACACCAACGACGCACCCGGCGCCATCAGCCGCCTGCAGGAACTGGGCATTCCCCATTACCTGATCAATGCGACATTGCTGGGGGTGATGGCCCAGCGCCTGGTGCGGCTGTTATGCCCGCACTGCAAGCGACCCAGCGGGCAGTTCTATCAGGCAGTGGGTTGCGGCGACTGTCGGGAAAGTGGTTACCGAGGGCGAGCCGGGATCTACGAGATCATGCTGATGAACGACCGCCTCAAGGCGCTGGTCACCCCGGGCACCGATCTTCAGGCCCTGCGTCATGCAGCCCTTGGCCAAGGAATGTGCAGCTTGCGGTCTGCCGGTACACGCAAGGTAATGGCAGGGCTGACAACCCTGGAAGAAGTACTGCGAGTGACGCCTGGGGATTCAGAAACAAATCCTTTGATTTGATGGGCCGGTAAACCGTCCTTATCCCTGACAACACCGTTACAATCGGTTAAACCTCGCGTTACCGCCAACACCAGACAGGGAATCGTTATGCAGATCGGAACCGTACTGCTTCTTTTCGTAGGCTTGGCCGTCGCCATCCTCTTCATGGGTTTCAAAGTGGTCCCCCAGGGTTACCAGTGGACGGTCGAGCGCTTTGGCCGTTATACCAACACCCTCAAGCCGGGCCTGAACATCATCATTCCGGTCATGGACCGCATCGGTCGCAAGATCAACGTGATGGAAAGCGTGCTGGATATTCCCCCCCAGGAAGTCATCACCGCCGACAACGCCACGGTGCAGATCGACGCCGTGTGCTTCTTCCAGGTGGTCAATACCGCCCAGGCTGCCTACGAGGTGAACAACCTCGAACACGCCATCCGCAACCTGCTGCAAACCAACATCCGTACCGTCCTCGGCTCCATGGAGCTGGATGCAATGCTCAGCCAGCGTGACGGCATCAACGAAAAACTGCTGCGCACCGTCGATGAAGCCACCGCACCGTGGGGCATCAAGATCACCCGGATCGAGATCAAGGACATCAGCCCGCCTGCCGACCTGATGGCCGCCATGTCCGGCCAGATGAAGGCCGAGCGGATCAAGCGTGCACAGATCCTCGAAGCCGAAGGCCTGCGAGCCTCCGCAATCCTGACTGCCGAAGGCAAGAAGCAGGCGCAGATCCTGGAAGCGGAAGGTGGTCGTCAGGCCGCCTTCCTGGAATCCGAAGCCCGCGAACGTCAGGCCGAAGCTGAAGCCCGCGCCACTCAAGTGGTATCGGAAGCGATCGCCACCGGTAATGTGCAAGCCATCAACTACTTTGTCGCCCAGAAATACATCGACGCACTGGGCAAACTGGCCTCAGCCAACAACAGCAAGGTGATCCTGATGCCGCTGGAAGCCAGCCAGGTGATTGGTGCCGTCGGCGGCATCGGCGAGATCGTCAAGGCAACCTTCGACAACAAGAAAGCCTGAGGCACGCACCATGTGGGAATTCCTGCAGCACCTGTCGTTTTGGGACTGGCTGGCACTGGGCACGGTGCTGTTGATCCTTGAAGTGTTCGGTGCCGGTGGTTATCTGCTGTGGATGGGCATCGCCGCCGCCGCCGTGGGCGTGATCAAGTTCCTGATCCCGAACTTGGGCCTTGAATGGCAACTGCTGTTGTTCGCTGTGTTGTCGATCCTGACGGCGGTGTACTGGTGGCGACGCCAGCGCAGCAGCGCCAAGGTCAGCGACCAGCCGGGGCTGAACATGCGCGGTTCTGAGCTGATCGGCCGCACCTTTGTGGTGCATCAGGCAATTATCGAGGGCCGGGGCAAGATCAAGGTGGGCGACGGCGTGTGGATGGCTTCCGGGCCTGACGCGCCAGTTGGGGCACACGTACGTGTCATTGGTCAGGAAGGCGTGATTTTGCAGGTTGAAACTGTTTAGTCATCCATGGAACTCGGCTGGGCTATCTACAATCAAACTGTTCAGATAACCCAGTCGGAGTCACCCATCATGCGTCTAAAATATGCTGTCGCAACCCTCGCCGTGCTTTCCCTCCCTGTCGGTTCAGCCATGGCCGACAGCTTCTGGCGTAATGTCATCTCATCGGGTGCCACGACCGGCTCGACGTACCTGACCTTCAAGGACCACAAAATGGTGGTCGCCGCCCAAGACGACGCCGGTAGCTTCGTCGCCAGCGACGGCAGCATCCGTGGCCCTTACCTGGAAGCTGCGATGCAGAAGGTCCGCGCCGATAACCCTGGCCTCAAGGCCACGGACATGGACCTGGCCAACGCAATCCTGGCGAAAAACGCCATTGCTTCCGAGTAATAACGTCGCGTAAAAAATGCCGCTCTTCGAGAGCGGCATTTTTTTGCCCAGTCTTCCTACACACAAGACTGGCGATTCAACATTAAAACAGGAAAAGTCCTGTCGAGCCGCCAGCGCGCCCCGCAACAAGCTATCGATTCCCTTCAGACTGAGTGAATCGACAACCATGCAAAAACTCTCCTACGCCCTGATACTCGCCGCCATTGCCGCCCCGTATGCCCAGGCAGAAGGCTGGTACGGGTCGGCAAAGCTCAACAGCGCCCGCCAGAATCTCTCAAGTTCCCTGTTGACCAGCCCACGGGTAACCCACCGGGTAGACGCGCCCGACAGCAGCAAGACATTCACCGGCTCATTCGCCGTGGGCTATGCCTTTGCCGATGGCTGGCGCCTGGAAGGGGAATACACGATGCCCAGCCACTCGAACTTCAAATCCCATTGGGCACCGTTCAATGCCAACGTCAACAGCCTGCGCACCGACAGCCAGCGCCTGATGCTCAATGGTTATAAAAACATCCCGATCAATGAATGGCTGTCGTTCTACGGCATGGCGGGAGTCGGCGTGGCCCAGGTTGACGCCGAGGGTTACCAGACCAACGACACCCGCCGTTTCGCCAGCAATCGCCAATACAACTTCGCCTACAGCGTTGGCCTGGGGCTGGATGCCAAGGTCAGCGAAACCCTGACCCTGGGCACCGGCTGGCGTTACGTGGACATGGGCGGGATCGAGACCGGCTACAACACGTTCGCCAATCGGATAAACGCCCGGGACGAACAGCTCAAAGGCAAGCTCAAGGAACAGAACGTGTTTCTTGAGGCCCGCGTCGCCTTCTGACACCGATGCTGAAAATGCCGCTCCCAAGGCGGCATTTTTGTTTAAGGGGGGACGATTCATTCACAGATGACAGGCTATATTCAGTCGAGCCGTGCAACCATGCCCGGCATTGATATGCTTTTTTCTCATCGCCTTCTGAAACGGATGCCTTCAACGTCATGAGCCAACTGCCCTTTCTGCCGTTCTCCAAGCCCACCATTGATGAAGCCACTATCTCGGCGGTGGGCGACGTACTGCGCTCCGGCTGGATCACCAGCGGGCCCAAAGTGCAGGCGTTCGAAGCGCAGCTGTCGGAATATTTTGGCGGCCGTCCGGTACGCACCTTCAACTCCGGCACCTGCACCATGGAGATCGCGTTGCGCATCGCCGGTATCGGGCCAGGGGACGAAGTCATCACCACCCCGATTTCGTGGGTAGCCACAGCCAACGTGATTCTGGAAGTCGGCGCCACGCCGGTATTCGCCGATATCGACCCGGTAACCCGCAACATCGACCTGGCACAGGTGGAAGCCGCGATCACGCCGCGCACCAAGGCAATCATCCCGGTATACCTGGCCGGTCTGCCGCTGGACATGCCTTTGCTCTACGCGCTGGCCAACAAGTACAACCTGCGCATCGTCGAAGATGCGGCCCAGGCCCTGGGTTCCAGCTGGGATGGTCAGCGCATTGGTGCTACCGGCGATTTCGTGTCGTTCAGCTTCCAGGCGAACAAGAACATCACGTCCTCCGAAGGCGGCTGCCTGGTGTTGAACAACGCTGAAGAAGCGCGCTTGGCGGAAAAATATCGCCTGCAAGGCGTGACCCGTACCGGCTTCGACGGCCTGGACGTGGATGTGCTCGGCGGCAAGTTCAACATGACCGACATCGCAGCGGCCATCGGCTTGGGCCAATTTGCCCATATCGAGAAGATCACCGCCCATCGCCAGGAACTGGCGCGGCACTATTTCGAATGTTTCGGCAGTGATTTCGAAGAGCAGTACGGTGCGCAATTGCCACCGGCAGACTTCGAAAACAGCAACTGGCACCTGTTCCAACTGGTACTGCCGGAGCGCCAGGACGGTTTGCCGGCACGCGCCACGTTCATGGAGCAGATGCAGGCCCATGGCGTCGGCATTGGCTATCACTACCCGCCGATCCACCTGCTGAGCTTGTACAAGGCGCAGGGATTCAAGGAAGGCATGTTCCCGGTAGCGGAAAAAGTGGGGCGTTTGATTGTGTCGTTGCCGATGTTCACGGCGATGACGAAAGCGGACGTAGAGCGTTCGGTAGCGGCGGTAAAAGCGGTGTTGAAGCGCTGACAAAACCTTTGCGGGAGCCGGTTGCCGGCTCCCGCAGCGGGATCACTCGCCGATGGCAGCCTTGTAGCCGGCAGCGTCCAGCAATTTTTCCAGTTCATCCGGGTTGCTTGGCTTGAGCTTGAAGATCCAGGCGCCGTAAGGGTCGGAGTTCAACAGCTCTGGCTCACCGCTCAAGGCGTCGTTCACCGCGATCACTTCGCCAGCAATTGGCGAGTAGATATCCGAAGCGGCTTTCACCGATTCAACCACCCCGGCCTGGTCAGCCGCCTTGAACACGTTGCCGACTTCGGTCAACTCAACGAACACCACATCCCCCAATGCTTCCTGGGCATGGTCCGAGATCCCGACGGTCACGGTGCCATCAGCTTCCAGTCGGGCCCATTCGTGACTTTCGGCAAAACGCAGTTCGGCAGGGATATCGCTCATAGTCTGTGTCCTCAAGGAAAAATGTCAGCGGCCATTGGCCCGCCGGAAAAGTTAGATCAATGTTTTGCCATGACGCACGAACGTCGGTTTGACCACCCGAACCGGGTACCACTTGCCGCGGATTTCCACCTCGGCCCGGTCAGCAGTCGCCGACGGCACGCGCGCCAGGGCAATGGATTTGCTTAGCGTAGGAGAGAAACTACCACTGGTGATCTCTCCTTCGCCAACATTGGCGATACGAACCACCTGATGAGCGCGTAAAACCCCGCGTTCCTCCAGTACCAGGCCGACCAGCTTGAACTTCACACCGGCAGCCTTTTCGGCCTCCAGGGCGGCGCGGCCGATGAAATCGCGCTCGGCCGGTTCCCAGGCGATGCTCCACGCCATGTTGGCTGCCAGGGGCGAAACGTCCTGATGAATATCCTGACCGTAGAGGTTCATGCCAGCCTCAAGGCGCAGCGTGTCGCGGGCGCCGAGGCCGATGGGCGAAATACCTGCGCCCACCAGATCGTTGAAAAACGCCGGGGCCTGGTTGGCCGGGAGGACAATTTCCAGGCCGTCTTCGCCGGTATAACCGGTTCGCGCAATAAACCAGTCGCCGTCAGCCAGGCCTTCAAAGGGCTTGAGCTGGTGAATCAAGGTGGCGCGTGATTGGGTGACCAACTCGGCGATCTTCTGCCGGGCATGGGGGCCCTGAATAGCGAGCATGGCCAATTCTGGTCGCTCGTGGATCTGCGCCTGAAAGCTGCCGAGCCGGGCCTGCATCCAGGCCATGTCCTGGTCACGGGTGGCGGCGTTGACTACCAGCCGGTAACCGCTCTCGGTGCGGTACACGATCATGTCGTCCACCACGCCGCCCTGCTCGTTGAGCATGGCGCTGTACAACGCACGGCCGCAGCTGTGCAATCGGTCAACATCATTGGCCAGCAAATGCTGGAGCCATTCCTTGGCCTGGGGGCCTGTGATATCGATCACGGTCATATGGGATACATCAAACACCCCGCAGTCGCGTCGCACCTGATGGTGCTCCTCAACCTGCGAGCCGTAATGCAACGGCATATCCCAACCGCCAAAATCGACCATTTTCGCGCCAAGGGCGAGATGCAGGTCATACAGAGGCGTGCGCTGTCCCATGGGTTTCTCCTTCCGGGCGTGGCGAAGGTGCGGACGGTCGCCGTACGGGCCGCACGCCTTGAAATACAAGGCCTGTAGCCGCGTTCAGCAACCCGATCTGAAAGATCGACCGCACCGAATGCCGCGCATTGTAGCCTCAAGCCGTAGGACTGGCACCTAACCGATTCGTCTCGCCGAACGTCGGATCAACCCGATGACCGGTAACAGGCCGACCAACACCAGGGTCAAGGCCGGCAGCGAAGCCCGCGCCCACTCCCCTTCGCTGGTCATCTCGAAAATCCGCACCGCCAGCGTGTCCCAGCCGAACGGGCGCATCAGCAGGGTCGCCGGCATTTCCTTGAGCACATCGACAAACACCAGCAGCGCCGCACTCAGGGTACCCGGCAGCAAAAGCGGCAGATACACTTTGCAAAACAGTCGCGGCCCGCTGACGCCCAGGCTGCGGGCGGCTTCCGGCAAGGACGGTCGGATTCGCGCCAGGCTGTTTTCCAGCGGCCCGTAGGCCACCGCAATGAAGCGCACCAGATACGCCAGCAGCAAGGCCGACAAACTGCCCAGTAACAGCGGTTTGCCGGCGCCCCCCAGCCAGCCTGATACCGGGATCACCAGTTCCCGATCCAGATAGCTGAACGCCAACATGATCGACACCGCCAGCACCGAGCCCGGCAGCGCGTAACCCAGGTTGGCCAGGCTGATGCCGGAGCGGATGGCCCGGGTGGGCGCCAAACGATGGGCGAACGCCAGCACCAGGGCCACGCAGACGGTGATCAGGGCCGCCATGCTACCCAGGTAGAGGGTATGGACGATCAAACCGGCGTAGCGCTCGTCCAGATCGAAACGACCACGCTGCCAGAACCAGGCCACCAGTTGCAGCATCGGAATCACGAACGCGCAGGCGAACACCAACCCGCACCAACCGCTGGCCGCCGCTGCCTTGAAGCCGCGCAGGTGGTACAGCGCCTTGCCGCGAGGTCGCTCATTGCTGGGTCGGCTGGCGCCTCGGGCACGGCGTTCGCCGTACAGCACCAGCATCACCACCAGCAGCAACAGGCTGGCCAGCTGCGCAGCACTGGAGAGGCTGAAAAAGCCATACCAGGTCTTGTAGATGGCAGTGGTGAAGGTGTCGAAGTTGAACACCGAGACGGCACCGAAATCCGCCAGGGTTTCCATCAGCGCCAGGGCCACGCCCGCACCGATAGCGGGGCGCGCCATGGGCAAGGCCACACGCCAGAACGCTTGCCACGGCGACTGCCCCAATACCCGCGCCGCCTCCATCAGGCCCTTGCCTTGGGCGAGAAACGCGGTGCGCGCCAGCAGGTAAACGTAGGGGTAGAACACCAGCACCAGCACGATGATCACGCCGCTGGTGGACCGTACGCGAGGCAGGCGCAGCCCCATGCCGAACCAGTCACGCAGCAGGGTTTGGACGGGGCCGGAGAAGTCCAGCAAGCCAACGAAGACGAAGGCGAGCACATAGGCAGGAATCGCGAAAGGCAGCATCAACGCCCAGTCCAGCCAGCGCCGGCCGGGAAATTCGCAGAGGCTGGTCAGCCAGGCCAGGCTGACACCCAGCAGCGTAACGCCCACACCGACGCCCAGCACCAGGGTCAAGGTGTTGCCCAGCAGGCGCGGCATCTGGGTTTCCCACAGGTGGGACCAGATCTGGTGGTCGATGCTCTGCCACGACAGCAACAGCACGCTCAGCGGCAGCAGCACCAGGGCGGCGACGGTGAAGACCGGCAGGTACCAGCGGCGTTGGGCGGGATGGGCCAAGGAACAGATCTCTGGGGATAATATTTTTAACTCGCCACAAAACAGTGTGGGAGCCGGGCTTGCCCGCGATGCACGCACCTCGGTGTGTCAGTCACACCGCGGTGATGCTATCGCAGGCAAGCCAGCTCCCACACTGTGTTGCGGTGTTTTTAAACGTGCACTTAGTTCCAGCCAGCCCGATCCATCAAGCGAATAGCCTCAGCCTGGCGCTTGCCCGCCACTTCCACCGGCAGTGTATCGGCCACAAACTTGCCCCAGGTCGCGACTTCCGCCGACGGCGGCACGGCCGGGTTGGCCGGGAACTCCTGGTTCACATCCGCAAAGATTTTCTGCGCTTGCGGCGTGGTCATCCATTCAACCAATGCCTTGGCTGCTTCCGGGTGCGGGGCGTGCTTGGTCAGGCCGATGCCCGACAGATTGACGTGCACCCCGCGGTCGCCCTGGTTAGGCCAGAACAGTTTCACCGCCAGGTCTGGCTTCTGCTTGTGCAGGCGGCCGTAGTAGTAGGTGTTGACGATACCGACGTCGCACTGCCCGGCGTTGATCGCTTCCAGCACGGCGATGTCATCGGAGAACACGTCGGTGGACAGGTTGTTGACCCAGCCCTTGACGATTTCTTCGGTCTTGGCCGCGCCGTGGGTTTCGATCAGGGTGGCGGTCAGCGACTGGTTGTAGACCTTCTTCGCAGTGCGCAGGCACAGGCGGCCTTCCCATTGCTTGTCAGCCAGGGCTTCGTAGGTGGTCAGGTCGCCCGGCTTCACGCGATCGGTGGAATAGGCGATGGTCCGCGCACGCAGGCTCAACCCGGTCCAGGCATGGGCCGAAGAACGGTATTGAAGGGGGATGTTCTTGTCGATCACCGCAGAGGTGAACGGTTGCAGGATGCCCATCTGCTCGGCCTGCCAGAGGTTGCCGGCATCGACGGTGAGCAGCAGGTCGGCGGTGGCGTTTTCACCTTCGGCCTTGATGCGCTGCATCAGCGGCGCTTCCTTGTCGGTGATGAACTTCACCTGCACGCCGGTCTTCTGGGTGTAGGCGTCGAACACCGGTTTGATCAGTTCGTCGATGCGCGAGGAGTAGACCACGACTTCGTCGGCCGCCTGCACGGTGGTGCTGCCGATCAGAGTGAGTGCCAGGGCAGTCAGGAGGCGCTTGGGTGCCAACATGGGTGCGGTCTCTCATTTGCGAAAAGAGGGCAAATGATAAGGACTCACATTTAGTAACGCTCGACGGAGCCGTTACCAAATGTTGCGCAGCCCCTCAGGCCTTGGCCAACTCCGGCAAATCTCCGGACAAGCCCAAGGCCTGACGCACAAACAACGCCTTGGCTTCCGGCATCTGCTCAACCACCTTCAGCCCGGCATTGCGCAGCCAACGCAACGGCAGTTGATCGGCCTGGAACAACCGTTCAAAGCCCTCCATCGCCGCCATCAGCGCCAGGTTGTGCGGCATGCGCCGGCGCTCGTAACGGCTGAGCACCTTCGCATCCGCCAGGCGCTCGCCACGCTCGTTGGCCGCCAGCAGTACTTCGGCCAGCACCGCCGCATCGAGGAAGCCCAGGTTCACGCCCTGCCCCGCCAGCGGATGAATGACGTGGGCCGCGTCGCCAATCAATGCCAGGCCTTCGGCCACGTAACGTTTGGCATGGCGCTGACGCAACGGCACACACACCCGTGGATCAGCACTTAACACCGTGCCCAGGCGCCCTTCGAAGGCGAGTTCCAGTTCACGGCAGAAGCTTTCATCGTCCAGCGCCATCAAGCGCTCGGACTCACTTGGGGTGGTCGACCAGACGATCGAACACCAGTCTTCCTGTCCGTCCCGCACCAGCGGCAGGAACGCCAGCGGCCCGTTGTCGGTAAAACGCTGCCAGGCCGTGCGCTGATGGGACTGACTGCTGCGCACACTGGTGACGATGGCGTTGTGCAAATAATCCCACTCACGGGTGACGGTGCCGGTCAGGCGGCGCACGGCCGAGTTGGCACCGTCCGCCGCGATCACCAGCGGCGCGCGCAAGGTGCGGCCATCAGCCAGGGTCAGCAGCCAGTCATCGCCGGAGCGGCGCATCTGCTCCAGGCGCGCATTGGCCAGCAGGCCGAGGTCGCAGTCGTGCAGGCGATCGAGCAAGGCGTCCTGAACCACACGGTTTTCGACGATATGCCCCAGCACCTCGGCATGCACACTGGCTGCCGAGAAGTGGATCTGCCCGGTGCCGCTGCCGTCCCATACCTGCATCTCGCCGTAAGGGCTGGCACGCCGCTCGACAATGCCGTCCCACACGCCAAGACGTTCGAGGATGCGCTGGCTGGCGGCCGACAAGGCGCTGACCCGCGGCTCGAACGCAGCATGAGGATCGAACGGTTTGACGCTCAGCGGGCTGCCGTCCAGCAGCAGCACCTGCAGGCCACTGCCCTGCAACGCCAGCGCCAGGGCGCTTCCGACCATTCCGGCCCCGACAATCAGCACATCTGCGCGCATGTCCATGCTTTAAGCCTGTCTCGCTTGCGGCTTGCGCCGCACGTAAAGGGTTTTGTCGACCCGCGCCACCAGGGTGCCGGAGCCGTCATGAATCTGTACCTTGAGCTGCGGTAAATACTTGTCGCCGCTGGCGGTGTGCTGGCGAATCTCGTCCAGCAACGCTTGGTCGATGGAAAATTCGGCGAACACCGGGCCTTTGCCCGGCGAGATAAAGTCGATAGCGGCAGCCTTGTCCCAGACAATGTAGTCGCGCCCCAGATTCTCCATCAGCATCAGCATGTAGAACGGGTCGACCATCGAATACAGGCTGCCGCCAAACTGCGTACCGACGTAATTACGGTTGTACCAGCCCAGGCCCATGCGCACCTTGACCTCGCGGAAATCGCTGCCGATGTGCAACACACGAACCCCGGCCCCGAGGTACGGCGGGTACAGGGTCATGATCCAGCGCAACAGCCGCGCCTTGCCCAGGCGTTGGGTCAGCCACTCACGCATCGGGACGAGTGCCCAGGCCCATGGCCTGGCGCGCGAACCAGCGCTTGGCCGGCGGCAGCAAGTCGAGGCCCAGCAAGCCCATGTTGCGGCCCAGCGCGACCAACGGTTGCGCACTGCCAAACAGGCGGGTGACTTGGTCGGAAAAGCCGACGGTGAGTTTCTGGTCCATGCGCTGACGCTCGCGGTACGCCTGCAGTGTCGCCAGGTCGCCCGGGATCTCAGGCCCGGCCAGCAGCGCCTCGGCCAACGCGTAGGCATCCCGCAGGGACAGGTTGAACCCCTGACCGGCAATCGGGTGCAGGCTGTGGGCAGCATTACCGAGCACCGCCAGATGGGAGCGCACTTGTTCTTCCGCCTCCACGAGGGTCAACGGGTACAAGTGACGCGCACCGACCTGCTTGAGGGTGCCCAGGCGGTAGCCGAACACGCCCTGCAACTCACTGAGGAAGCTGCGCTCGTCCAGCTCGGCCAGGCGCTTGGCGTCCATGCCGATGCGGGTCCAGACCAGCGCGCAACGGTTGTCCGGCAACGGCAGCAAGGCCATCGGCCCTTCGTCGGTGAACCGCTCGAACGCCTCGCCGTTGTGGGCTTCGCTTGGGGTGATGTTGGCGATCAGCGCGCTCTGGTTGTACGGCCGCTTTTTAACGCCGATGCCCAGTTGTTCGCGCAAGCCGGAGCGGCCGCCATCGGCCAGCACCGCGAGGTCGCACTCCAGCACGGTTTCGTCATTGAGGGTCAGGCGATAGCCATCGGCAAGCGGCTCCATGCGGGTGACTTCCGCCGGGCAACGCCAGCTGACGACTTCCTTGTCCAGGCCTTGCCACAGGCATTGGCCCAGCCAGGCGTTTTCCACCACGTAGCCGAGGGCGGGCACGCCTTCTTCCATCGCCGACAGGCGCGCAGTGGAGAAGCGGCCACGGTCCGACACATGAATCTGCTTGATCGGCTCGGCGCGACGGGAAATGTCCTGCCAGACACCCAACCGTTGATAAATCTGCCGCGCGCCAAAGGACAGCGCTGAAGAACGCGCGTCATAGCTCGGCTGGTAACTGTCGCCAGGCGCAAACGGCTCGATCAGCACGATCTTCCAGCCGCGGGCCTTGGCGCCGGCCTGCAACGCCAACGCGAGGCTGGCGCCCACCAGGCCGCCGCCGATAATCGCCAGATTGACCCGGCTCATCGGGCACCCGCCATCAGCGCTTCGATCTCGGCGACGGACTTGGGCACGCCACCGGTCAGAATTTCACAGCCTTGCTTGGTCACCACTACGTCGTCCTCGATGCGTACGCCAATGCCACGCCATTTCTTCGCCACGTTCTGGTTGTCGGACGAGATGTAAATGCCCGGCTCCACCGTCAGCGCCATGCCGACTTCCAGCACCCGCCACTCGCCGCCAACCTTGTATTCGCCTACATCGTGCACATCCATCCCCAGCCAGTGGCCGGCGCGGTGCATGTAGAAGGCTTTATAGGCTTCGCTGGCAATCAACTCGTCGACGTCACCCTGCAACAATCCCAGCTTCACCAGCCCGGCAGTGATCACTTGCACCGTCGCCTCGTGGGCCTGGTTCCAATGCTTGTTCGGGGCGATTTCGGCAAAGGCAGCTTCCTGGGAAGCCAGCACGATTTCGTAAATCGCCTTTTGCTCAGCCGAAAACTTGCCACTCACCGGCCAGGTGCGGGTGATGTCGCTGGCGTAGCAGTCAATCTCGCAACCGGCATCGATAAGCACCAGGTCGCCGTCCTTGAGCACCGCGTCATTCTGCTGGTAATGCAGGATGCAGCTGTTGCGCCCCGAGGCGACGATGGAACCATAGGCCGGCATCTTCGCCCCGCCTTTGCGAAACTCGTAGTCGAGCTCCGCCTCAAGGCTGAACTCATACAAACCGGCGCGGCTGGCCTGCATTGCCCGCACATGGGCCGCACAGGAAATCCGTGCCGCCTCGCGCATCACCTTCACTTCTGCCGCCGATTTATACAGGCGCATGTCGTGAAGCAGATGATCCAGGGCAACAAATTCATTCGGCGGCTGGGCGCCGAGGTGCGCTTTAGAGCGGATCACGTTGATCCACTCCATCAGGTGCCGGTCGAATTCGGCATTGCTGCCCATGGCTGAGTACACCCGGTCGCGGCCTTCGATCAGGCCGGGCAGGATGTCGTCGATATCGGTAATCGGGAAAGCATCATCGGCGCCAAAATCGCGGATCGCGCCTTCAGTGCCCGCTCGCAGGCCGTCCCACAGTTCACGCTCGGCATTGCGCTCGCGGCAGAACAACACGTACTCGCCATGCTGGCGGCCGGGCATCAGCACGATCACCGCTTCCGGTTCGGGGAAGCCGCTCAGGTACTGGAAGTCGCTGTCCTGGCGGTAGACGTGCTCGACGTCACGGTTGCGGATGGCCACCGCAGCCGCCGGCAGGATGGCGATGCTGTTGGGTTCCATCTGCGCCATGAGCGCCTTGCGGCGCCGGGTGTATTCCGCTTTGGGGATATGGATCATGGGCAGATGGGCTTCCTTTCTTAGTGCAGCGACGGCTTGGGTGCAGCGGGCTCAGCCGATTTACGGGTCTCGGTGAACAGCAGCAGCGGCGCGACGCGCAGGTATTCCATGACTTCCATGTAGTCGCTTTCACCGTCTTCGGACTCTTCCAGGGCGTCTTGCACCTGGGAGATGGCGGCCAGGTCTTGCAGCACTTCCTGGGCATCGGTGCTCAGGTCCAGGCCGCCGGCGTTCACGCCGAACCCGTGGAGGAAGCCTTGGCACCATTGGCCCAGCGCGGCGGCGCGCTCGGTGAGCGGCGCGTCATCGGTCGGCAGCAGCAACACGACGGTGACGTCATCACCGGTCAGCTCGCCTTTGACCATCTCTTGCAAGCCGATAAGGGCGTTGCGCACGTTTTCGGTGGGCTCGGTTTCCAGCAGTTCGGCGACGTCGGCCAGCCAGTTGTCGGCATCAAAGCCGACACCGGTGCAACTGCGACCCAGCAGCACGCCGTGCAACTCGGCAGGCGAACAAGGATGACCGCTGGCGCTCAGCAGTTTGGAAAAAGCATCGTACGGGGAATTCTGAATGGGCATGGTGAGCTAGGCGCCAGGCGGCGCAATGTCTAGAATGAAGCGCTGTATCCTAGCATCGGCAGACGTACCAAGACTATCGAGGGCGTCAGATCGTTTATCCAGCAGTTGCCATTCATCAGACAAATCCAGTGGAACCCAATGGAAGACACCGACCTGCAAGCGCTGATGGCCAGACTCGAGCTGCTAATTAACCGGGTCGAGCAACTTAAGAGCCAAAACGGACTCCTATTAGCTCAGGAAAAGACCTGGCGCGAGGAACGCGCTCACCTCATTGAAAAAAACGAAATCGCCCGGCGTAAGGTCGAATCGATGATTTCGCGCCTGAAGGCCCTGGAGCAAGACTCATGAGTTCAAGCAATAGCGTCACCGTGCAGATTCTCGACAAAGAATATTCGATCATCTGCCCACAGGAAGAACGCAGCAACCTGGTGAGCGCTGCCCGCTACCTGGACGGCAAGATGCGTGAAATCCGCAGCAGCGGCAAAGTCATCGGCGCCGATCGCATCGCGGTGATGGCCGCCCTGAACATTACCCACGATTTGCTGCATAAGCAGGAACGGCCTGACGTGCAGGCCAGCGGCTCGACGCGCGAGCAGGTGCGCGACCTGCTGGAGCGGGTCGATCTGGTACTTTCTACCGATCCAGAGCCACCCAAGGGCTGATTGCAGCGTCGGTTTCGGGTATACTCGCCCCACTCCCTGGCGTGCTTGCCAGTCGGCGATGTCCCTGAGCCGATTCGCACTACCCTGGAAGTTACACGTTGGGCTGGTGTGCATGTCCGCTAGACGGAAAGCCTTAAAGCCTACTGTTTCTTCCACCTTGAACTTTCGGGTTCAAGGGCTAAGTCGACAGCGGTTCTGTCGGGGAGCCTGATTCCCAAATCCAATGCCAGTCCTAGGACTGGCATTGTTTTATGAGCCGAAAACCATGACCGAACCTGCGCCGCTTTCTCGCCCGCAACTTCGACGCATGCTGCGCAAAGCCCGCCGCGCCCTGACGCCCAGCGAGCAACGCCAGGCCGCCCTGGGCCTGTATCGGCAACTGGCACAGCACCCGCTGTTTCGCCGGGCCAAACACATCTCCTTGTATCTACCGACGGACGGTGAAATCGATCCGCGCCTGCTGCTGCGCGCTGCACAGCGCCGGGGCAAGGCGACGTACCTGCCGGTGCTCAGCGCGTGGCCGCGAACCAAGATGGTGTTCCAACGGGTACGGCCCGGCGAGAAGCTAATCCCCAACCGATTTCGCATCCTCGAGCCACAGGTGAATGTCAGCCGGCAACGCAAGGTCTGGGCGCTGGACCTGGTACTGCTGCCGCTGGTGGGATTCGATGACGTGGGGGGACGGCTGGGCATGGGCGGCGGTTTCTATGACCGCAGCCTGGCCTACATGGCCCGCCGGAAATCCTGGCGCAAGCCGACGCTATTGGGCCTGGCCCATGAATGCCAGAAGGTCGAACGATTGGCGCAGGCAAGCTGGGATGTACCGCTTGAGGGCACAGTCACCGATAAGGATTGGTATATAGCAGAGACGCTACTGGAATCAGCAGCGCCTTGAAGACGGGTCAGCGCTTGAACGGTTGCGGCTGTTGCTGTGCGAGTTCAATCGGTGCGTCAGTCTTGTTCGACCACAAGCTCTGCGCATAGCCGGTGGTCACGACACCAAGGCCAAACAAAATAACCAATATCCATAGTAAATCCGGTTTGCGTTTCATCGATTGCCCCCCTTCAGGCATCTTGCACACGATGACAGCAACGTTCCATAAGTAGTCCGTGCCAGCTGCGTCAAGCTCAAAACCCCGGCATTCTGCGTTAACGTGAACCAACACGCAAACCTTGACGCCAACCGACCGTCGGTTTGTCATAAAATTGCCGGACAACTTTCCCAATCGACTTTTGAGGAGCGAAAACATGGCCTATTGGCTGATGAAATCCGAGCCCGATGAACTGTCCATCAAGGGCCTGGAAAAGCTCGGCAAAGCCCGTTGGGACGGGGTGCGCAACTATCAGGCGCGTAACTTCCTGCGCGCGATGGCAGTGGGTGACCAGTTCTTCTTTTATCACTCCAGCTGCCCGGAGCCGGGGATTGCCGGCATCGGTAAAATCCTCGAGGCGGCGTACCCGGACCCGACCGCACTGGAGCCTGAGAGCCATTACTTTGACGCCAAGGCCAGCCCTGAAAAAAACCCGTGGAGCGCGATCAACGTCGCCCACGTCGAGACCTTCCCGAAGGTCCTGGGGCTGGGCTATCTGAAACAGCAAACCGCCCTCGCCGAACTGCCCCTGGTGCAAAAAGGCAGTCGTCTTTCGGTGATGCCGGTCACCGCCGAGCAGTGGGCCGCCGTACTCGGCCTGCGCTGAACAGCAGAACCCTGCGGTCACGCCCATGGCGCATGCATCTGCGCGTCAACCGGGTTAGGCTGGCGCTTCATTTGACCCGCATCAAGGGCCTTCGGGCAGGATCGGTCAAACTAGGACGCTAACGCCGCAGGATGCACCCATGTCGACGAATCACCGCACCTCTCATCTTTTCGCCATTCCATTGATTGTCTTGCTGCTGGCCGCCGGCGGCTTTGGCTACTGGAAATCCACTCAGGACCGCCTGCCCGAAGGCTTGAGCATGGGCAATGGCCGGCTGGAATCGACTGAAGTGCAGATCGCCGCCAAGATCCCCGGGCGCCTCGCCGAAGTGCGGGTGGACGAAGGCGACAAGGTGCTCAAGGGCCAACTGCTGGCACGCATGGACACCCGCACCCTGGAAGCCCAACGCGCCCAGGCCGAAGCCGAAGTGCTGCGGGCCAGGGAAAATTTCGCCGCCGCCCAAGCCAATGTGCAACTGCGCCAGAGCGAACAACTGCTGGCCAGCCAGGAACTCAGGCGCACCCAGGAACTGTACAAGCGCGGCTTCGCCAGCGGCCAGTTGATCGACCAGCAACAGGCGCGGCAAAACACCGGCAACGCTGCCGTGGTCGCCGCCCAAGCCCAGGTCAACTCGGTAAAGGCCGCCATTGGCGCCGCCCAGGCCCAGGTCGCCCAGCTCACCAGCGAAATCGAAGACAGCAGCCTGCGGGCGCCCATCGACGGCATCATCCAGCTACGCCTGGCCGAACCCGGCGAAGTGCTCGGTGCCGGTGGCCGCGTGTTACTGCTGATCGACCCCAACGACCAATACATGAACCTGTATCTGCCCGCTTCGGTAACCGGCGCGTTGACCGTCGGCAGTGAGGCGCGGATTGTCCTCGACGCCCTGCCGAAGCAACCGCTGCCGGCGAAAATCAGTTTTGTCGCGGCCAAGTCGCAGTTCACCCCCAAGGAAGTGGAAACCCGCGACGAGCGCCAGAAGCTGGTGTTCCGGGTCAAACTGCGGCTGACCCAACCGAGCGCCGTGCCCCAAGCCAAACCGGGCATGCCCGGTGCCGGTTACGTGCGCACCGCTGACCTGGACTGGCCGGCCAACCTGCAATGAGCGGCCTGGCGCTGCACGCCACAGGCATCAACCACCGCTACGGCAAGCAGCAGGCGCTGATCGACATCGCCTTCAGCCTGCCCGCCGGCACCCGCTGCGGTCTGATCGGCCCGGACGGCGCCGGCAAGTCGAGTTTGCTGGGCTTGATTGCCGGGGTTAAAAAGCTTCAGCAAGGTCAACTGGAGGTGCTCGGCGGCTCCATCGAAGACCGCCGCCATCGCAACAGCCTGTACCCGCGCATCGCCTTCATGCCCCAAGGCCTGGGCGGTAACCTGTACCCCGAGCTGTCCATCAGCGAGAACATCCGCTTCTTCGCCACACTGTTCGGCCTGTCGAAAGCCGATTGCGACCAGCGCATGCACAACCTGCTGCTGGCCACCGACCTCGCGCGCTTCGCCGAGCGCCCCGCCGGCAAACTCTCCGGCGGCATGAAACAGAAACTCGGCCTGTGCTGCGCACTGATCCACGACCCGGATTTGTTGATCCTCGACGAACCCACCACCGGCGTCGACCCCCTGTCCCGTCGGCGCTTCTGGGAACTGGTGGAAACCGTACGCAGTGAACGCCCGCAACTGACACTGCTGGTGGCCACGGCCTACATGGAAGAAGCCGAGCAGTTCGAACACTGCCTGATGCTCGACCGCGGCAAGCTGATCGCCGACGGCCTGAGCAGCGAACTCGCCGCCGCAACGCCCAGCGGCAAACTGGACGAAGCCTTCACCCATTTCCAGGGCGACAGCGCCCATAACAACGAACCGTTGGTGATTCCGCCACGGGAAAGCGATAGCACCGACATCGCCATCGAAGCCCACGACCTGACCCTGCGCTTCGGCGATTTCACGGCGGTGGACAAGGTCAGCTTCGCCATTGGCCGGGGCGAGATCTTTGGCTTCCTCGGCTCCAACGGCTGCGGCAAGACCACCACCATGAAAGTCCTCACCGGCCTGATGCCGGCCACCGAGGGTACCGCGACCCTGCTCGGCAACCCGGTCAACGCCAAGGACCTGGCCACCCGCAAGCGCGTGGGTTTCATGTCGCAAAGCTTCTCGCTGTACGGCGAGCTCAGCGTGCGCCAGAACCTGGTGTTGCATGCGCAGTTGTTCGACCTGCCGAAGGCTGAAAGCGGCCAGCGCATTGATGAGTTGATCAAGCGTTTTGACCTGGGGGACGTTGCCGAACAGCCTTCCGGCGAATTGCCCCTGGGTTTGCGCCAGCGCTTGTCCCTGGCGGTGGCGGTGCTGCACCGCCCGGAAGTGCTGATCCTCGATGAGCCGACCTCCGGCGTCGACCCGGCCGCGCGGGATGATTTCTGGCGGTTGCTGATCGAGCTGTCCCGGGAACAGGGCGTGACGATCTTCCTGTCCACGCACTTCATGAACGAGGCCCAGCGCTGCGACCGGATCTCGCTGATGCACGCGGGCAAGGTACTGGCCTGCGACACGCCGGACGCGCTGCAACAGCAATTCCATGGCGAGACCCTGGAAGCAGCGTTCGTCACCTGCCTGGAACAGGCCCAAGGCGCGCCCGAAGCGGCCACCGCGCCCACCGGAACCGTCAGCGAACCCATGACGCCGCCCGTCAGCAAGCGCGGGTTCAGCGTCGCCCGCCTGTTGGCCGTCGCCAGCCGCGAAGGCAAGGAGCTGCTGCGGGACAAAGTGCGCATGGCCTTCGCCCTGCTGGGCGCGATTTTCATGATGGTGATCTTCGGCTACGGCATTTCCCTGGACGTGGAAAAGCTCGCCTTCGCTGTCTACGACCAGGATCAAACGCCGCAAAGCCGCGCCTACCTGGAAGCCTTTCGCAGTTCGCGTTATTTCGCCGAACAGCCGCCGATCACCGATTCCAGCGAGCTGCACAAACGTCTGCAACGCTCGGAAATCAAACTGGCGCTGGAGATTCCGCCGGGTTTCGGCCGTGACCTCTACGCCGGTCGCCAACCCGCCGTGGCCGCCTGGCTCGATGGCGGCATGCCGTTCCGTGCGGAAACCAGCCGCAATTATGTCGAGGCCGTGCACCAAGCCAATCTCCAACAACTGGCCGAACTGAACAGCACGCCACTGAATCAGCAAGCCGCCGCCAAGCTGGAAACCCGCTTTCGCTACAACCAGGACGTGGTCAGCGTGAACGCCATCGGCCCGGGCGTGATGGCGCTGATCCTCGCCTTCATCCCGGCGATGCTCACGGCCCTGGGGATCGTGCGCGAAAAGGAACTGGGCTCGATCACCAACTTCTACGCCACGCCGCTGACCCGCCTGGAATTCCTGCTGGGCAAGCAGGCGCCGTATCTGGCCGTGAGCCTGGTCAACCTGGGGTTGCTGGTGGCGATGAACCGCTGGCTGTTCGGCGTGCCGTTCAAGGGCAGCGGTGTGACCCTGGCCTTCGGCGGCCTGTTGTATGTGCTGGCCACCACCAGCATGGGCCTGCTGATTTCCGCGTTCACCCGCACCCAGATCGCGGCGATCCTCGGCACCATGATCATCACCAGCCTGCCTACCATCCAGTTCTCCGGGCTGATCGTGCCGCGCTCGTCCCTGGAAGGCGCCGCCGCGTTGATGGGCATGCTGTTCCCGGCGGGCTACTTCCTCGACATTGCGGTGGGCACCTTTACCAAGGCCCTCGACCTGCGCCAGTTGTGGCCGCAGTGCCTGGCGCTGTTCGGGTTCTTCCTGGGGTTCACCGGGCTTAGCCTGATCATGCTCAAGAAGCAGGAGGCCTGATGCACAAGTTCGCCCATATCCTGCGCCTCGGCATCAAGGAACTGACCAGCCTGCGCCACGACAGCGTGTTGCTGCTGTTCCTGTTCTACGCCTTCACCGTCGCCATCTATATGCCCGCCGCCGGTTCGGTGATCGGCGTGCACAACGCCAGCGTGGCCTTTGTGGATGAAGACCACAGCGCGCTGTCCCGGCAACTGGCCGAAGCCCTGCAACCGCCGGAGTTCCAGGCGGCGGTACCATTGCCCTATGACCAGTTGGACAAGGTGATGGACAGCGGCCAGTACACCTTCGTGATCAACGTGCCGGCGAACTTCCAGGCCGACCTGTTGGCCGGGCGCCAGCCGGGGGTGCAGGTCAACGTCGATGCCACGGCCATGAGCCAGGCATTCATGGGCGCCGGGTATATCGGGCGGATTTTCCAGCGAGAACTGCTGACCTATGCCGGCCAGGCTGATGCCGCCCAAAAGGCCCCTGCACTGCTGACCACCCGGGCGCTGTTCAACACCAACCTGGAAGGCGGCTGGTTTCTCGCCGTAATCCAGATCGTCAACAACATCACCATTCTCGCCATCGTGCTGACCGGCACCGCGCTGCTGCGTGAGCGGGAACACGGCACCCTCGACCATCTGCTGGTGCTGCCACTGACGGCGCTGGAAATCATGCTGGCGAAAATCTGGAGCAACATGCTGGTGGTGGTGCTGTGCACCTGGCTGTCGCTGGAAGTGGTGGTGAAAGGTCTGCTCGGTGTGCCGCTGGCCGGGTCGCTGACTTTGTTTTTGCTGGTGACGGCGTTGTACCTGTTTGCCAGCACCGCCTTGGGCATTTTCCTCGCCACCCTCGCCCGCTCAACGCCGCAGTTCGGCCTGCTGGCGATCCCGGTGATTATCCCGATGCTGCTGTTGTCCGGCGGCAGCACGCCTCTGGACAGCATGCCGCAGTGGTTGCAGTGGGTGATGCAGGGCTCGCCGTCGACGCACTTTGTGAGCCTGAGTGCCGCGATTCTGTTCCGGGATGCAGGCGTGAGCGTGGTGTGGCCGGACTTGCTGGCGCTGGCGGGGATCGGGTTGTTGTTCTTTGCGGTGGCGTTGGCGCGGTTCAGGAAGAGCCTGGCTTCCTGAGGTGCCTGTCAGGGCCTCTTCGCGAGCAAGCCCGCTCCCACATTCAACCGCATTCTCATGTTAGAACTCGGTCAAGTGTGGGAGCGGGCTTGCTCGCGAAGGGCGCGAAGCGACCGGCTTACTGGATGATCAGGTTGTTGAACAACAGATCCTCAACCTGCGGCTTGCCGGTCTCGTCGTTCATTACTTGCTGGGTCTGCTTCAGGGCTTCCTGGCGCAGCTTTTCCTTGCCGTCGACGCTGCTCATAGCGTCGCTGGTTTGCTGAGTAAACAGCGCCACCAACTGGTTGCGAATCAACGCATCGTTGGCTTTGACGGCGGCCGCCGCCTCGGGGCCGGTGACACGCAGGGCGATATCCGCCTTGAATACCTTCAGCTTCGCGGTGCCATCCAGGCCGTAGTTACCGACAAACGGCGGGGTCAGGCTGATATAGCTGACCTTCGGCGCTTCGCCTTCTTTGGCTTCTTCGGCCAGGGCTGCCGTCGGCAGTGTCAGGGCCAGCATCAACAGGATCCACGCTTTCACAGTTCATTCCTCAATTCGGTTGCCCAGTAGCATAACGCTAGCAGCCCTGAGCACAAGCTTATGGCGACTTATCAGGCCGGGGCATGCTCGTTGACCCGTCGCCCTGCCCACCTACACTTATCGGCCAACACGCCAAAAGGAATAGTCCGATGAAAGCTGTGCTGTGCAAAGCCTTCGGCCCCGCCGAAACCCTGGTGCTGGAAGACGTCGAAAGCCCGGCGATCAAGAAGAACGAAATCCTGTTGGACGTGCATGCCGCCGGGGTCAATTTCCCGGACACCCTGATCATCGAGGGCAAGTACCAATTCAAGCCACCTTTCCCGTTTTCGCCGGGCGGTGAAGCGGCAGGCGTGATCAGCCAAGTCGGTGAGAACGTCAGCCACCTGAACGTCGGTGACCGCGTGATGGCGTTGACCGGCTGGGGCAGCTTCGCTGAGCAGGTCGCGGTGCCGGGCTACAACGTGCTGCCGATCCCGCCGAGCATGGACTTCAACACCGCCGCTGCGTTCAGCATGACCTACGGCACATCGATGCACGCCCTGAAGCAACGGGCCAACCTGCAACCCGGGGAAACCTTGCTGGTGCTCGGTGCTTCCGGCGGTGTCGGCCTGGCCGCAGTGGAGATCGGCAAGGCCATGGGCGCCCGGGTGATCGCCGCAGCCAGCAGCGCCGACAAGCTGGCGGTGGCCAAGGCGGCGGGTGCCGATGAGTTGATCAACTACAGCGAAGCCAGCCTCAAGGACGAAATCAAACGCCTGACCGGCGGCAACGGCGTGGATGTGATCTACGACCCGGTGGGCGGCGACCTGTTTGACCAGGCCATTCGCGGCATCGCCTGGAATGGCCGGCTGCTGGTGGTGGGCTTTGCCAGCGGGCGCATTCCGGAGTTGCCGGTGAACCTGGCGCTGCTCAAGGGCGCGGCGGTGGTCGGGGTGTTCTGGGGCTCGTTTGCCCAGCGCCAGCCGCAGGACAATGCCGCCAACTTCCAGCAACTGTTCGGCTGGTTTGCCGAAGGCAAGCTGAAGCCGTTGGTGTCCCAGGTGTACCCGCTGGAGCAGGCCGCGCAGGCGATTAATGACCTGGGCCAGCGCAAGGCTGTCGGCAAGGTCGTGGTGCAGCTACGCTGACGATTGTTTCATTTTGTCCGCGAGGTGCCTGGGCCCATGATCGGCCGAGGCACTCATTGATTGGCAGGAAGAAAAATGGTCACACGGCTGCGCGCACTGTTTCTGGGAGTCTTGATGGTGGTGTCGGCCCAAGCCCTCGCCCATAAAGAAGACAAGGATGTACGTGGGCTGAGCAATGTGACGGTGCTGATCGTGCGCCACGCGGAAAAACCCGATGAAGGCCCGTTGCTAAGCCCCAAAGGTGAACAAAGGGCGGCAGCCTATGCCAGCTATTTCGACCCGCTGCTGTTGAACGGCATCTCCGTGGTGCCCCAGCGGCTGATCGCTACCAGCGACAGCAAGGACAGCTCCCGCCCTCGCCTGACCCTCACACCGCTGGCCCAGCGCCTGCAGCTCCCGCTTGAAACACCCTACTCCGACGATCAAGTCGGCAAGCTGGTGAAGTCCCTGCGCAAGTCCAACCAAGCCCAGACCGTATTGATCGCCTGGCACCACGGGCATATCGACAAGCTGATCGAAGCCTTTGGCGGTGACGGCCCGGCGCTCACCGGCATGAAGAAATGGCCGGAAAATGTGTATGACTGGCTGATCGTGTTGCGCTTCGACGAACAAGGCCAACTGGTGGAGTCCCGCAGCCAGAAAGTCCAGGAACACCTGCTTCCGGGCGATATCGCTGCCGCCAACGGCAACTGAACCGAATCACTGTCTGTGGCGAGGGAGCTTGCTCCCGCTGGGTCGCGAAGCGGCCCCTAAAGATGGGCCTGCTGCGCAGTCCAGCGGGAGCAAGCTCCCTCGCCACACGTTCGTGATACCCCGCCTGAAAACGCCCCTCACTTGCCTCCAAGCGACATGTTCGTAAAAGAACATGCAATTGCACTCAATTCCTATGCCCGCAGATAAGAGGCGGTGCTATTTTCGGTAACGAAACTGTAACATTCGCATCCGCAGTCAAAACAAGAAATTTGGAGCTCTTGAATGTTTGCTTTCTTCCGCCCTGCCGCACACCAGGCGCCCCTGCCTGAAGAAAAAATAGACAGCACGTATCGACGCCTGCGCTGGCAGATCTTCGCCGGTATTTTCTTCGGTTACGCCGGGTACTACCTGCTGCGCAAGAACTTCTCCCTGGCCATGCCGTACCTGATCGACGAGGGTTACACCCGCGGCCAGCTGGGCCTGGCGATGTCGGCGATTGCAATTGCCTACGGCCTGTCCAAGTTCCTCATGGGCCTGGTGTCCGACCGCTCCAACCCGCGCTACTTCCTGCCCTTCGGCCTGCTGGTGTCCGCCGGGGTGATGTTCATTTTCGGTTTCGCACCTTGGGCCACGTCCAGCGTGACCATGATGTTCATTCTGCTGTTCATCAACGGCTGGGCCCAGGGCATGGGTTGGCCGCCAAGTGGGCGCACCATGGTGCACTGGTGGTCGCAGAAGGAACGCGGCGGCGTGGTTTCCGTATGGAACGTGGCGCATAACGTCGGCGGCGGCTTGATCGGCCCGCTGTTCCTGCTGGGCATGGCCTGGTTCAACGACTGGCACGCGGCGTTCTACGTCCCGGCCACCGTGGCCCTGCTGGTGGCGGCATTTGCCTTCATCACCATGCGCGACACCCCGCAATCGGTGGGCCTGCCGCCAATCGAGCAGTACAAGAACGATTACCCGGAAGGCTACGACGCCAGCCACGAAGACGAATTCAGCGCCAAGGAAATCTTCGTCAAGTACGTGCTGCGCAACAAAATGCTGTGGTACATCGCCTTCGCCAACGTCTTCGTCTACCTGCTGCGCTACGGCGTGCTGGACTGGGCACCGACGTACCTCAAGGAAGCCAAGCACTTCGACGTGGATAAAACCTCGTGGGCGTACTTCTTCTACGAGTGGGCAGGCATTCCGGGCACGCTGCTCTGCGGCTGGATGTCGGACAAGATCTTCCGTGGCAACCGTGGCCTGACGGGCATTGTGTTCATGGGCTTGGTCACGGTCGCGACCCTGGTTTACTGGCTCAACCCGCCGGGCAACCCGATGATCGACATGATCGCGCTGTTCTCCATCGGCTTCCTGATCTACGGCCCGGTGATGCTGATCGGCCTGCAGGCGCTGGAACTGGCGCCGAAGAAAGCCGCCGGCACTGCCGCGGGCTTTACGGGCCTGTTCGGTTACCTGGGTGGTTCAGTGGCAGCGAGTGCGGCCATGGGCTACACCGTTGACCATTTCGGTTGGGACGGTGGTTTCGTGCTGCTGATCGGCGCGTGCCTGCTGGCAATCGCGTTCCTGATCCCCACCTTGTGGCACACCAATAGCGTCAGTGCTGCGCGTTAATCGTCGGCACAGCCTTTGGAACACCGCTTGAGCCGCGCCTCCAGATTCTTGTCTGGCATGGCGTGGCTACGCAGGGCGTTGACGGTCTGCTCGACATAATCGCGAGTGGTACCGTAACGCCCGCAAGCGCTTTGCAACACGTGATTCAGCACGATGTCGGGCAAGTTACCGGCATAGCTGGGCAGGTGCCGCTCAAGGACAAATCCCAATGCCTGCACCTGACTGCCATCTTCCAGACGACAGCTGAGCCAGTGTGGCCGGTAGGACGGGTAAGGCATCTCGCGCTGCCACAGGGCATAAAGCGAGGCCTCCAGTTGATCTTCCGGCAAGCGGTAGGCAAACCCGCTGCACGAACCACCGCGATCCAGGCCAAACACCAACCCCGGTGTTTCCGGCGTGCCCCGGTGCTCATGGGACCACAAGTACAAGCCGCGGTGATAACCGTGGACCCGTGCCCGCATCCGTTGGGTCGACGAACATTCAGGCCGCCAGATCAGCGAGCCATAAGCGAATAGCCAGACCGGCCCCCCCTTATGCAGAGCCATGGTGGCTTGCATCGAGCTCATCAACTGTTCGTGAGTGAGTTGCGGCCCCAGATCGAGCCGCGGAGGGTAAGCCAATTGCAAAAGATCAGATTCAATGGCGGTCATGGCAAATCGCTTAGGTCTCCTTTGTTGTTACGAGAAGCTGTTACCAGTTGTAAGCAACTTTACCGTAATAGAACGCGCCGCTGTAACCGTACGGCGAAAAAGTGCTATAGGCCAAATTGCCACCACTGCTGGCGTAGGCATTGAGTTTTTCCGGGTACTTGTCGGTGACGTTGTCGCCGCCGACGGTGAAGGTCCAGTTTTTCAGCGTGTAGTCGGCTGACAGGTCCAACAGCCAGGCGGCCTTGAAGCTCTGGTCGTTGGTCGGGTCGGCCTGGTAGCTGGTGAATGAACCATAGCGCACCAAGTTGCTGTGCAACGCCCAGTGACCGAAGCTCAGGTCATTGCCCAGGCTCAACTTGTGCTGGGGCGTGGTGTCGCCCAGCAGGCCGATGCGCTCGCGACGGTCCACCCGAACCAGGCTCGCCCCCAGGCTATTCAGTACAGCCGGGTTGGCTTTTACGTCGGTGACCTTGGTGTGGTTGTAGTTGTAGCCCACGGTGCTGTTCCAGCGCACCCCGTTATCCAGCTGGTAGCGATAGTTGGCCACCAGGTCGACGCCATTGGTGGTGGTGTCGGTGGCGTTGGTGAAGTAGCGCACGGTGGTGTAGTTGATGTTGCCGACGCCATTGGCCTGCAGATACGCGAGCGCGGCAGGGTTCTTGCTCAGGTCCAGGTTGGAAGACAAGCTGATGCGGTCGCTGATGTCGATACGGTAGACGTCGGCGGTCACGGTCAGGTTGTCGGTCGGCTCCAGTACCAGGCCGAGGCTGTAGTTGCGGGACTTCTCGGCTTTCAGGTCCTGCGCACCGAGCAGGCGCGCCACCTGGCTGTTGGCCGGGAACGTACCGGCTTCCTGGATGGTGTTGCCGATCAGTTGCGACGAGGTGTAGGCGAAGTTTTGCTGCGCCAGGGACGGCGCGCGGAAACCGTTGGAAACACTGCCGCGCAACGCCACTTGCGGGGTGAAGTCGTAGCGGGCCGAGAGCGAGCCGCTGACGTTGGAGCCAAAATCACTGTAGTCCTCGTGACGCACGGCGGCGGAGGCACTGAGTTTTTCGGTGAAGTTGGTTTCCAGGTCCAGGTACTGGGCCCAGTTGTGGCGCGTGCTGGTGCCGGCGTCGGAATCACGGAAGCCACCCAGGCCCGAACTGCCGGTCTGGTAGTAGGACGCCGGGTCACCCGCCTTGATCTGGTAACCCTGGTCCAGGTACTCGCCACCGAACGCCACCGACACCGGATACGGCAACCAGCCCAGGCTGAATTCCCGCGACAGGTCCAGGCTGAGTTGCTTCTGGTCATTGACCAGGGTGCCGTTGTCGAACTTGCGCGGCGTCGCCAGGCCCAGCGAAGTGTTGATGGTTTCGGTACCGATCTGGTACTGGTTCTTGCCGTAGTTGACCGACACATCGTAGTGCCAGTCATAGGCCAACAGGCCGCGCAGACCGACCGCCAGGGACGTGTCTTCCACGTCGCCGCGAATCAGCGGCAGGTAACCGTTGGGGTTGAGCGCAGGAATATTGTTGCTCGCGTTGCTGGCCCGGTAGAACGCCGCCGTCTCGCCGCGGGTCTTGCTGTAGCCGCCGAACGCGTAGAATTCAGCCGCTTCGTTGAAGGAATAGGCCGAGTTGAGAAACAGCTTGCCCTGGTCGGTAGCGGGTTCGCCCTGGCGGAATACCCGCTGGCCGTAGGTCGTCGACCCGACGCTGCCCGGACGGAAATCCTTGCCGGCGCGGTTGGTGTAATCGTTGTCGGCACCTTCTGCAGAGAGGTTGATAAAGCCGTTATCCCCCAGCGCCACACCGGTGTTGCCGCTGAGGTTGCGCTGGATACCGTCGCCCTTCTTGTACTCACCGAACTTGCTGGTGATCGAGCCGCCGTGGTCGTCATGCTTGAGGATCACGTTGATCACCCCGGCAATCGCATCGGAGCCGTAGCGGGCCGACGCGCCGTCACGCAGCACTTCGATGTGGTCCACCGCCGACAACGGGATGGCATTCAAATCCGCCGGCGCCGAGCCACGCCCAACCGCACCGCCGAGATTGACGAAGGCGCTGGTGTGGCGGCGCTTGCCATTGACCAGCACCAATACCTGGTCCGGCGAAAGGCCGCGCAGCTGGGCCGGGCGTACCAGTTCGGCGCCGTCTACCAGGCTGGGGCGTGGAAAGTTGATGGACGGAATCAAACGGGCAAGTACCGCGCCCAATTCATCCGAGCCGGTGCTGCGCAAGGTGTCGCCGGAAATCACATCGATGGGTGACAGTGAAGCACTGGCGGTGCGCTCTTGGGCGCGGGTGCCGGTCACGATGACTGTATCGAGTTTGGGTACATCGGCAGTGGCCGTTTCGGCGGCTGCCACTGAACTGAATCCCACCGCGGTCAGCAAATTAGCCGACAAAATCGCCGTGTACAGCAGGTGCTGCTTGTTGCTCCCCATACCGCTCCCCTTGGAATCAAAAGCCAGAACGTCAATGCTCTGAGCTCATACGATCGATCCGTGTGGCGGACGGTGGCGGTCATTTGTTGGTTATTGGCAAAAAGTCGGTAGTCCGTTGTCATATAGCCTAATGATATTTACGTAACAAATTAAATACCTTTAAAGAATAAGCGAATGCATAAGCCCGGGCCGCTCCGCTCATCAGGATTGGCCGCCTCAATCCCTGTAGTTTCAGCGCAGGTTCAGCCTGGAGGCACGCTGAGCCTTCAAACTAGGCGCCTGTCACGACCCACTTAGCCGCCAACCGAACCGACTATCGAGGTCACACCATGAAATACCGACTTCCCAGCCTGTTGTTCCTGGCACAGGCCACCACCGCCCTGGCGGTGGAAGCGCCGCCCCAGGACGAAAAAGGCTTCTGGTACGCCCAGACGAGCGTCTACACCCGGCATTTTTCGCCGGACAAGGACCACAACAACAATCAGGACCTGATCGGCCTGGAGCGCAATGAAGCGTCAGGCCTGGTGTATGGCGGGGCGACGTTTCGCAACTCGTTCAGCCAGCGTTCGTACTACGCCTATGCCGGCAAACGCTACGACATGACCGATTACCCGGTGTACTTGAAGCTGACGGGCGGCTTGATCCAGGGCTATCGCGGCAAGTACCGCGACAAGATTCCACTGAATGGACTGGGAGTGGCGCCGGTAATCATCCCGTCCGTGGGTACTCACTACGGGCCGGTCGCCGCCGAGTTGGTGTTACTGGGGTTCAATGCGGCGATGGTGACGACAGGCGTTCGTTTCTGATTGAGCCGCTGAAGGGCTGCTGTGGCGAGGGAGCTTGCTCCCGCTGGGTCGCGAAGCGGCCCCTGAAGTTCTTGCGGTCTTTGAGATAGAACCCAGCGACTGTTTTGGGGCTGCTGCGCAGCCCAGCGGGAGCAAGCTCCCTCGCCACACGTTACGGGCGGGGTGCGTAGGCAAACACATCGGCACGCATCTGGTGTGCATCCATGCCGGCTTCGACCAGCGCATCCAGGGTGCCGTAGATCATCGCCGGTGAACCGCTGGCGTAGACGTGCACGGCCTTGAGGTCGCTGATGTCTTCGCACACCGCTTCATGCAGCAACCCGCAGCGCCCTTCCCACCCGCACAGGTCGCTGACCACTTTGTGCAGGAACAGGTTGGGCAGTTGCAGCCACTGGTCCCAGTGCTCGATGTCGTAGAAGTCTTCCGGTCGACGTACACCCCAATACAGGTGCACCGGGTGCTTGAAACCACTGGCGCGGCAATGCTCGATCAGGCTGTGCATCTGGGCCATGCCGGTACCGGCGGCGATCAGCACCAGCGGCCCGTCGGGCAGTTCGGCCAGGTGGGTGTCGCCAAACGGCATCTCGATGCGGGCCATCTGGTTACGCTGCAACTGCTCCAGCAGGCTGCGGGCACTGTCTTCCCGGGCCAGTACGTGCAGTTCCAGCTCGCGCCCGGCATGGGGTGCGGAGGCCAGGGAGAACGCCGACTTCTCGCCGTTTTCCCGTTCGATCATCAGGTATTGCCCGGCGTGGTAGCGCACGGCCTTGCCGGCCGGAGCCCGCAGGCGCACGCGCCACACGTCACCGCCCACTTCAACGCACTCACTCAGTTGGCAAGACAATTTGCGCACCGGCAATTCTCCCGGCGCCAGCACGCCATCCCACAACACAATGCAATCTTCCAGCGGTTCGGCAATGCAGGTATAGAACTCGCCATGGTCACGCACCTCACCGGCTTGCTGCACCCGGCCTTCTACCAGCAGCGCTGCACATACGTGGCACACACCATTGCGGCACGCCTGGGGGCAATCGTAGCCCAGGCGGCGCGCGCCCTCGAGAATCCGCTCGCCAGGCGTCAGTTCAAGTACCGCACCGGAAGGCTGCAGGGTTACACGCATCAATCTATTCCTAATTCTTTCCAGAGCGCATCCACACGGGCAGTGACCGCTTCGTCCTTGACGATCACGCGGCCCCATTCGCGGGTGGTTTCACCCGGCCATTTATGGGTGGCATCCAGGCCCATTTTCGAGCCGAGGCCCGATACCGGCGAGGCAAAGTCGAGGTAGTCGATCGGCGTGTTATCGATCATCACCGTGTCGCGCTTGGGGTCCATGCGCGTGGTGATGGCCCAGATCACGTCGTTCCAGTCCCGGGCGTTGATGTCGTCGTCGGTGACAATAACGAACTTGGTGTACATGAACTGTCGCAAAAACGACCACACACCCAGCATTACCCGCTTGGCGTGGCCCGGGTACGACTTCTTCATCGTCACGATGGCCATGCGGTACGAGCAACCTTCGGGCGGCAGGTAGAAGTCGGTGATTTCCGGAAACTGCTTTTGCAGGATCGGCACAAACACTTCGTTCAATGCCACGCCGAGGATCGCCGGCTCATCGGGCGGCCGGCCGGTGTAGGTGCTGTGGTAGATCGGCTTGATCCGGTGGGTGATGCGCTCGACAGTGAACACCGGGAAGCTGTCGACTTCGTTGTAGTAGCCAGTGTGGTCGCCGTAGGGGCCTTCATCAGCCATCTCGCCGGGATGAATCACCCCTTCAAGGATGATTTCAGCGGTGGCCGGCACTTGCAGGTCATTGCCGCGGCACTTCACCAACTCGGTGCGGTTACCGCGCAACAGGCCGGCGAAAGCGTACTCGGACAGGCTGTCGGGCACCGGCGTAACGGCGCCGAGGATGGTCGCCGGGTCAGCGCCCAGGGCCACGGAAACAGGGAATGGCTTGCCGGGATGCTTTTCGCACCACTCACGGAAATCCAGGGCGCCGCCACGGTGGCTCAGCCAGCGCATGATGACCTTGTTGCGGCCAATCACTTGCTGACGGTAGATGCCGAGGTTCTGGCGGTCTTTGTTCGGGCCCTTGGTGACGGTCAGGCCCCAGGTGATCAGCGGGCCTACGTCGCCTGGCCAGCAGGTCTGAACGGGGAGCATGCCGAGGTCGACGTCATCGCCTTCGATGACCACTTCCTGGCAGACCGCGTCCTTCACGACCTTGGGGGCCATGGCAATGATCTTGCGGAAGATGGGCAGTTTCGACCAGGCGTCCTTCAGCCCCTTGGGCGGCTCGGGTTCCTTGAGGAAGGCCAGCAGCTTGCCGATCTCGCGCAGTTCGCTGACGGACTCGGCGCCCATGCCGAACGCAACGCGGTCGGGGGTGCCGAACAAGTTGCCGAGCACCGGGATATCAAAGCCCACCGGGTTTTCGAACAGCAGCGCCGGGCCCTTGTTACGCAAGGTGCGGTCGCAAATCTCAGTCATCTCCAGGACCGGGGAAATCGGCACCTGGATACGTTTCAACTCTCCGCGCTGCTCAAGTTGCTGCACGAAATCCCGAAGATCCTTGAATTTCATTAACCATGCCACCCGTAAAATAGGCGTACATCCTACCTGCTCTTACGGTCGCTGGCAGCTTATTGAGCAGCATTGCCGACGACACTGACTCAAAGAGCCGACGCCTGGGTTTCACTGCGCAAGGCCTTGAACAACGGTTCAAGGAATCCCTCGACATACCGCGAACCGACCGCCGAGAGGTGATTGTCGTCGGTGTACAGCGACTGACCTTCCAGTTCCACGCGGCACCAATCATTCACACTGCATAGCTTAGGCGCCGGATCCATTACCTTTACCCCGGGATCAGCCGCCGCGATTTGCGCGAATACCTGGCTGATATAGGCCTGGCGCTGGAGGTGCTCAGCCAAGGGCATGCCTTCTTTGTCGGTGGGCCGACCGAGCATCGCCAACCGGCTGAGGCGGTAAGGCGGACTGAATTCCTGCAGCGGGACTTCCTTGACCAGCCACACCCGATGGCCGCTGGCGCGCAATTGCTGCACAAGGGCACGCACGCTTTCGGCGAAGCGCTGCTCGGCGATAGCACGATCATAAGTACCGGTCGCCGGGTTGAGCAGTGAAGCCTCGGTGTCGCCATCGAGCTGCCCGTAGACATACAGGCTCCAGCGCGCTGCCAGCACCACGTCGCTGAAGGTTTCCTTGCTCAGCAGTTGCGTGACCTGCTGGTTAAAGGTCAAGCAGCCCGGAACGCTTTCCTTGCGATTAAACGGCAGGCAACCGGCATACCCTGCCTGGGTGACGCTGACACCGTATTTGCTCGCGCCGTCTTGCAATGCCGGAACCAGCGCCGTGGCATGGCTATCGCCCCAGACCAGCGCGCGTGTCGGCGCGGACTGAGGTCCGAAATGACAAAATCCATGATGGCGATTTTTCCCACCGTCCACCAGGCAGGCCATGAGGTCCGGGCTCCACTCGCGCGCCTGGGCAAATTGCAGCGCCTCGGGCGACAGGCGCCAAGGCAAGCCCTTCGTCAAGACCAGGCCTTTGCCGAGCAGCCCCACCCCAAGCAACGCGATACCCGCCGCCACCAGGATTTGCTTGCGTCCTGCCAACAGCCGACGCTCACGGAACGGGGCCTCGATAAACCGCCAGGATCCGTAACCCAGTAACAGGCTCAACACAAACAGCGCACCCAGCTCCCACGGCCCCAGGCCGTCGACACTGGCGTATTTGCCAAACACGTACACCGGCCAATGCCACAAGTACCAGGAGTAGGAGATCAGGCCGATCCCCACCAGCAAACGGCTGCCCAGCAGCTTGCTCGTCAGAGTAGTTTGCTGGCCGTTGGCCCAAATCAGGCAAACCACGCCCACCACCGGCAACAGCGCTGCGGCGCCGGGAAACGGCGTGCTCGGGTCATACGCGAAGACCGCCAGCAGGATCAAGCCCAGGCCAGCCAGGCTGACGGCCTGCGCCAACGCCGGGCTTGCGCGGTATTCACGTAGCGGCATGACGGCCAGCATTGCGCCCGCCAACAACTCCCAGGCACGCATATGCAGCAGGAAAAAGGCTCTTTCCGGAGCGTGGGCCACCGCCCACGTACTCATCCCGAATGACACCAGCAACAACACAAACAACGCCGCACGCCAGTGCTTGAGCCGGCTCGACAGCACCGTCAGCAACAGAGGGAAGAGAATGTAGAACTGTTCTTCAACCGACAATGACCAGGTATGCAGCAACGGTTTGATATCGGAGGCCACATCAAAGTAGCCGTCCTGACGCATGAAAAACAGGTTGGAGATAAACACCACCTGGTTATGCATCGAGCGCCCCAACTCGCTGTAATCCTTGGGCGCCAGTAGAAACCAGCCCACCAACAGCGTGCCCAGCATCATCACGAACAGTGCCGGCAGGATGCGTCGCGCTCGCCGGGCCCAGAAGCTGACAAAACTGAAGCGGCCGGCCTCACGCTCGCGCCAGATGATCGAGGTGATCAAGTAGCCGGAGATCACGAAAAACACGTCGACGCCGACAAAGCCGCCGGTAAAGCCCGGTACACCAAAATGAAACAGCACAACAGCGAGAACAGCTATGGCACGCAGGCCGTCAATGTCCCTGCGATAAGCGAGAATGGTCATAAAATCTTGTAATTTGCCTGATCGGATGGACAGCGAGTGTAGTCACACACGCGAGTTTGTTTCTAAACAGACACACACTAAAGCCAAACCTCCTTTTCCAGAAACAAAAAAAATGGCGCCCCATGGGGCGCCATCCTTTTTGACCGAAGCGTCGTGTTACTTGCGCTTCATCGACAGGAAGAACTCGTCGTTGGTCTTGGTGGTTTTCAGCTTGTCGATCAGGAACTCGATGGCCGCCACTTCATC
Source organism: Pseudomonas sp. MWU16-30323 (assembly GCF_020515595.1). NCBI lineage: Bacteria > Pseudomonadati > Pseudomonadota > Gammaproteobacteria > Pseudomonadales > Pseudomonadaceae > Pseudomonas > Pseudomonas sp. MWU16-30323. The sequence continues at coordinate 394,766 of NZ_JAIWYM010000002.1, forward strand.
CATCGGGTGCAGCAGCTTGCGCAGGATCCACATGCGCTGCAGTTCGTCGTCGGCGGTCAGCAACTCTTCGCGGCGTGTGCCGGAACGGTTGATGTTGATAGCCGGGAACACGCGCTTTTCAGCGATACGACGATCCAAAGGCAGTTCCATGTTGCCGGTACCCTTGAACTCTTCGTAGATCACTTCATCCATCTTCGAGCCGGTTTCAACCAGCGCGGTGGCGATGATGGTCAGCGAGCCGCCTTCTTCGATGTTCCGCGCGGCGCCGAAGAAACGTTTCGGTTTCTCCAGGGCGTGGGCATCGACACCACCAGTGAGCACCTTGCCGGAGCTTGGGATCACGGTGTTGTAGGCACGGGCCAGACGGGTGATGGAGTCGAGCAGGATCACCACGTCTTTCTTGTGTTCGACCAGGCGCTTGGCCTTCTCGATCACCATTTCGGCAACCTGCACGTGGCGGGTGGGTGGCTCATCGAACGTCGAGGCAACCACTTCGCCGCGCACGGTGCGCTGCATCTCGGTTACTTCTTCCGGACGCTCATCGATCAGCAACACGATCAGGTGAACTTCAGGATTGTTACGGGCGATGTTCGCTGCGATGTTCTGCAGCATGATGGTCTTACCGGCTTTCGGCGGGGCCACGATCAGGCCGCGCTGGCCTTTGCCGATCGGGGCACACAGGTCGATGACACGACCGGTCAAGTCTTCGGTGGAACCGTTACCGGCTTCCATCTTCATGCGCACGGTCGGGAACAGCGGGGTCAGGTTCTCGAAGAGAATCTTGTTTTTCGCGTTCTCGGGACGATCGTAGTTGATCGTGTCGACCTTGAGCAGGGCGAAATAACGCTCGCCTTCCTTTGGAGGGCGGATCTTGCCAACGATGGTGTCACCGGTGCGCAAGTTGAAGCGACGGATCTGGCTCGGCGAGACGTAGATATCGTCTGGGCCGGCGAGATAGGAAGCGTCTGCAGAGCGGAGGAAGCCGAAGCCGTCCTGGAGAATCTCCAGCACGCCATCACCGGAGATTTCCTCGCCGCTTTTCGCGTGCTTTTTCAGCAGGGAGAAAATCACGTCCTGCTTGCGCGAACGGGCCATATTTTCTATGCCCATCTGTTCGGCCAATTCGAGCAGTTCGGTAATCGGCTTTTGCTTGAGTTCAGTCAGATTCATATAGGAATGACGTAATCATTTATGGAGGGGGGGAAATTAAGCTTTTGGCTTAATGAGGCCGCGCCGCAGAGAAGGCGACAGGATCGCGTACTAATCGAAAAGGAGAGCGTCGGCGACGGCTTGCAGGGGGCAGTGGAGAAACCAGTGCGGGGCCGAATGTACCACCTGAATTTCAGAGCGTCTAGCCCTGTTTCACGAAAAAGCCCCGCAATTTGCGGGGCTTTTTAAGGACGCTTAGATGTTGGCGTCGAGGAAAGCTTGCAACTGGGACTTCGACAGCGCGCCGACCTTGGTGGCCTCGACGTTGCCGTTCTTGAACAGCATCAGGGTCGGGATACCACGCACACCGTGCTTGGCAGGCGTTTCCTGGTTGTCGTCGATGTTCAGCTTGGCAATGGTCAACTTGCCTTCGTAAGTGGTGGCAATGTCGTCCAGGACCGGAGCGATCATTTTGCAAGGACCGCACCACTCAGCCCAGTAGTCAACCAGCACCGGGCCCTGGGCCTTCAGTACTTCGGCCTCAAAGGTCGCGTCGGTGACGTGCTTGATAAGATCGTTGCTCATGGATGTCTCCGGGTTGTAAGCAAAAAAAACGTTGCCCATCATAGCCGCCCTTCCCGCGTTCAGGAAGCCGCAGCTGATTGACTCTTCCTATGATGGCGCATGAGTTTGGGTATAGCCCAACTCATGGCGTTACGGGAGTGATGAAGGCAATGCCTGTACGCAGCGCCGCGTTACGCACATGTTCCTGCATGCTTTTTTGCGCAGCCCCGCTGGCGCGCCGGGCCAGTGCACGGAGGATCTTGCGGTGCTCCTGCCAGGTCTCCATGGCCCGCTCCGGCCGGATGAACGGTAGCTTCTGACTCTCCAGAAACACCTCGGCACTGGCGCTGAGGATGCTCACCATCGCCTGATTACCACTGGCCAGCAGGATGCGCTGGTGGAATTCGAAGTCCAGCCGGGCCGCGGCCTCAAAGTCACCGGCCTTGAGCTCCTTGCGCATCGCCTCGACGTTATCTTCCAGGAGGTCCAGCTCATCGGTGGTCAACGTCACCGCCGCCAACCCCGCCGCAAAGCCTTCCAGGGCGTATCGCAGTTGAAAGATATCCAGCGGCGTCGCCTGCGCCGTAAACGGCCAGGCCAACCCAGGGAGTTCTTCGACCGCTTGCACGAACACGCCTTTACCCGGCTGCACACTCACCACGCCCAACGCACTGAGGGACGACAAGGCTTCGCGCAATGAGGCCCGGCTCACGCCCAATTGCAGCGCCAGATCGCGCTGGGAGGGCAACGCATCGCCCGGCCCGAAGCCCTCGTCAGCGATCAGTTTGCGGATGGCCTGTAGCGCCACTTCCGGTACGGCTTGGGCGATGGAATTCATAAAAACTCAAGTTTCCAGTCAACTGAGCGGCTAGTTGTAAAGCTATTCGTGACGCCCGGCAAGCCACGCCCCAAAGGGGCTCGCAAGGTTTTTGAGGCGCTCGAAAAAGGTGCAAAAAGCTCTTCAACTGTTCAGACCAGTAAGACCGCCAGAACTCAACAGCCACCGGCCTCCCAGCTGATTAATGCACTACTGGCATGGGCTGTGCACTGGCAAAACTCAGAAAATCCTTTCGTCCTTTTCGGAGAGTTGCCATGACCAAGCGTTGCAGCGCCCTGCTTACTGCCCTGTTTGCCAGCCTGATGCTGAGCCAGGCGCCCGCCCAGGCCAACGGTCTGGACGATATCGTCGCCCGTGGCACCCTCAAGGTGGCCGTGCCTCAGGATTTCCCACCGTTCGGCTCGGTCGGCCCGGACATGAAGCCCCGCGGCCTGGACATCGACACCGCGAAACTGCTGGCCGACCAGTTGAAGGTCAAGCTTGAACTGACCCCGGTCAACAGCACCAACCGCATCCCGTTCCTCACCACCGGCAAGGTCGACCTGGTGATTTCCAGCCTGGGCAAGAACCCCGAGCGCGAGAAGGTCATCGACTTCTCCAAGGCCTACGCGCCGTTCTACCTCGCCGTGTTCGGCCCGCCAGATGCGCCGATCCGCACCGTTGACGACCTCAAGGGCAAAACCATCAGCGTGACCCGTGGCGCCATCGAAGACATCGAGCTGACCGCCGTTGCGCCTAAAGAGGCGACGATCAAGCGCTTTGAAGACAACAACTCCACCATCGCCGCCTACCTCGCGGGCCAAGTGGACCTGATCGCCAGCGGCAACGTGGTGATGGTGGCCATCAGCGAACGCAACCCCAAGCGCGTGCCGGCACTGAAAGTGAAGCTCAAGGACTCCCCGGTGTACGTGGGCGTAAACAAGAACGAGCCGGCGCTGCTGGACAAGGTCAACCAGATCCTGGTCGCGGCCAAAGCCGACGGCAGCCTGGAAAAGAACGCAATGCAGTGGCTTAAAGAGCCGCTGCCGGCTGATCTCTGATCGCGGTAACGAGGGTTAGACATGGCCTATCAATTCGACTTTGTGCCGGTTCTGGCCAATACCGATCTGTTGCTGCGCGGCGCGCTGTTCACCCTTGAGCTGACCGCCATCGGTGCGGTGCTGGGGGTGGCGCTGGGAATCGTCGGCGCCGTGGTGCGGGCGTGGAAGATCCAGCCGTTCAGCTGGATCTTCGGGGTGTACGTCGAGTTGATCCGCAACACGCCATTCCTGGTGCAGTTGTTTTTCATCTTCTTCGGCCTGCCGTCCCTCGGCCTGAAAATTACCGAATGGCAAGCGGCGGTGCTGGCGATGGTGATCAACCTGGGGGCGTACTCCACGGAGATCATCCGCGCGGGGATCCAGGCGATCCCGCGGGGGCAACTGGAAGCCGCGGCCGCGCTGGCCATGACGCGTTTCGAAGCGTTCCGCCACGTGGTGTTATTGCCCGCACTGGGCAAGGTCTGGCCGGCCCTGAGCAGCCAGATCATCATCGTGATGCTCGGTTCGGCGGTCTGCTCGCAGATCGCCACCGAGGAGCTGAGCTTTGCCGCCAACTTTATCCAGTCGCGCAACTTCCGTGCGTTTGAAACCTACGCACTGACCACCCTGGTCTACCTGTGCATGGCGCTGATGATCCGCCAATTGCTGAACTGGATCGGCCGGCGCTATGTGATGAGGAATGCCCGATGAGTGACTTTTCCTTCTGGGACATCGTGCGCAACCTGCTCACGGGCTTGCAGTGGACGCTGCTGCTGTCGCTGGTGGCGTTTATCGGCGGTGGCGTGATCGGCTTGCTGGTGATGACAATGCGCATCAGCACCAAGGCTTTCCCGCGCAATGTCGCCCGTACCTATATCGAGCTGTTCCAGGGCACGCCGCTGTTGATGCAGCTGTTCCTGGTGTTCTTCGGCATTGCCTTGCTCGGCGTGGACATTTCGCCCTGGCTGGCGGCGGCGATTGCCTTGACCCTGTTCACCAGCGCCTATCTGGCCGAGATCTGGCGTGGCTGCGTCGACTCCATCGCCCACGGGCAATGGGAGGCGTCCGCGAGCCTGGCCCTCAACCCGTTTGAGCAACTGCGCTACGTGATCCTGCCCCAGGCCCTGCGCATTGCCGTGGCGCCGACCGTGGGCTTCTCGGTGCAAGTGGTCAAAGGCACCGCCGTGACCTCGATCATCGGCTTCACCGAGCTGACCAAAACCGGCGGCATGCTCGCCAACGCAACCTTCGAGCCCTTTATGGTCTACGGCCTGGTGGCGCTCGGTTACTTCCTGCTTTGCTACCCCTTGTCCCTCAGTGCGCGCTACCTGGAAAGGAGACTGCATGCCTCTGCTTAGAATTTCCGCCCTGCATAAGTATTACGGCGATCACCATGTACTCAAGGGCATCGACCTGACGGTCGAAGAAGGCCAGGTGGTGGCGATCATCGGCCGCAGCGGCTCGGGTAAATCCACCTTGCTGCGCACCCTCAATGGCCTGGAGTCGATCAATGACGGGGTGATTGAAGTCGACGGCGAATACCTCGACGCTGCCCGTGCCGACCTGCGCACCTTGCGGCAGAAAGTCGGCATGGTGTTCCAGCAGTTCAACCTGTTCCCGCACCTGACAGTGGGTGAAAACGTCATGCTCGCACCGCAAGTGGTGCAGAAAGTGCCGAAGGCCAAGGCCGCGCAATTGGCGCGACAGATGCTCGAACGGGTCGGGCTGGGGGAGAAGTTCGATGCTTTCCCCGATCGGTTATCCGGCGGCCAGCAGCAGCGCGTGGCCATCGCCCGGGCGCTGGCCATGTCACCCAAGGTGTTGCTGTGCGATGAAATCACCTCGGCCCTGGACCCGGAGCTGGTCAATGAAGTGCTCAGCGTAGTGCGCCAACTGGCCAAGGATGGCATGACACTGATCATGGTCACCCATGAGATGCGCTTTGCCCGGGAAGTGGGTGACAAACTGGTGTTCATGCACCAGGGCAAGGTGCATGAAGTGGGCGATCCGAAAATCCTGTTTGCCAATCCGCAGACCGCCGAGCTGGCCAACTTCATTGGTTCGGTGGAGCGAACGGACTGAGGCGTCAGGCCCCGGGCGCCCACTCAAAACCGCCCTGGCCCTCAAATGTCGTTTCATCCCTGACGGCCAGCAAAGCAGCGGGCAGAAAGGTCTCGACGTTGACCAGGGCGGTGAAGCGGCGCCCATGCACCGGCCTACCTGCTGCGTAGGCAACAAGCCTATGGCCCGGCAACAATCGTCCGGTCGCCGGCTCTTCAGACAGGCGCGGCATTACCAGCTCAACGGATTTCCCATCGACTTGAGCGGATTGCAGGCTCAGGGTGAAATGCCCCTGGCGCCCAAACCGAAAGCCCTGCTGGTTCGCGGGTACGCCCGTAAAGCGCAGCGCCATGGAGACCGGCATCTCACAGGCCATGCTCAGGCGAAACGTGCGCTTGCCCAGCGCGATCTGTGGGTGACCCCGCTCGGCTTGGCGGACCAGACCGTAATCAACCCGAGGCTGGCTCAAGGATACCTGGCAGTTATCTGCCCGCGCCTCATTGGCCAACACCACAACAAACAGCAGCACGTAAAGGATAAGCACATGACGCAGGCGTCCACCGTCAAAAGGCCCCGCCGGCTCAGAGGGTACGGCAGACCGCCGAAGCTGTTTCATAGAATTTGTCGTCATTGGATTCTGGCTCAAGGTTCAGTTGCAATAAGCAGGTGCTTGAATCTGGCAAGGAGATGTTCAGCGCTCGCGACTCATCCAGGCTGTTAAGGAAGACCATGCCCTCGCCCACGACGCTGGTCAGAAAAGCATTGTTGCTGTCGAAAACCGAGGCCCCTTGGGGCAAGGGTTGGCCCTGCGCGTCACGGACCTCAAGCAATACACGGCGCACTTTCACTACTTCGAAATCGATCGTGTTGAAAGAGCCGCGTCCGGCCGCAAGGACCTTGGTGCCGTTTTTCAGATCGATGCGCTTGGGCAAGGATTGGGTTTGCACCTCGACATTGCTGCTGCGGTAGGCCGGCAGGCTGGCGATCACCGCCTGCCCGCGATAGTCAGTCCAGACCGGCCCCTGCGGCGTCGAAACCTTGGCCGCCCCGACATTACCCACCGAGACAATTCCAAAGGTGTCCTGGACGGCATAGGGCGAGAACGTCATGCCTCTGTCGTGGGCCACCACGCCGCCCTGCAATTGGCCGGTGTACCCGGTGCTCAATGAATCATGTCGCACACCCAACCCTATCTGGGTGTAACGCGGCATGGCATTCACGCGGGCGTGAACAGCCTGTGTACGGCTCGCCTGCTCACGCGCACCCCCTACTTCATAGTTCACATAGTCATTGACCCGATCGCTGAAGGCGGTCCCAAGATCGAACCTGTCGCCCCGCCGACTGGCATACGAGGTGACGCGGCGATCCCCACCGAACGGCACGGTGACCTGCAACCGAAGCGAAAGCCCCTTATCCGACACATCGCTGCGCTCGTCTCGAAAGGTGTTCTTGCCCTTGCGCGGTCGAGAGCCGCCCACCCGGGAATCCGCTATCAAAGCCACCTGGGTGCCATTGAACTGCTGGTTCCATGAGGCAAAGACGTGTTCGGCGGAGCGATCATCAAATTGCGAGCTGCGGGAATAACTGACGGAAAAGCCTCCCAGGGACGGGTCTACCCAACTCAAACCTACCGTGTATTGGTCCTTGAAGCGGGCATCCCGCTCGTCACGCCGCGTCGACTGCCCCACTTCCAGTACTTCGCGATAACCCCGCGTCTGGGTAGTGGCACTCGACGTCATTTCAATGCCGGCGAACAGCGGACTTCCCACGGTGACGGAGCTGCGAGCCCCGGAAACTTCGTCCCGGCCATCGCGAGACAGGTTCTGGCGCACGCCAACCGAAAGATGCTGGAAAAAAACACTGCTCCACACACCACCCGCCGCCTGGTATTCGTCGGTACTCAACAGGCCGAATCCCAGTGACGAGTTGCGCCCCAACCCCCAGGTCCCACTGCCCATCGCCACGACCGGAGGCTCCCCGGCACCCGGATTTGCCCCGCGCACTTTACCCAGGGAGAAGTAATAACCGGGCTCTATCGGTACCGCCCCCGCAAAGGACGCGGCAGGGACGGTGAACCCATGCCTGCCACCGCGAGTGCCAATGACACTGACCTCAAGATCGCTGGTGCCATTGAGTATGGATAATCCAGTCAATGTGAACGGGCCTTCAGGTACCAGTGTGGTATGGATCAGCACCCCGGCCTGGCGTACCTCGACCCGGGATGGGGTCTGGGCCAAACCTTCGACCACCACGCTACTGCCACCCGGACTGCGCGATTGGCCATCCGGCGAGAGCTGGAAACCCGACAGCTGTAACCCACCGAACACCGGGTTGTTGCTGGAAATCTGCCCGACCTGGAACGTCGACTTCAGGGGCGCGAAATCGCGTTGGGCGTAGGCATTCACATGCTCGCTGCTGCGCTTGCCGTTATCGGAGACAAAGAATTGGCGGCTTCGGACGATCCAGTTCCCGATATTGAATCCCGCCTCGGTATAGGCCGAAACCGAGCGGGAAGAGCCGCTGTTGAAGCGTTCCTCGAACCCCTGCACATCGTAATTGAACAAGGCTGCCGTGCCGCCCTGGGAGAAACTGCCGACATCCCATTCGGCCTCGCGCATTGACTGAGTAGGCACCACCAGCGATACCTCATCGCTGCCGGGGCGCAACTTGACGATCGTCGCAGGGTAAGCACCGAGAAAGTCATGACACGCCTGATCGGGCGCGATGCCCGGCCGAATAATCGCGGCTGGCACCCGCAATCCGGCCTTGTCCAGCAGGACCGGGGTAAAACACAACTGCCCCTGGTAGTCGAAGCGTGCTTCCACCAGGCCCAATGAAGTGCCGTTGACCTGCAGCCCCACCACGTGCACGCCCTCGCGGAATCGCGCAGCGCTGCGAAAATAATGGGCAACCTTCGGGTCAATCCCGTTCGCCGACAAGACCGCCAGATCAAAACCCGATCCGAGCTCCAGCGCGTAGGCGGGAAGGCTCCACAGCGTTGCCAGGCCGATACAAGTCCGGGAAACCGAGGTTCGAATGGGTCGTACCGAGAGGCTCCAATCGTTTACATGGGTAGCATTTTTCATAGACCGCTCAACCCGCCTCGACAACAACGGAGGCTTCGTAGGCAGTCGCCGAATACCCGTAAACCGTCGCCGGTTGAATCTCGATACCGCTGACCTGGGCCACCGCCTCTTCGACGCGGGTCGATAACATTTCGCCAGGCAGGATATAGGTGCGCGGCAATATCGCCGGGTGCCTCGACGGCAGCAGGTGAACCTCCAGTCCCATCCGGACAACGTAGGCACTGTCGTTATGAACCGTCAGCCGATTACCCCGCAGCTTCCACGTCAGCAACTTCCATGGCTCCTGATGCCGTGGCAAGCCCTGGGGGTGCAGGATCAGCGGTAAATCCTGTCGAATGGTCACTCCAATGGTCGAGCGCCCTTCGGCGCGCGCCTGCGGAATACCTTCAAAGGTGACGCGCTTCAATCGCTGAGTCTTGAGCGGCTGCTTCAAGGTGCTAATAAACCGCACAAGTTGTGTTTCGCCCGGTTCGACACGGGCGATAGGGGGCGTAACGATCAAGAGTGTCTCCGGATCTTCCGGGACGTTTTGAATGACCGTGTGAAGTAAGGCCGGGCCAGGATCCGTATTTTTTACGTTGATCGTCGCTTCACCGTTCTCTTCATAAAGAATAACGACGGATGTTTCCGGCTCCATTCCATCCGCTCTTACACTGGCAGAAACCAAAAAACAAAGATTCGCACACCAGAACAGGGTAATCACTGTATTTAAAAGACGACTCATCAAACTCTACCCGCGACCAGATAACGCACCGTTGACAATCAGGAAATATCTATACATATATAAACAGCCAGCACGAAGCCTCGGTGCGCGACCGCCCGCTAAATGCTGGCCGTGTTCATAGCGTTAGATTCGAGTGACTACCAAAGTAGCAGCTCCATTCAATTGAATATCCCTGCTGAGATCCAATGCATCGCCGCGATTGATAACAGCCTTGACTACGAGAGTGCCGGTAACGGAAGAGACCGCGGCTGGAGTGGTACTGTTATTACGGCTCCAGGAGTGCTGGTAAGGAGATTTGTCGACCTTGCCGTCACTGGTGCTCCAGGCACCGCCGGAGCTTGTCCTTCTGAGCGGGTACAGCGTAGCGCCGGCAGTGGTCAAGGTGGCGAGCCTGATCGAATAGCCACCGGTATTCCTGGTTCCGACCGCGCCAAGACCAAAGTTCTGGTTGTCGGTGAAGCCGGTTCCCAGGATCCCCCTTACGACACTGTTTGTTTGTGAGTCAGTAACGGACAGTGCCATCTGGGCAGCCGCCGCACCACAGTTGACGTTTAACGGCAGCGACTTTTCCGGCAGAGGATAGTAAGAGGTCAGCGGAATGCTCGACGCATTGATCGTACCGTAATCAACGGTACCGCCTGTGGCACCGAGGTTTACCGTGCATGCAGCTGGTTTAATGGTTCCGATGACTCTCAGGTTCCCGGTTCCACTTGCATCTGCTTGAGCACCAATGCTTACCGCCAGGCCAACGACAACTATTGCCAAACCAAATTTTCTTTTCATGTTCATCCTGTCACTGAAGTTCTCAGGTGTATTGGGTTTACCGGGCTACTCCATGCCCAACTGCTATCAGCCTTGATAGGAAAACTACAAATAATTAACACCACGGCCTAATTGCCGAGTGACAGTCTCTCTCGTAAACACCCGAAGGAAAAATGAGACGACGCCTGAACTAGTGTCAGAGCGGTAAAAAAACAATGTCCACTTAGATCATCCTTGCAGTAGTCCTGACTTGATTTTCGACTGGAACAAATAACCCAGACATGTAGGCATATTCAGGAAGCCTATTAAAGTTGGAGATTTCCGTTATTCCACTTGCCCTACGGAACAATCGCCAGACGCATCGAGAATCACCCTACATATCCCGCAGATTTTCCTCCAAGACACCGATGAGCGAATTCCGGAAGCACTACGCGTTGGCGTCAGCGGTTGATCGTGGCACGATGGCGAGGTTATCGACCGAGATCCCTTAACCATGCCGCAATCCCAAGCCAAGAATCTGTCCCTGATCGCCGCCATCGACCTGGGCTCCAACAGCTTTCACATGGTCGTGGCCAAGGCCCAGAACGGCGAAATCCGCATCCTTGAGCGGCTCGGCGAGAAAGTGCAACTGGCTGCCGGGATCGACGACGAGCGTCAGCTCAATGAAGAATCCATGCAGCGCGGGCTCGATTGCCTGAAGCGCTTTGCCCAACTGATCAACGGCATGCCCCCGGGCGCTGTGCGGATCGTCGGCACCAACGCCCTGCGGGAGGCCCGCAACCGTGGCGAATTCATCCGCCGTGCCGAGGACATTCTCGGCCACCCCGTAGAAGTCATCTCCGGCCGTGAGGAAGCGCGCCTGATCTACCTCGGCGTGTCCCACACCCTGGCCGACACCCCGGGCAAGCGCCTGGTGGCCGATATCGGCGGTGGCAGTACCGAGTTCATCATTGGCCAACGGTTCGAACCGCTGCTGCGCGAGAGCCTGCAGATGGGTTGCGTGAGCTACACCCAACGCTATTTCAAGGACGGCAAGATCACCCCGGCCCGCTACGCCCAGGCTTATACGGCGGCGCGGCTGGAGATCATGAGCATCGAGCATGCCCTGCACCGCCTGACCTGGGATGAGGCCATCGGTTCGTCCGGCACCATCCGCGCCATCGGCCTGGCCCTCAAGGCCGGCGGCCATGGCACTGGCGAGGTCAACGCCGAAGGCCTGGCCTGGCTCAAGCGCAAACTGTTCAAGCTGGGGGATGCCGAGAAGATCGACTTCGAAGGCATCAAGCCTGATCGCCGCACCATTTTCCCGGCGGGCCTGGCGATTCTCGAAGCGATTTTCGACGCCCTCGAACTGCAACGCATGGACCACTGCGACGGCGCCCTGCGTGAAGGCGTGCTGTACGACCTGCTGGGCCGTCATCATCACGAAGACGTGCGTGAACGCACCCTCAGCTCGCTGATGGAGCGTTACCACGTCGACCTGGAGCAAGCCGCCCGGGTTGAACGCAAGGCGCTCCATGCTTTCGATCAGGTCGCCGCGGATTGGGACCTGGAAGACGGCGTCTGGCGTGAACTGCTGGGCTGGGCAGCCAAGGTCCATGAAGTGGGGCTGGACATCGCCCACTACCATTACCACAAGCACGGCGCCTACTTGATCGAGCACTCGGACCTGGCGGGTTTCTCCCGCGAAGACCAACAAATGCTCGCCCTGCTGGTACGCGGCCACCGGCGCAATATTCCGAAAGACAAGTTTGCCGAGTTCGGTGACGAAGGCATCAAGCTGATTCGCCTGTGCGCGCTGCTGCGGTTTGCGATCCTGTTCCACCACATCCGTGGTACCCAGGAAATGCCACAAGTGGTCCTGCGGGCCAATGCCGACAGCCTGGATGTGGTGTTCCCGAAAAACTGGCTGGATGAAAACCAGCTGACCCAGGCGGATTTCGCCCAGGAAGCCGAGTGGCTGACGCGGGTTGGGTTCACGCTGAACGTGCGCTGATAGGGGTGAGTGACGCGGAGCGTCACAGGATGTATTCCCACGCAGAGCGTGGGAACAATCTAACGCCACAAACCAAATGTGGGAGCGGGCTTGCTCGCGAAAGCGGAGTTTCAGTCAACAGATTCATCGACTGATCCACCGCCTTCGCGAGCAAGCCCGCTCCCACATTTTTGACCGCGTCGGCTTTTAGTTCACCGTCAGAATCGGGCTGCCCAGCTTCTCCAGCAATGTCGCCTGGGCGCTGCGCGGGTTCTGGTTGCCGGTCGGGGTGTTGCGCACGTAGCGCCCGTCCGACTGCAGGCTCCAGCTGTGGGTGTTGTCGGTGAGGTAACTCTCCAACTCTTTCTTGACCCGCATGATCAGCTTCTTGCCTTCCACCGGGAAGCAAGTCTCCACACGTTTGTCGAGGTTGCGCTCCATCCAGTCGGCACTGGAGAGGAACATCTGCTCCTCGCCGCCATTGAGGAAGTAGAACACCCGTGTGTGCTCCAGGAAGCGCCCGATGATCGAACGCACGTGGATGTTATGGGAGACCCCGGCGATGCCCGGACGCAGGCAGCACATGCCACGCACCACCAGGTCGATACGTACGCCCGACTGGCTGGCCTTGTACAACGCACGGATGATCTTCGGATCAGTCAGCGAGTTGAACTTGGCGATGATGTGCGCCGGCTTGCCTTCGAGGGCGAACTGGGTCTCGCGGGCAATCATGTCGAGCATGCCCTTCTTCAGGGTAAACGGCGCGTGCAGCAGCTTCTTCATGCGCAGCGTCTTGCCCATGCCGATCAACTGGCTGAACAGTTTGCCAACGTCTTCACACAAGGCGTCATCGGAGGTCAGCAGGCTGTAGTCGGTGTAGAGCTTGGCGTTGCCGGCGTGGTAGTTGCCGGTGCCCAAGTGGGCGTAACGCACGATCTCACCGGCTTCACGGCGCAGGATCAGCATCATCTTGGCGTGGGTCTTGAAGCCGACCACGCCGTAGATCACCACCGCACCGGCCGCTTGCAGGCGGCTGGCCAGTTGCAGGTTGGATTCTTCGTCGAACCGCGCCCGCAGTTCGATCACCGCCGTCACTTCCTTGCCGTTACGTGCGGCGTCTACCAGCGCATCGACAATTTCGGAGTTGGCGCCGGAACGGTACAGGGTTTGGCGTACAGCCAATACATGCGGGTCCTTGGCGGCCTGACGCAGCAGGTCGACCACCGGCGTGAAGGACTCGAACGGGTGCAGCAGCAAGATGTCCTGCTTGCTCACCACGCTGAAAATGTTCTCGCTGTTTTGCAGCAGTTTCGGGATCTGCGGAGTAAACGGCGTGTATTGCAGCTCCGGGTGGCTGTCCAGGCCTGTAATGCTGAACAGGCGCGTCAGGTTCACCGGGCCATTGACCTGATACAGCTCGGTCTCGCTCAGGTTGAACTGCTTGAGCAGGTAGTCGGACAGGTGTTTCGGGCAGGTGTCTGCCACTTCCAGACGTACCGCATCACCGTAGCGACGGGAGAACAGCTCTCCGCGCAGGGCGCGGGCCAAGTCTTCGACGTCTTCGGAGTCCAGCGCCAGGTCGGCGTTACGGGTCAGGCGGAACTGGTAGCAGCCCTTCACCTTCATGCCCTGGAACAGGTCATCGGCGTGGGCGTGGATCATCGACGAAAGGAATACATAGTTATCGCCAGCGCCCCCCACCTCTTCCGGTACCTTGATGATCCGTGGCAACAGGCGCGGTGCCGGAATGATCGCAAGGCCCGAGTCGCGACCGAAGGCGTCGATACCTTCCAGCTCGACGATGAAGTTCAGGCTCTTGTTCACCAGTAACGGGAACGGGTGCGTCGGGTCGAGACCGATCGGGGTGATGATCGGCGAAATTTCGTCGCGGAAGTAGCGGCGCACCCAGGTCTTGATCTTGGTGGTCCAGTGACGACGTCGGATAAAGCGGACGTGATGCTTTTCCAGTTCCGGCAGCAGGATGTCATTGAGGATCGCGTATTGGCGGTCCACATGGCCGTGCACCAGCTCGCTGATACGGGCCAGGGCCTGATGCGGTTGCAGGCCATCGGCGCCGGCTTGTTCACGGGCGAAGGTGATCTGCTTCTTGAGGCCGGCGACACGAATCTCGAAGAACTCGTCCAGGTTGCTGGAGAAGATCAGCAGGAACTTCAGCCGCTCCAGCAACGGGTAGGACTCATCCAGTGCCTGTTCCAGCACGCGGATGTTGAATTGCAGTTGTGACAGCTCGCGATGGATGTACAGGCTGCTGTCATCCAGGTTGGTAATCGCAACCACCGGCGTCGGTGCGGCAGCGGGCGTTTCGGCCACCACGGCAGGCGGTGCCGGCTCCAGCTCCGGCGGGGTCTCGGTGACCTGTTCAACCACCGGCTGAGCGTCTTTTACGGCAACTTCTGTGAGTCCTTCGGTATTCATCGAGTGTTCCTGTGAGGGCTAGTGTTGCTCTCTAAGCAATTGGGCGGCGCGGGCGGCGAAGTAAGTCAGGATGCCATCAGCACCCGCGCGTTTAAAGGCAGTCAGGGATTCAAGGATCACCCCTTCACTCAACCAACCATTCTGGATCGCGGCCATGTGCATGGCGTATTCACCGCTGACCTGATAGACAAAGGTCGGCACCTTGAATTCCTCTTTGACCCGATAAAGGATGTCGAGGTACGGCATCCCGGGCTTGACCATGACCATGTCGGCACCTTCAGCCAGGTCCGCCGCCACTTCGTGCAGGGCTTCGTGGCTGTTGGCCGGGTCCATCTGGTACGAGGCCTTGTTGGCCTTGCCCAGGTTCAGCGCCGAGCCCACCGCATCGCGGAACGGGCCGTAATAGGCGCTGGCGTACTTGGCCGAGTAAGCCATGATGCGCACGTTGACGTGGCCGGCCAGCTCCAGGGCTTCGCGAATCGCCTGGATGCGACCGTCCATCATGTCCGACGGTGCCACTACCTGGGCACCGGCTGCAGCGTGGGACAAGGCCTGCTTGACCAGCGCATCAACGGTGATGTCGTTCTGAACATAGCCTTCTTCGTCGAGAATGCCATCCTGCCCGTGGGTGGTGAACGGGTCCAGCGCCACGTCGGTGATCACTCCCAGTTCCGGAAAGCGCTCACGCAACGCGCGGGTGGCGCGCTGGGCAATACCGTCCGGGTTCCAGGCTTCGGCGGCGTCCAGGGACTTGAGTTCAGACGGCGTGACCGGGAACAGCGCCAGCGCCGGAATCCCCAGTTCAACCCAATTCGCGGCCTCTTCGAGCAGCAAATCAATGGTCAAGCGCTCCACACCCGGCATCGACGCCACCGCTTCCCGACGATTTTCACCGTCCAGCACAAACACCGGCAGGATCAGATCATTCACCGTCAGGACGTTTTCACGCACCAGGCGACGGGAAAAATCATCACGGCGGTTGCGACGCAAACGGGTGGCGGGAAACAGGCGGTTGGCGGGGGTAAAGCTCACGGCAGACTCCTGAGCCCGGGTTGACGGGCGAGCGTGACAGTTATAAGCGGCCATTATGACGAAGGAATTACAGTTGTGGTTACCTCATGCACCGTAAGGCAACCGGCATGTGACCTGTAGTCGCATTCGTCGTTTATGTAGGAATTGTTCACTTCGTGACACATCTCGATACTTTCATGAATGTTCACGAAGGCGTAGGCTGCGCGTTCATTTCGCCAGCACCCAGACCATGCTTCAACAATTTCTGCATGACTTCGGCTACTTTGCGCTGTTCCTAGGCACCTTCTTCGAAGGCGAAACCATATTGGTTCTCGCAGGCTTCCTGGCGTTCCGTGGATACATGGATATCAACCTGGTGGTGGTCGTTGCCTTTTTCGGCAGCTACGCAGGCGACCAGCTGTGGTACTTCCTGGGGCGCAAGCACGGCCGCAAACTGCTGGCGCGCAAGCCGCGCTGGCAACTGCTGGGCGACAAGGCCCTGGAGCATATCCGCAAGCACCCGGACATCTGGGTGCTGAGCTTCCGTTTTGTCTACGGTTTGCGCACGGTGATGCCGGTGGCCATTGGTTTGTCGGGCTACCCGCCGGGCCGCTACCTGTTGCTGAACGGGATTGGCGCCGCCGTGTGGGCCGCTGCGTTGGGGGCGGCGGCTTACCATTTCGGCGCGGTACTGGAAGGCATGCTGGGCAGCGTCAAGAAATACGAGCTGTGGGTGCTGGGCGCACTGCTGGTGCTGGGCCTGGGCTTGTGGATCCGCCGGCGCATCAAGAACGCCCGCCTGACCCGCGAAGCCTGCGCCGCAGAAAAGGTTCGCCTGGCCGCAGGCGAACCTGAAAAAGCCGAAAAGCCTACGACGCCAGTCGAGTAAGCCGGTCTCTGCAACAGTAGAGGCCGATGCCGCTGAGCAAGCTGTAACTGACCAGGCCCAGCCAGCCCATCGCGCTGGCCGGCCACAGCCCCACCAGCGGCGCCAGCCACACCAGCGGCACATTCAGTGCCAGGCGCACCAGCTCAGCCTTCAGCGCCCACGGGCGATTCTCCAGCGCCACCCCCAGGGTGAACAACCCCAACGCCATCGCGCTCCAGCCCAACACCAGGGCGGCGGTCGGCAAGCCCTCGCCGAAATTCATCAGATAGCTGCCAAAACCCACGTACGCGGCAAACTGCAGCGCGATGTAAAGCTGTTGGCGCCCGTCCAGCGGCACCTCGAATTTGCGGAACTGGCTCAAGTCGGGCTTGGCCATCGGGTACTTCGCCGCCACGTCCGCCGGGCGCCAGCCGGTGCGCATGAACCAGATCCGCAGCTTGTCCCACCCACTTTCGGTACGCCGTGCATCGCTCCACAACTGCGCATAAAACTGCAGGTTGGCCCACAACGGGTTCCAACTGGCCAAGGGTGTGGTCACACCAAAGATCACGGGCTCGTTATCGTCTTCTTCCTGGAAGGAGCCAAACAGGCGGTCCCAAATAATGAACACCCCGCCGTAGTTGCGATCCATGTAGAGAGCGTTCTGTGCATGGTGGGCCCGATGATTGGACGGCGTGACAAAGAACCACTCGTACCAGCCGAGCTTCGGCACATGGCGCGTGTGCACCCAGAATTGATACAGCAGGTTGAGGGACGCCACGCTGATAAACACCACCAGCGGCACGCCGAGGATGGCCAGCGGCAAGTAGAAAATCCAGCTCAGCAGAAAGCCGGTACTGGTCTGGCGCAAGGCGGTGCTGAGGTTGTAGTCCTCGCTCTGGTGATGCACCGAGTGCGCGGCCCAGAGGATGTTGCGCTCATGGCCCATGCGGTGCAGCCAGTAGTAGCAGAAGTCATAGAAGACAAAGGCGAACACCCAGGTCCAGACGCTCTGGGCCGACAGCTCGATGATTGCCAGATGCTTGAGGGCGAAGGCATAGGTGAGGATGCCCACGCCTTTGGTCAGCAGCCCGGTGGTGGTGGACAGCACGCCGGTGCTGAGGCTGTTGATGGCGTCGGCCACCCGGTAGTTGCGTTGGCCGCGCCGGTAGTCGGCCAGCAGCTCGACCACGATCAAGGCAATGAAAAACGGTACCGCGTAAGGGACGAAGTCCATGGGCAAGTCCGGTCAATTATTGTTACATCTAGAGTAGGTGTAGCGGCTGGATATCCCATTGGCAATGAGTGACAAATGAGTAGACATTTAACGCCATGAATCAGGAGAAATGCCCATGAGCAAAAAGATTGCAGTGATCCTTTCCGGCTGTGGCGTGTACGACGGGGCTGAGGTTCATGAGAGCGTGATCACCCTGCTGCGCCTGGACCAGCGCGGCGCCGAGGTGCAGTGTTTTGCGCCGAACATTGCCCAACTGCACGTGATCAATCACCTCACGGGCGAAGAAATGCCTGAGTCGCGCAATGTGCTGGTGGAGTCGGCGCGCATTGCCCGTGGCGAGGTGAAGGACATTCGTGAGGCCAACGCCGAGGATTTCGACGCGCTGATCGTGCCCGGTGGGTTTGGCGCGGCGAAGAACCTGTCGAACTTTGCCGTGGAAGGCGCCGGGTGCAGCGTCAACCCGCAGGTGCTGGAACTGGCCGAGGCGTTTGCCGAAGCAGGCAAGCCCGTCGGCCTGATCTGCATCTCGCCGGCCCTGGCGGCGAAGATCTATGGCCCCGGCGTGACCTGCACCATCGGTAACGATGCCGACACCGCAGCCGCCATGGACAAGATGGGCGCCACCCACCAGGAGTGCGCGGTAGACGACATCGTCGAAGACAAGGCGCGCAAGCTGGTGAGCACCCCGGCCTACATGCTGGGCAAACGCATCAGCGAAGTGGCGTCAGGCATCAACAAGCTGGTGGACCGAGTGCTGGAGCTGACCCACCAGAACGATTAAGCCTTCATCAGTCGGGTCAGGATCCGATCCAGCGAGTTGGCAAACGCCTGCTTATCCTTGTCCCCATGGGGCGGCGGGCCACCGCCCATCTGCCCCTGCTCCCGCAGATCGGTGAAGAGGTTACGCACCGCCAGCCGCTCGCTCATGTTCTGCGGGCTGAACTCCTTGCCTCGCGGGTCCAGCGCCGCCACGCCGTTCTTCACCAGACGGTCGGCCAGCGGCACATCGCTGCAGATCACCAGTTCGCCGGGCACCGCGTGTTCCACCAGGTAGTCATCGGCCGCATCCGGGCCGCTGGGCACCACAATCAGCTTCACACACGAGAAGCTCGGCTTGATCTGGCTCTGCCCGGCCACCAGCACCACCTCGAACTGGCGCTTGAGGGCGAACTTCACCACCTGATCCTTGGCCGCACGCGGGCAGGCGTCTGCATCGATCCACACGCGCATGGTTACGCCACCACCCGGCGCTTTTCAGCCAGCCGGCTGCGGCCGTATAGCACCACAATCGCCAGGATCGCCACGGCCTGGGCACTCAGGGAATAAGCGTCGGCGTGAATGCCCAGCCAGTCGAAGTCAAAGAACGCCACCGGCCGGGTGCCGAAGATCCCGGCTTCCTGCAACGCCTTGACGCCATGCCCGGCGAACACCACCGACAGCGCACAGAGCAGCGCGGCGTTGATGCCGAAGAACAGCGCCAGCGGCAGTTTCGCCGAGCCCCGCAGAATCACCCAGGCCAGGCCCACCAACAGCACCACCGCCGTGGCGCCACCGGCCAATACCGCGTTGTGCCCGGCGGGGCCTGCCTGCAACCACAGGGTTTCGTAGAACAGGATCACTTCGAACAGTTCGCGGTACACCGAGAAGAACGCCAGCATCGCAAAGCCGAAACGCCCGCCACCGCCCACCAGGCTGCTCTTGATGTAGTCCTGCCAGGCGGCCGCGTGGCGGCGGTCGTGCATCCACACCCCGAGCCACAGCACCATCACACTGGCAAACAGCGCCGTGCAGCCTTCCAGCAGCTCGCGCTGGGCGCCGCTGACATCAATCACATACGCCGCCAACGCCCAGGTGGCCAAGCCGGCCAACAGCGCCAGGCCCCAGCCGACGTTGACGCTGCGCACCGCCGATTGCTGGCCGGTGTTACGCAGGAACGCGAGGATCGCCGCCAACACCAGGATCGCTTCCAGGCCCTCGCGCAGCAGGATCAGCAAACCGGAGATGTAACTCAGGGACCCGCTCAAGCCATCGCTGCCCAACAGGCCGGCCGACTCGGTGAGCTTGCCCTTGGCCACGTCCAGGCGCTGCTGCACTTGCTCGATCGGCAACCCGTCCTGCAAGGACTGCCGGTAGGCCATCAAGGCCTTTTCGGTGTCCTTGCGCACGTTGGCGTCGACGTTGTCGAGGGAGCTTTCAACCAGCTCGAAACCTTCCAGGTACGCCGCTACCGACAGGTCGTAGGCCTGCTCGTGTTCGCCATTGCGGAAGGCGGCGAGGCTTTTGTCGAGGGTGGCGGCGGTGTAATCGAGCAACTGCGCCGGGCCACGCTTGACCTGCGGCGGCTGGGCGCGCTGGGCACGGAACGTCGCGACAACGTCCGGGCCTTCGGCGGCCAGCACTTCGTTGGGGGTCTGGCGCGCAAGGTCAGCGAGGTTGAAGGACTTTTCGCGTTTCGCTGCAGCCGGGTCGGCGGTGAAGCCGGCAATGTAGGTGGCCAGGTCCCAGCGCTGGCGGTCGTCCAGTTGATCGGCGAAAGACGGCATGTCGGTGCCTTCGACGCCCAGCCCAAGGGTGTTGTAGATCGCGTAGAGGCTCAAGCGGTCGAGGCGTGCAGCGTCCCGCAGATTGGCGGGCGGTGGGGTCATGCCAACGCCTGCGGGGCCATCGCCGGCACCCGTGGCACCGTGGCAGACCGAGCAATTCTGGGCGTACAGAGGCGCACCACGCGTCGGGTCGGGCGTAATGGCCGGGGCCTGGCTGACTTCATAGGCCACCGCCAGCTTGGCGCCCAATTGCCGGGCCTGGTGCGCAACCACCGCGCCGTCCTGATGGGCCGTTACGGCGGCCAGCAGTTCATCCACGCCTTTTATCAACTCGGCGCGCTCGGGCTTTTCCGGCAGTTCGGCCACCAGGCCTTGCAGGACCCCGAGAAACTCCACCTGTTCGCGGTATTCCGAATCATCGATGACCTTGCCCGCCTCCACCGTCGGCGGGTAGTCCGCGCCGATGTAGTCCAGTAAATGCAGGGCTTGGGGGGCGCCCTCGGCCGTTGCGGCCAGCACGTTGAAACTGCACGACATCAACGCCGGCAGCACCAGCCAGGCAAGAAAACGGAAGGGCGCAATCATGAATGAATCTCAAATGGAAATACGAAGTAACACATTGTCAAACCTTACGGGTTTTGACTCAAGGTGTTAGTGATCAGGGATTGGGATTACTCAGGTGCGGATGCTGGCACCCTCACTGGAAATAGGATCCAAAAGGCCATTGTTTTGCCAGCAATGCAGCTTATAATGCCGCGCCTTCGTTATTGCGAAATGGCATTTTCGCTCCTCTTTTTATGAGGAATTGGCAGGATCGCGATGCCTTCCTGCCATTGGTGATTCGGCCCGCCCAGCACATTCGGCCGATTACGTTCAGGGAAGAAGCTCCTCGATGGCATCTCGCGCCTTTACCTCGCTCGCGCTCGCAGCAATCACCTTGCTGTCCGGTTGTTCGATGTTTCGCAGCTACGACACCGAGCTGCAAGCCACCAATCAGCAGTTGGCCACCGGCAATGTCGACGGCGCGCTGACCCTGCTTGAGAAGAACAACACCGGCGACGACAAGGACCTTCTCTACTACTTCGAAAAGGGCGAGTTGTTGCGGGCCAAGGGCGACCTGACCGGCAGCCAGACCGCCTGGCGCAGTGCCGACCTGCAAGTCTACAAGTGGGAAGAGTCGGTCAAGTTCGACACCGACAAGTACCTCGCGCAGTTCGGTGCCTTCCTGGTCAATGACAAGGTCCGCCGCTATGAAGGCTACGACTACGAAAAAGTCATGCTCACCACCCAGATGGCCCTGAACCTGCTGGCGCTGAACGACTTCGACGGTGCCCGTACCGAAATCAAGAAAACCCACGAACGCGAGGCGGTGATCGCCAACCTGCGGGACAAGGAATACCTCAAGAGCGAAAACGAAGCCGAGCGCCAGGGCATCAACACCCAGTTCAAGGACCTGCGCGGCTACCCGGTGGAAAGCCTCGACGCCCCGGAAGTGGTCGGCCTGAAAAACAGCTACCAGAGCGCGTTCAGCCATTACCTGGCCGGCTTCGTCTACGAAGCCCTGGGCGAAAAAGACCTGGCCGCACCGGGCTACCGCAAGGCCGCCGAACTGCGCCCCAACACCCCACTGCTGGAACAGGCCCTGCTCAACCTGGACAAGTCCAAAGTCGGCGCCGACGAGACCGACGTGCTGATCGTGGTGCAAAGCGGCCTGGCACCGGCTCGCGACTCGATTCGCCTGCCGTTGCCGATCCCCATCGACGGCCACCTGGTGATCACCCCGCTGTCGTTCCCGGTGATCAAGCCCGACACCTCCACCGCGACCTTCGCCCAGATCGGTGTCGACGGCCAGCAGCAGCACCTCACGGCCCTCAACAGCACCACCGTCATGTCCCGCCGCGCCCTGCGGGATGACATGCCGGGCATCATCCTGCGCACCACCGTGCGCGCCGTCACTCGCGGCATCACCCAGAACAACCTGAACAAGACCAACCCGATGGCGGGCCTGGTACTCGGCATCGCCTCGGCCGTCACCGAAGGCGCCGACACCCGCACCTGGCGCACCTTGCCGGACATGACCCAGGTGACACGCCTGCGCCTCAAGCACGGCGAGCATCAAGTCAGCCTGCCCAACGCCCTGGGCGGCACGCTGGTAACGGTCAAGGCCGACCAGCGCTACCAGGTGATCACCCTGCGGGTGGTCGGCAACCAGGTATTCGCCGGCGGTCTCGCGGCCCACGTGGTGCAGAACAATCCGCCCCAGGCCGTCGCCACTCTCAAACAACCTTAAGGAGCACGCTATGCGTCATTTCATCCTCGGCGCCCTGGCGCTGATCCTGCTGGCCGGTTGCGCCACCCCGCCACCGCCGGAACCCGGCAGCGCCGCGAGCAAAATCGTGGTGATGGGCAAGTTCAAGGGCATCGCAGTGGGCGCCATCCGCGTCGCCCGGGAAAACGGTTTCCTGACCGCCAAGGTGCAGTTGAGCAATATCACCAGCAGCAACCAGATGATGTATTACCGCTTCGCCTGGCTGGGTGCCGACGGCTTCCCGGTGGGCGACGAAGAGACCTGGAAAGTGCTGAACCTCTACGCCAACCAGGCGACCTTCCTGCCGGCCATCGCCAACCTGCCCCAGGCTGCCGACTTCCGCCTGGAAGTGAAGACGCCTTGATCCGCCCACTCATTCAGTTTCAGAGAGACATCCCCATGTTTGCACGCTTCTCGTTCCTCGCCGTGGTTGCCGTTCTGGCCAGCGGCTGCGCCAACACCTCGCCGGTACTGGGCGGTAAAAACATCAGTTACGGCGACACCAAGGCCGTGGAACTGGTGACCAACGAGTTCGGTTCCACCGACCTGCAGATGATCGCCGAAAGCATGACCCGCTCCCTGGCCCAGTCCGGCATCCTCCAGGGCCGCCCGGTGGTGCAGGTGTACGACGTGAAGAACAAGACCAGCGAGTACATCGATACCCGCGAGATCACCACCTCGATCAAGACCCAGCTGATGAAGACCGGCACCGCCCGCTTCGCCAGCGACAACACCGACATGCAAAGCCAGGTCGACCAGCTGAAGCTGCAGAACCAGAGCGGCCTGTACAAGAAGTCGACCGTCAGCAAGACCGGCAACATGGTCGCCGCCAAATACCGCCTGGAAGGCTCCATCAGCTCCATCGTCAAGCGCAGCTCGGACTACAAGGACGTGTTCTACAAGTTCAGCCTGCAACTGATTGACGTTGAAAGCGGCCTGGCCGAATGGATGGACGAAAAAGAAATCCGCAAGACCACGGAGCGCTAAGCAATGCGTGCATGGATCGGCATGATCGGCCTGCTGTGCGCCTTTGGCGCCTCGGCCGCACCGAAGATCGCAGTGACCGACCTGGCCTACGAGGCCCGGGTGGAGGAGTACATCCACCAGGTCGCAGCCAGCAACAACTTCCAGGCCAACGCCTACAACGCCAGCGGCGGCTCGAGCTACAGCGAGTACGAGAGCCGCAACAGCTACATCGAGCAGACCGAACTGCGCAAGTTCAGCGGCGACATCAAGGGTGAAATCCTCAAGTCGCGGCAGTTCCAGCTGGTACAGGGCACGCCCTACACCGCTGACGCCAAGGGCGATGTGTACGACGTGATCAAGCGGATCAAGGCCGGTAACTTCAAGGGCGCGGACTACGTGCTGTTCGGCACCTTGTCGGACATCGACTTCACTCAGGACGTCAACGCGCTGGACCACACCAACAGCTATTCGGCGGTGCTGGGCCTGACGCTGGTGGCGGATTTCAGCCTGATCAACACCCGCACCTTTGAGATCACCTCGGCGTTTACCGCCATGGGCGAAGGCCAGGACACCAAGCTGGTGAACAACCGTGACGTGCGCGTGAGCCTGAACCGGCCGCGTGTAGTGCGAGAAGTGTCGAAAGCGCTGGGTGAGGATGTGGCGCGGCAGTTGGCCGAGCAGCTTGGCGGTGGTTATCAGGAAGCACCCGGGCAGCCTGCACTGCGCAATAACCTGCCACGTGATGAAGCGCCGAAGATCTTGCGCTGATCACCGGAAGTACATGCCACACAAAACCAATGTGGGAGCTGGCTTGCCTGCGATGCAGACACCTCGGTGTATCAGTCACACCAGGGTGATGCTATCGCAGGCAAGCCAGCTCCCACATTTTTGATCCGGTTTCGCCAGTTATGCCGTTGCGCGATGCAGGCTGGCCAGGAACCCCGCCGCCCCTACGAACAAGCCAGCAAACGTACGGTTCATGCGTTTCTGCTGCTTCGGTGTGCGCAACAGGCGCAACACTTTGGAGGCGAGCCCGGTGTAGCCGGCCATCACGATCATGTCCACGCAGATCATGGTCGCGCCCAGGATCAGGTACTGGTTCAGCAACGGCGCCTGCGGGTTCACGAACTGTGGCAGCACCGCCAGCATGAACACCAGGGCCTTGGGGTTGCTGGCGTTGACCAGGAACCCGCGGAACATCATCGCCATCGGCTTGCCGAGCGGGCGAATCGCCGCGTCATCGCTCAGGTCGGTTGGCAGCGCGCGCCATTGCTTGATGGCCAGGTACACCAGGTACGCCACACCGAACCACTTGATCGCATAGAACGCGGTGGAAGAGGCCGCGAGAATCGCACCCAGGCCGCCGGCAACCACGGCGATTTGCATCGCCAGGCCCAGTTGCAGGCCCAGGGCATTCCAGTAACCGCGCAGAAAACCGTATTGCAGGCCGCTGGACATCGACGCAATGGCGCCAGCGCCCGGAGAGAGACTGATGATCCAACTGGCCAGGAAAAAGGCCAGCCATGTGTCGAGCGCCATTACACACCTCAGAGCTGAGTTTGCTGAATGTTTCTAAACTAACGCTGCTGGCCGAGAAATGGCTACAAAAATTTTGGGGTGCGCCTTTGTGGCGAGGGAGCTTGCTCCCGCTGGAGTGCGCAGCGCTCCCTGCTTTTTTTGGGGCTGCTACGCAGCCCAGCGGGAGCAAGCTCCCTCGCCACAGCAAGCGCCCTCGCCACAGCAAGCTCTCTCGCCACAGGTTAAGGCAGCACGTCGCTGCCGCGCCAACGGCGCACCGAGCGCTGGAAGAACAGGCTGTTGGGCACTTGCACCATGACACCGCCTGTCCCGGCCTCTTCCACTTCGATCAGCGTGGTGTAGAGCAAGTTGATCGCCACCACCCGACCTTTGACGCCGGGCTTGTCGACGGTGTCCACCAGCTCGACCACGTCACCAAGACGGAACGGCCCGACGGTGAAGATCAGGATGGCGCACAGCAGGTTGGACAACACCGACCACATGGCGAAGAACGCCACTGCGGCCACCGCCACAAAGCCCGACAACGCCGTCCACAGCACCGTGGCGGACACGCCCAGGCGCTCCAGCACGAATATCAGCGCGCTGCCCATGATCAGCCAGCGCAGGCCGCCGCGCAGGGGCATCAGCAACTGTGGCGGGAACGGATAACGTTCCCCCAGGCGGTTCAGGCATTTGGCGACGAAACGCTGGGCGAGGTAGCCGGCCAGCAGGATCAGCAGAATCTGTACGGCCACCCAGATCGGCGCGATCCATTGGGCTGGCAGTGGCAGTTGCAGCGCCTCCATCAGGACAGCGCCTCCAACTCCGCTTGCAAGGATTCCAACAGTTCGAGGGCTTCCATCCAGGTCTCCTCCAACTGCGCTTCACGTACCTTGAGCTTGGCCTGTTCGGCCAGCAGGTCGCGCAATTCATCCTTGCGGGCCGGCTCGTACACGGCGCTGTCACCGAGGCTGGTTTCGATCTTTGCCAGCTTTTCGTGGATCTTGCCCAACTCGGCTTCCAGCTTGTCGGCTTCACGCTTGTGCGGTGCCAACTGCTGACGCAGTGCAGCGGCGGCCTGGCGCTGGGCCTTCTTGTCGGTCTTGTCCGGGTTGACCGGCGTGTTGCTGACCGGCGCGTTGCGCAGGCGGTAGTCCGACAGCCAACGGGCGTAGTCTTCCAGGTCGCCGTCGAATTCCTCGACCTTGCCGTCAGCCACCAGCAGGAAGTTATCGGTGGTGCTCTTGAGCAGGTGCCGATCGTGAGACACCACCAACACCGCGCCGCTGAATTCCTGCAGGGCCATGGTCAGCGCCAGGCGCATTTCCAGGTCCAGGTGGTTGGTCGGTTCGTCGAGCAGCAGCAGGTTTGGCCGGTCCCAGGCGATCAACGCCAGGGCCAGGCGGGCCTTTTCGCCACCGGAGAAATTCAGCACCGGCTCGTCGATGCGCGCGCCACGGAAGTCGAAACCACCGAGGAAGTCCCGCAGGGTCTGTTCCCGTTCGGTCGGCGCCAGGCGCTGCAAGTGCAGCAGCGGGCTGGCCTTGGCGTCGAGGGAGTCCAACTGGTGCTGGGCGAAATAGCCCACCACCAGGTTCTCACCGCGCACCAGGCGGCCGGCCAAAGGCTGCAATTCGCCCGAGAGGTTTTTGATCAGCGTCGACTTGCCGGCGCCGTTGGGGCCGAGCAGGCCGATCCGCGCGCCAGGGGTGAGCTGCAACTTGACCTTCTCAAGGATGGTCTTGTCGCCATAACCCAAGCGGGCATCGGACAGGTCCAGCAACGGGCTGGAGATTTTCACCGACTCGCGGAACACAAAGTCGAACGGTGAATCGACGTGGGCCGCCGACAGTTCTTCCATGCGTTCCAGGGCCTTGATCCGGCTCTGGGCCTGACGGGCCTTGGTGGCCTGGGCCTTGAACCGGGCGATGTAGCTTTCCATGTGCGCGCGTTGCGCCTGCTGCTTCTCGTACGCCTGCTGTTGCTGGGCCAGGCGTTCGGCGCGGGCGCGTTCGAAGGCGCTGTAGCCACCGCGGTACAGGGTGATTTTCTTCTGGTCGACGTGAGCGATGTTGTCGACCACGGCGTCGAGGAAGTCCCGGTCGTGGGAAATCAGCAGCAAGGTGCCCGGATAGCTTTTCAGGAAGTCTTCCAGCCACAGGATCGCATCGAGGTCCAAGTGGTTGGTCGGTTCATCGAGCAGCAACAGGTCCGAGGGGCACATCAGCGCCTGGGCCAGGTTCAGGCGCATGCGCCAGCCGCCGGAGAAGTCGGCGACCGGGCGGTCCATCTGTTCGTTGGTAAAGCCAAGGCCGGCAAGCATCTTGCGGGCGCGGGCGTCGGCGGTGTAACCGTCGGCGCTGTCCAGTTCCGAGTGCAGGCGGGCCTGTGCGGCGCCGTCCTGGGCTTTCTCGGCCTCGGCGAGGTCGTGTTGCACCTGGCGCAGGCGCAGGTCGCCATCGAGCACGTAGTCGATCGCAATGCGGTCGAGGGTGTCGATCTCCTGGCGCATATGGGCGATGAGCCAGTCGGCCGGTAGCAGACAGTCCCCTGAATCAGGCGTCAGCTCACCCAGCAGCAAGGCGAACAACGTGGATTTGCCGGCGCCGTTGGCACCGATCAGGCCGGCTTTGTGACCGGCGTGCAGGGTTAGCTCGGCGTCTTCGAGAAGACGTTGCGGGCCACGCTGTAATGTTAGGCTTTGAAGTCGGATCATAATGGCGGCGGAGTCTACCAGCTTCGTTGGCCGCTGGCTTGGGTGTGAATATGTGCGCTGACCTGTGGAGCTTTGCCCTCTCGACTTACGCCCGCCCGGGCGCCGAGGACGCGTGCCTGCGCTTGCAGGCGCAAGGGGCCGACGTGTGCCTGATGTTATGCGGGTTGTGGTTGGAGCAACGGGGTGTGGCGCCGCAACCATTGCGTTTGCAGGCACTGCGGCAGATCGCCGGGCCGTGGCAGGCCGGGGTGGTTGAACCGCTGCGGCAAATACGCACGCAATGGCGGGCCTTGGCGCAGCAGGATGCTGAGCTGGGCGCGTTACGGGAGCGGGTCAAGGCCCTGGAGCTGGAAGCCGAACGGCTGCTGTTATCGCGCCTGGAGGGTGTGGCGCAAGGGTGGCCGATGGCCGAGGTGAAAGATCAAGCATGGCTTGAAGGACTGGCGGCCGGAGCCGCCAACCTTGACCACGACGCGCTGCATCAGCTGCGCGCCGCAGTCACCAGCACTTAGGAAGCGCTGGTTGGGGTGACGCTTGGCGCTGCCGGTGCAGACGTGCTGCTGGCCGGAGCGGTTGGCGCTGCGGTGCTGGCAGCCGGTGCGGCCGGTGTTGCAGGCTTTGCAGCTGGGGTAGCTGGCTTGGCCGGTGCAGGCTTGGCGGCGGCTGGCTTGGCCGCTGGTTTTGCAGCAGCCGGTTTAGCAGCTGGCTTTGCGGCGGGTTTTGCAGCAGCAGGCTTAGCGGCCGGCTTGGCAGTTGGTTTTGCAGCAGCAGGCTTAGCGGCCGGCTTGGCAGCTGGTTTCGCAGCAGCAGT